>DATHRY010000062.1:0-9655 GCA_035464715.1 Longimicrobiales bacterium
GGGCGCGCCTCCTCCACCAGCGCCCCGTCCCGGACCACGAACGTCCCCCGGACCAGGACGTGTTCGATGCCGTCGGAGGCGACCGCCGGCTCGGCGAAGGTCGAGCGGTCGATCACGGTGGCCGGATCGAAGACCGTGAGGTCGGCGTCCGCCCCCACCTGGATCCGCCCTTTCCAGCGCATGGCGGGCACCGCCTCCTCCAGGCGCCGGGCCGGCAGGATCGTCATGCGGGCCAGGGCGTCCATGAGGTCCAGGGTGCCCTGCTCCCGGGCGTAGCGGCCCAGCACCCGGGCGAAGGTGCCGACGCCCCGTGGATGGGTGCGGCCGTTCGTGAAGGGGACCCCGTCGGAGGCGACCATCACGCCCGGCGAGCGCAGCGCCGCCTCCACGGCCTCCTCGGGGATCACGTGGGCGATCACCGGCCCGCCCTCGGCCCGGAACGCGCTCCAGTTCTCCGCGGTGAGCCGCTCTCCGGTGGCGATCCACTCGATGTCGCCGTAGTCCGCGTCCAGCCGCTCCTGCCAGCCGTCGTCGAAGATCGCCGACTGGATGGCCGTGGAGGCCGCCGTGTACGGGTAGACCTCCGTCGTAACGTCGATCCCCCGCTCCCGGGCCCCGGCGATCATCTCCAGGAGGAGGGGCACCGAGGTGAGGCCGGTGCTGGCGATGTGAACCACGTGGACGCTGGCGCCGGTGGCGGCGGCCCCGGCGATCATCTCCTGCACGGCCTGGGTGGCCGCCGTGGGCTCCTGGACCCCCGCGTAACGCACGTGGCAGAACACCGGCACGCCGGCCTCGGCCGCCACCTGCATCACCCGGTGGATCTCCTCCCGACTGGCTCCCGGGACGTACTGGAGGCCGATCCCGATGCCAAGGGCGCCGGCGCGGAGCTCCTCCCGGAGCAGCTCCGTCATCTCGTCGATCTGGGCCCGGGACGGGGAGGTGTAGTTGTGGTTCGCGCCCATGACCCGGCCTCGGACCGCCCCGTGGGACGCGGTGGCCCCGAAGTGGATGCGGGCCGCCCCCTCACGTTCCGCATAGAACGGGGCGACGGGCGCCGCCCCGCCCTCCATCTCCAGCGCCGTGGTCACCCCGTCCCGGACCTGGAATGAGCTGGCGAGGAGGTCCTGACCGTGGGCGTGGAGGTCCACGAACCCCGGGGCCACGACCAGGCCGGCGACGTCCACCACCTCCCGGCCGTCCAGGGGGGTCTCGGACAGGGCCCGGACGGTTCCGTCGAGGATGCCCACGTCCCGGACCGCGTCCAGGCCCGAGGCCGGATCCATGACCCGTCCACCCCGGAGGACCACGTCGTACGTCTGGGCGCCGACGGCGAGGGGGAGGAGGAGTACGGCGAGCAGGGACCGGACGGCGCGGCGGATCATGCGAACCCGGGGTGTGGGAATTCCGTACGGACGGGAAAGGCGCTACCGTGCCGGAGGATCGAGCCCAAGAAACCAAGGGGAACCCACCATGCGCAACTTCATCGTCCGGCTTCTCGCCAACGCCGTCGCCCTCTGGGTCGCCGCCCAGCTGGTGGGCGGGGTGCACCTCACCGAGGAGCCGATGGGCATCCTCTGGGTGGCTCTGATCTTCGGGATCGTGAACGCGTTGGTGAAACCGATCGTGATGTTGCTGTCCTTCCCGGTGATCTTCCTGACGCTGGGGATCTTCGTCTTCGTCATCAACGCCCTCCTCTTCATGCTGACCGCGGGGATCACGGACTCCCTGTCGGTGGACGGGTTCTGGGCGGCGCTCCTGGGAAGCCTGGTCGTGAGCATCGTCGCCATGGTCCTCAACGGGATGCTGAGGGACGGCAAGAAGACGGATTAGGCGCCTCCTTCCTTCCACAGCCTCATGATGGCGGTCCCCGGCCTCGAGCTCTTCGTCGCCTCGACCCCCGGCATCGAAGCGATCACCGCCGAGGAGGTCCGGGCTCTGGGGTGGGTCCCCGGGGAGACGGAGCCCGGAGGTTTCGCCGTGGAGGCGGGCCCGGACGCCTTGATCGGGTTGAACCGGGGGCTCCGCACGGCGTCCCGTGTTCTGGTCCGCCTGGCCCGGTTCAAGGCCTCGGGGTTCGCCGAGCTGGAGCGGAAGGCGCAGGATATCCCCTGGGACCGGGTGCTGGGACGACATCTTCCCGCCTCTCCCGAGGCCGTCCGCTTCGAGGTCACCTCCCGGAAGTCCCGGCTCTATCACACCGGCGGTATCGAGGAACGACTCCGTCGGAGCCTCGACGGCTGGGCCGGGAACCGCCGCCTGCCCCCGTGGCCCTCCGAGATTCCGGAGCCCCGGTTCGTGGTCCGGCTGGTCCGGGACCGGGTCACGGTCTCCGCGGACGCCTCGGGCGAACCGCTCCACCGCCGGGGCTACCGCCAGGCGGTGGGAAAGGCCCCTCTCCGGGAGACGCTGGCCGCGGCGCTCCTCCTGGCGTCCGCATGGGACCGCCGGACCCCTCTCTTCGATCCCTTCTGCGGCTCGGGGACCCTCGTGACCGAGGCGGCGCTCCTGGCCGGAGGCCTGGCTCCGGGTCGGGGGCGGCGGTTCAGCTACGAGGCCTGGCCGGGGATGGACGGTCCCGGAGAGACGGCGCCGTCCGAGCCGGCAGCCGCCCCCCGGGCCCCCCTGGTGGGATCGGACCGGGACGCCGGAGCGGTGGAGGCCGCCCGGGCCAACGCGGGGCGGGCGGGCGTGGCGGAGTGGACGAGCTTCCACCAGGCCGCCCTCTCCGCCGCCCCCTTCCCCACCCTGGCCGACGAGGGGGGCCTTCTGGTCTCGAATCCTCCGTACGGCCACCGCGTCGGCGATCCGGAGCGGCTCCGAAACCTCTACGGCCGCCTCGGCACCCTGCTCCGGGAGCGCTGGTCCGGCGGGCGGGTCGTCCTCCTGTCGGCGGATCCCGCCCTGACGGGGCAGCTCGGCCTGGAGACCCGCACGCTCTTCAAGACCCGGAACGGCGGGCTCGCCGTGGAGGCCGTGGCGGCGGAGGTGCCCTGAGCCGGCGGAGCCTCAGCCCTCCCGGAGCACCACCGCGGGATCCACCCGGCTGGCCCGCAGGGCCGGCACCCAGCTCGCCAGGGCCACCACGGTGAGCACCGCGGCCGCGGTGACGAGGAGGGTGACCGGGTCCCAGGCGCCGACCCCGACCCGGAGCCCGGCCGTGGCCCGCCCGCCCAGGCCTACGCCGACGAGCCCCAGCGCCGTGCCCGCGAGCCCCGGGAGCATGCCGTCCCGGACGGTGGCCCTCAGGGTCCCGCCCCGCCGCTCTCCGAGCGTCCGGCGGATCCCGATCTCCCGGCGTCGGCAGGCCACGGCGTAGGACAACGAGCCGTAGAGGCCCAGGGCCGCCAGGGCCAGGCTCAGGGTCCCGAACACGACCACCACGGCGGCGCTGAAGCGGAAGGGCGCCCGCTCCCTCTCCAGGGAGGACGCCACGGTTCGGGGGGACCCCACCTGGATCTCCCCGGACACCTCGTGGACGCGGTCCTCCAGCACGACGGAGACCGGTCCGGGGTCTGCCTCGGTCTGGTAGACGAGGAATGCGGCATAGCGGGGCCACTGCTCCAGCGGTAGCCAGACCTGCGGTTCCACCGGGGCGGAGGGATCGGCCCGGGGGGGATCCGAGACCACGCCGGCCACCCGCACCTCCACCCCCTCCCGGTCCAGGAGACGGAGCCGTGCGCCCACCGGGTCCGGGGGGAGGTGGCGGCGGGCGAAGGTCTCGTCGACCCAGGCGACCCGTTCGGTGCCGTTCCGGTCGTCGGGGGAGACGGGCCGACCGGCTACGATCCGGTGGCCCAGGGCCTCGAGGGCCCCGGGTCCCACGTCGTGCCATCGGACCACGGGCTCGTCGCCGGGGCGATCCGCCACCCCCACCCGTTCCGTCTCGCGCCCACCGAAGAAGCGACTCGCGGACACCAGCCCCGCGGCCCGCACCCCCGGGAGGGCCCGGATGCGCTCCGCCGCCGCCTCGTGACCCCGGGCCGCCGCCAGCCCGGTGTCCACCGAGTCCCCGGTCGTCAGGAGCCAGGCCGCCACGGTCCGGTCGGCGGGTACCCCGGGATCGAAGCGCGTGAGGTGCAGGATCGAACGTCCCAGCAACCCGGCCGTACCCAGAAGGGCCACCGCGGCGGCGACCTGGAACGTCACCAGGATGGTCCGGAACCGACCCGCTCTCCGGCCTTCCCCCGGGGCCCGGGACAGCAGGGGGGCCCGCCCGCCGCCCTGGCCCAGCGCCGGGACGATGGCGGCGAGGGCCGACGCCGCGCCGGTCACCAGGAGGGCTCCGAGGAAGACCCGCCCGTCCAGGGTCACCTCGTCCAGGCGGGGGATCGGCGGGGCGCCCGCCAGGAGCACGGGAAGGAGGACGGCGGTCAGGAGCACACCGAGCGACGCCCCGGCGAGCCCCAGCAGCCCGGTCTCGATCAGCGTTCCGAGCAGCAGGTCGCGCCGGTCGGCCCCCAGCGCGACCTGGACGCGCCGGGCCTCGGCAGCGGAGGCGGCCCGGGTGAGGAGCAGCCCTGCGGCGTTCAGGGCGGCCACCAGGAGGACCAGAGCCGCCGCCGCCAGGAAGGCCCGGAGCGTGGACTTCACCGGACCGATCAGGTGCTCCCGGAGGTCGGGCGTGTCGAAGCGCCAGCCACCCCAGGTGACGGGGTCCGTGGCGGACAGGGCGGTGGCCAGCGCCTCCGCCTCTTCGGCGAGCCCACCCCGCGACGCGCCGGACGCCAGGACCCCGAACCCGCGGAATCCACGCCAGCCTGCCTGTTCCGGATCGTCCTCCGGAAAGGGGAGAGGCGTCCAGACCTCCACCGTCTCCAGCCCAGGCACGCCGGCGGCCCGCGCCAGAACGCCCACCACCTCCACCGGTCGGTCGTCGAGGCGCAGGACCCGACCGACCACCCCGGGATCGGCCCCGAACCGCCGGGTCCAGGCGTCGTGGGAGAGCACAGCGACCGCCGCCGCCTCGCCCCGGGCCTGGTCCACGTCGTCGTAGAGCCGTCCCAGGGCGGGCCGGAGACCCAGGACCCGGAAGGCGCCCGGCGTCGCGAGGCCGCCGGTCACGCCCTCCACCCCGTCGCTCGTCCGCAGGCTGAAGGCCCATCCCCGGGCCAGACCCACGTCTTCCAGGGCGGCGAGTCCCCGGAGGGCCACGGCGTCTCCGGGCGAAGCCACGCAGAACCCCTCGGTGGTGGGGTGTCGGCTGCATACCGCCACGAGGCGATCACCCCGGGGGAGATCCAGCGGCCGCATCAGGACGCCGTCCACCACGGCCAGGACACCCGTCACGGCTCCGATCCCGAGCCCGAGGGTGAGGGACACGAGGAGCGGGACGGCGGGGCGCCGCCGGATGCGTCGAAGGGCGAGGGCGGACTCCCGGCGCCAGCGGGGAACGAGCGTCGGTGGGCGCCCATGAACCCGGACGATGCCCACGGCCTCGCTCGCGAGCCAACGCAATGCGGCGAGGCGGTCGGCCGCCCACCGGCGGGCCCATTCCTCTTCCAGATCGCCCAGCAGGAACGCCCGGTCCGTCGGCGGCACGAGGCGCCCGATCAGCGCCAGCAGTCCGCGGCCCACGGGACCCATCAGGTTCCTCCCGCCGTCTCCTCCGTGAAGGAGGAGAGGTCCACGCCCGCCCACATCCGCTCCATCTCCGCCCGGGCCTCCTGGAGCGCCCGGACGCCCCCCGGGCGCAAGCGGAAGTGCTTGCGGGCCCGTCCGCCGGGCCGGGGCTCGGGCTCGGAGACCCACGAGGCCACCAGACCGGCGTCCTCCAGGCGTCCGAGGGCCGCGTAGACCGCCGCCAGCGACGGCGTTCGGCCCGTCTGCGCCACGATCTCGTCCCGGACCGGGACCCCGTAGGCCTCGTCTCCGCCGAGGCGGACGAGCGCCAGGAGTATCAGTCCTTCCAGCTCACTCGGTCTTCCCCCGTCCATCGCGCCCCCCCATCCAGACCCCGGGCCGGCGTCCGAGGTGGGGCACCCGCTCAGCGGCGACGTCTCGTCCACCTCCCCGGTCGGCCCTTTCCTACTTCTACCGTAAGAAAGTGCCGGCGGCGCTCCGGGTCAAGGATCGCATCCCTCCGGGCCACGGCCGATTGCGTGCGCTCACCGGGCGCGTCTATCCTCTCCGGCGTCCCCCGACCTCCTCCTCCACCGACGGCGGCATCATGACCTTCGAGGACCTCCGCTACGACCAGCTCTCCTTCAAGGCCTCCCACAACACCATCGACCGCATGAAGGACCAGCGCCGCTGGTCCATCGGAGAGCAGCTGGGCGGAACCGGTGACGCCATCGAGCCGGTCCTGGGGCTCGAATTCGACCTCCACCAGATCCCAGGGCTGAACGAGTACCACGTGAAGCACGACGTCGGGGCCACGGGACCGGAGGTGCGCGACGTTCTCCGGGAGGTGGTGGAGTGGTGCGACGCCCACCCGGACCATCCGGTCGTCACGATCCACCTCGACCTGAAGAACAGTCCCGGCGACGACGAGGAGTTCATCCGCTCCTTCGACGAGATGCTGCTGGAGGCCCTCGGGGAGGAGCGGGTGTACCGGCCCGCGAGCGTGATCGGCGGGGAAAAGGACGTGATCCGGGGGGCGCAGGCCGGGAACTGGGCCACCTTCCGGGAGCTCCGTGGCAAGGTGATCCTCTGCCTTTCCGGCGCCGGGGACCGGAAGCACGCCTACGCCAACCACGAGCCGGAGAAGCGGGTCTGCTTCGCCGACTTCGCCGCCGGTTCCCGGACGCCGCCCCGCCGGGGGAACCAGGTCTTCGTGAACCTCTTCGTGGACCACACCACGCCCCTGTCGGACATCGAGGCGTGGACCAGGACGAAGGGGTTCATCGTCCGGGCCTACAACCTCGTGGCGCGGCGGGCCTGGGACACGTGCGTCGAGGGCGGGGTCAACATCCTGAGCACAGACGTCCTGGACAACCGGGACTACGTGGTCAGCGGGGTGGGCTTCGCGCCGCTCCGGGCCGGGCGCAGGGGCGTCCCCGCGAACGTCGCCTTCGGGCGGGCCCGGGAGGGGCACCATTTCCGCAACTGGTCCCGGACCGTGGAGTTCAATCCCGGCCGCTACGTGGAGCCCCGCCGGGAAGCCGAGATCCAGGAGATGATCCGGCGGGCCGAGGGCAACACCCCCATCCGGACCCAGGGCGCCGGGCACTCCTTCTCCCAGATCCTCACCACCGATGGAACTCTCGTGAGCCTCGACAGTCTCGTGCTCCCGGATCTGGGGCCCAGCGAGATGTCCGTCGACGGGAAGAAGGTCACGGTGTCGGCGGGCATCCGCATGAAGCACCTCATCCCGAAGCTCAAGGCCCGGGGCCTGGGCCTCCGGAACATGGGCTCGGTCACCGAACAGTCCATCGCGGGCGCGGTCTCCACCGGGACCCACGGCACGGGGCTGGGCTTCAAGAGCATGCCCACCCAGGTGACGGCGGCCCGGCTGATCGACGGGCGGGGGGATTTCCAGGCCTTCGACGAGTCGACGCCCGAGATGCTCGGGGCGTCCCGGCTCTCCCTGGGTATGCTGGGTATCCTGACCTCGGTGACGCTCGAGTGCGTGGACTACTACAAGCTCGACTTCAACGCCTACCTGTGCGATTTCCAGGACGGCGTCGACCAGCTCGTCTCCCTGGCCCGGGAGAACGAGCGCATGCTCATGTGGTGGATGATGCCCTTCTTGCCGCGCCACAAGGCCATCATCGTCACCAAGAACGAGAAGGGTTCGGACCGAGGGTCCCTGGAGGGGGTTCCGGACCTGGGCGACGCGATCCTGGCCCGGCTCAACCTGGGGAGCACCGAAACCATACCCATGGACGGCGAGCGTCTGAGCCAGGCCCTGGGCGACGACGTGGGGCGGAGCGGCTTCCAGCGGATCCTCCACCGGACCGGGGGCTACGAGCAGATGCTCACCCTCCCCCTCCTCCCCGTCTTCCACCGGGAGCTCGAGTACGCGGTGCCGGTCGCCCACGCCGAGGAGGCGCTGCGAGCGATCGACCGCATCTTCGCCGAGGGATCGGTGACGCTGAACCTGGGCTGCGAGATCCGCTTCGTGGCCGGGGACGACGATCTGCTGAGCGCCACCCAGGGGGAGGACGTCTGCTACATCGGCGTCTCGTCCCTGAACAACGCCATGGAGCTCTTCCAGCAGATCGAGCCGGTCTTCCGGGAGCTCGGCGGGCGGCCCCACTGGGGGAAGCACTACAACCTCACCCGCCAGGATCTCGAGGGGATGTACGGGGACAACCACGCCCGCTTCGCGGAGATCCGTCGGGAGATGGACCCCGACGGCATCTTCCTGAACTCCTTCCTGGAGCGGCTCTTCGCCTGACGGGCGGCGCCGGGCTCAGCTCGATCGGGGGGAGGTGCCCACGGTCACGTAGTCCGTGCGCCGGTCCACCACCAGCTCCACCAGCGTGGTGGTGTTCGGGAAGAAGAAGGTCGGGCCGTCCTCGGCCCCCGGTTCCCAGATGACCACGTCCTGGGTGTTGGCGGTGTCGTAGTAGATGCCCCGGTCGATCTTCGGGACGTGGAGCCGCATGGCCAGCAGGTAGCCCTCGGGCACCAGGGGCGCCACCGCCGCGATGTCCACGAGCATCCGGCGGAAGCTGGCGTCCTCCCGGAAGGTGTGGAACTCGCCGCACATGCGCTTGTTCACCTCCTCGCTGAGCTCCCGCTCCTTCTGGGTGGAGCCCCGGCCCGTGAGGATCTTGTTGTCGTCGTCGGCCCGGTCCACGCGCCGCACGAAGAACTCCAGGGTGAAGTCCCGGATCGGGGCCCCCTGGTCGTCCACGGCGTGGAGGAGGAACTGCTGGAAGACCGGGGGCGGCCCCTTCCCGTCCTCGTCCCCCCCGGCGTCGTAGGCCTGGCGGGTCACCTTCTCCAAGGCCTCGACGTGCTTGTCGAACTGCTTGGGCGTCCGGACCCGGAGCGCGCTCAGCGTGTGGCGGATGAGGACGTCGTCGGGCTTGTCCCGGTGGCCGTCGAAGACCGACACGATGGAGCCGTGGTCGTAGCCCGGGAGCACGCCGAACCCGAACTGGGCAACGTTCTTGCCGACCTCCCAGCACACGGGACCGCGGCCCTTGGTGAAGTCCAGCGTCACCTTGATGGCGTTCAGGGGGGTGCCGGCGATGACGACGGTGCCGTCGGTCCCGGGCTTGTTCACCCAGCCCCGGAGGCCCTCGTAGTCGTCCAGGCCCACGAGCACGGTCAGGCGCACCCGGTCCCCGGCGTAGAAGCACTGGTCGCCCAGGAGATCGCGGTGGGCCAGGTGCCATTGGTGCGGGCTCGCGAGCTCCAGCCCGCTCAGGAGGTTCTGCCCCACCTCCAGCATGTCGCCGATCTTCCACCGGCCTTTGAAGAGCCGGCCCAGGAACGACTTGCCCCGATGGGCCAGCGGCGAGCCGAAGTTCGCCGGCGCCAGCATGACCAGGTTCTTCACCGGGCACTCGTCGATCCGGTCTCGCCAGTAGCGCCAGATCCAGTGCCGGATCACGAGCCCCCCCGTGGAGTGCACCACCACGTTGAAGGGCCGGCCGTCCAGGAGACCCTGGGCACCCAGGGCGTCGTTCAGCCCCCCGACCACGTCGTCGAAGGTGACGTTGTCCTCCCGGGACTGGTAGTCGGCGTAGAAGATGTCCCG
>DATHRY010000063.1:0-2136 GCA_035464715.1 Longimicrobiales bacterium
CCCTGGCGGATGGTGCCCCCGGGCGCGCTGACGTTGGCCTGGGCCAGCGCCTGGCCCACGTCGGCCAGATCCAGGCCGTACGCCTCCATGAGCCGGGGATCGACCTCCACCTGGATCTCCCGGTCCAGCCCCCCGCTCACCGCGGCCTGGGCCACGCCGTCGAGCTGCTCCAGCCGGCGCCGGAACACCGTCTCGGCCAGCTCCTTGGTGTTCCACAGGTCTCCGCCGCTGGCCACCGAGATGGCCAGGATGGGCTCGGACTCAGGATCGACCCGGAGGATGCGGGGACGGGTGGCGGTCTCGGGGAGGGCCTCCCGGAGATTGTCCATCCGCTCCCGGACGTTGAGCATGGCGAAGTCCATGTCCGAGCCCCAGGCGAACTCCAACGTCACCAGGCTCACCCCCTCCCGGGACACCGAGGACACCCGCTCCACCCCGGGGACCGCCGCCGCCTCGGCCTCGACCCGCTCGGTGACCAGCCGCTCGATCTCGGCGGGGGCCACGTCGGCGTAGGCCGTGTAGATGACCAGCCGGGGGTAGCTCACGTCCGGCAACAGGTCGATGGGGAGCCGCACGTAGGAGATGGCGCCCAGCAGGAGGATGGCCAGGAAGAGCATGGCCACCGCCACCGGCCGCCGCGTGGCGGTGCCGGGAAGGGACATCAGGTGCCGCCCCGGAGCTCCGGGGGCAGCCGCCGTCCCATGACCTCCTCCAGCGCCAGGAGGGCGTCGGCGAAACCGTAACGGGCCTGGATCACCTGGCGCCGGGCGTCGGCGGCCTGGGTCACCGTCTCCTGGAGCTGCTCGGTGGTCCGGGTGCCGATGCGGTACTCCTCACGGGCCAGGCGCACCGCCTCGTCGGCGATCTCCTGGGACCGGGACGCCAGCTGCAGTGTCTGGTACTGGTTGTTCAGGTTGATCAGCTCGGTCCGCACCTGCCGGTCCACCTCCAGACGCTGCTCCCGGAGGGTCTCCTCCTGGTTGTCCAGCTCGACCTGGGCCCGGGCCAGCTCGGCCCGGTCCTGGAAGAAGTCGTTGAAAAGGGGGACGCCCACGAAGATCCGGAAGGAGCTCTGCCAGTCGTTCGGCTCGGGCGAGAAGTCCAAGAAGGCATCCCCGTCGATGGTCTGGGCCAGCCGTCCGTAGTCGAATCGCAGGCCCAGGGTCGGGAACCACGCTTCCTTGGCCTCCTGGACCCCGAGCTCCGCCCCCGACACGCCGGCCCGGGCCTCCCGGAGCCCCGGGTTCGCCTCCAGGGCCAGCTGCACCAGGGCCTGGGCCTCGAAGGCCGACGGATCGAAGACTTCGAACTCCAGGGGGGCCGGCTCGAAGGGTCCCAGGTCGACATCACCGATGTAGCTGCGCAACGCGAGAAGGGCCTGCTCGTACGTCCGGGCCTGCTGCTGGATGTTCTGATCCTGCTGGGCGACCTGGAGCTCGGCGGTCAGGACGTCGACCCGGGTCCTCTGGGCGATGTCGAAGAGCCGCTGGGCCGCCGCCAGATCCACCACCCGTGCCTCCCGGACGGCCTGCTCCACGTCCAGCAGCTCCCGCTGCTCCAAGGCATCCAGGAAGCGCCGCCGCACCTCGGATTCCAGGACCCACCCCCGGGTCGCCAGGGCCAGGACGCGGTCGGCGTTGGTGCGGTCCTGGCGCTTCAGGGCGTTGAGGAAGCTCAGCCCCTGGATGTCCCAGCTGACGCTGATCCCCTGACTCGTGCTGGAATTGTAGACCCACTCGGCCTGCGGGTCCTCGATGGGCCGCCCGAAGTTGTCGAAAGCCCGGCGAGTGAGGTTCCCGCCGTATCCGGTCTGGAACAGGTTGATATCGACGTTCGGGAAGACCTGGGACGTGAGGGCGGCTCGCCTTTCCACACCGTTCAGGTCCAGGGCGCCCACCGCCTGCCGGAAGGTCGGGTTCGACCGCCGGGCCAGGTCCACCGCCTCGGGCAGCGTCAGGGCCGGGAGGGAGTCGGTCGCGGGAGGTGCTTGGGCCAACACGCCGTGCGGAGCCAGGGCGAACAGGGCGGCGAGGGCGAAGCAGGTGGCCCTCATCGGCTCGGCCTCCCGCCGGCGAGCTCCGGGTTCTCCACCAGCCGCACCGGCGTGTCGTGGGCCAGGTAGTGGTGGCCGTCCAC
>DATHRY010000064.1:0-48959 GCA_035464715.1 Longimicrobiales bacterium
AGCCGCGCCCCCGAGGCGCCGAAGGCACCGCTTGCCCTCACGGACGCTCTTCGGAGCGATCCCCGGGCGGTCCGGGAGCTCCTGGGGGACGGGAGTTTCGGGGGGGCCTACCAGGCGCCCGACGAGGTCATGCTCCGCATCTGGGAGGTGGCGGTGGAGGAGACCCGGGACCTCCTGCAGGGCGCGGCGTGGGAGGCCGGGTCGTGAGGGGGGAGTTGGCGGGCCGGACCGCGGTGGTGACCGGCGCGGCCCACGGGCTCGGCCGGGAGATCGCATCCACCCTGGCCCGGGCCGGAGCCGCAGTGCACGCCTGGGACGTGCTGGCCGAGGAGCTGGAGGAGACGGCCCGCCTCGCCGCGGGGTCCCTCCGGACGCGGGTGGTGGACGTCACCGACACGGACGGCGTGGCGGTGGCGGTGGAGGACGTCCTGGCCGGAGACGCCGGGCTACACATCCTGGTGAACTGCGCCGGCGGCGTCCTCCACCAGGTGGGACGCCCCGTGGAGGACGTCTCCCGCGAGGACTTCGACGCCATCGTCGCCGTGAACCTGACCGGCGTCTTCAACACCGTCCGGGCAGCCGCCCGGGCGATGAAGGCGGCAGGCTACGGGCGGGTGGTCAACATCTCGTCCGGGGCCGGCCTGGGGGTGAGCAAGACCGGGATCCAGGCCTATGCCGCCGCGAAGGCCGGCCAGATCGGCCTCACCCGGCAGCTCGCCCACGAGCTGGGCCCCTTCGGAATCACGGTGAACTGCGTGGCGCCGGGCTTCGTGCGCTCGAACCCCGCCACGGAGCGGCAGTGGGACGCCTACGGTCCGGAGGGGCAGCGGGCGTTGCTGGAGGGGATCGCCATGCGGCGGTTGGGGGCGCCGGCGGACATCGCGGAGGCCGTCCTCTTCCTGGCGTCGGATCGGGCCGACTGGATCACCGGCCAGTGTCTTCCGGTGGACGGGGGGAAGTAGCGGCGGTCGCCATGTGGTGGGGACGGAGAACGACGTGCCGTGTCAGGTGCCGAAGGGGTCGAACCCGCCCATGCCCTGACCGCCGGACCCCTTGGGCCCCTCGTGCCGGGCCCGGGCGTAGCTCCCGCCCTCGGAGCGGCTGACCCGCTTCTCCGCCACCAGCGCCTCCAGCACCAGCTCGCAGGCCGCCGCTCGCACGCCGTCGACGGCGTCGGTCCGGGCCAGCCCCACGAGTTCCACGAGCTCGAGAAGCCCCGGTACGGTCTCGAAGCCCCGGACGCAGGCCGAGGCGGAGGCCTCGTCCCCGACCTGGATCGCCCCGCCCTCCTCGAAGTAGGTGACGATCTCCTCGACGTCGGCGCCGCCGGCCCGGGCCTGGAAGGTGTCCCGAGCCGCACGGGACACGAGCTCCCGGGCGATCTGCTCCGAACCCTGCAGCTCGCCCTCGTACTCCAGCTCCATCTTCCCGGTGATGGCCGGAAGGGCGGCGAAGACATCGGTGATGCGGGGCACGGCGGCATCCTCCTCCAGGACCAGAGCCCGCCGCTCGGCGCTCGAGATCACGCTCTCCGTCACCGTGATGGGCAAGCGCTGGCTCACCCCGGAGCGTTGGTCGACTCTCTTGTCGCCCCGGGCCAGGAACGCGATGCGCTCGATGACCTCCGAGACGATCTCCGGCACCTCCACGCGGGGGCCGTCCCGATCGATCCAGGCCTCCTGGCGCGTGATCGCCACGCCCCGCTCCACCTCCGTGGGGTAGTGGGTTCGGATCTCGGCGCCGATCCGGTCCTTGAGGGGGGTGATGATCTTCCCTCGGGCGGTGTAATCCTCGGGATTGGCCGTGAAGACCATGAGGACGTCCAGGGGCAGCCGGATGGGGTAACCCTTCACCTGCACGTCGCCTTCCTGCAGGACGTTGAAGAGCCCCACCTGGATCTTCCCCGAAAGGTCCGGGAGCTCGTTGATGGCGAAGATGCCCCGGTTCGCCCGGGGCAGCAGACCGAAGTGGATGGTCAGCTCGTCCGCCAGGATGTGCCCGCCCCGGGCGGCCTTGATGGGATCCACGTCACCGATCATGTCGGCGATGGTCACGTCCGGCGTCGCCAGCTTCTCCACGTAGCGGTGATCCCGGTCCACCCACTCCACGGGGGTCGAGTCGCCGCATTCCCGGATCCGTTCGTGGCCGAACTTCGAGATCGGCGCGAGGGGGTCGTCGTTGACCTCGCTTCCGGCCACGATGGGGATCGCTTCGTCGAGGAGGCTGGCCAGCCCCCGGAGGATCCGGCTCTTGGCCTGGCCACGGAGGCCCAGGAGGATGAAGTCGTGCCGCGCGAGGACGGCGTTCACGATCTGTGGAACGACGGTGTCGTCGTAGCCCAGGATGCCAGGAAACAACTCCTCGCCCGTGGTGATGGCCCGGATCAGGTTCGCCCGCATCTCGTCCCGGACCGACCGGGAACGGTACCCGCTCGCGCGGAGGTCGCCGAGGGTGGTGGGGCGGGGCTGGGACATCGGGCAGGCCTTCCTGGTGTGGGTCCGGGGACACAGTGGCGACCGTGCGAAGCGACAGTCGATGCGCTACCGTTCGGGGCCGCCGGCGCGGCTCCCGGGGGTTGCCGATACCCGGACGTCCCTGCGCGGGTCCAGCGGCCGCCGAGACCTCAACCCGACGTCTTTCCGATCCGCTCATGAGCCCTGTAACGACAGCCCGACTTCTCGTCGGCCTCTACCTCCTCGGAGCCCTGCTCCTCTTCGGCCGGCTGGTCGCCCAGAAGGTCGCCTTCGTACGCGCAGGGGGGCCCGACGACCGGAGCGACCACGTCGGGAGGCGCGTGGCGATCTTCTTCAGCGAGGTCCTGGGGCAGTCGAAGGTCCGGGAACGGCTCACCGCCGGCTGGGCCCACGCCTTCGTCTTCTGGGGGTTCATCGTCTTCTCCATCTCCACCCTCAGCCTCCTCCAGGAGCTGGCGACGGGGAGGGACGGCTTCCTCCACCTTCAGGCCTTCTCGTGGTTCGCGCCGGTGGTGGATCTCTTCGCCTTCCTCATCCTGGCGGGCATCGCCGTCCTGGCCATCCGACGCTTCGTGGTCCGGCCCAGCTACCTGACCTACCACAGCAACGAGTCCGCCGTGGTGCTCCTCATCATCGGCGTGATCGCGGCCACCCACCTGGGAGAGCGGTACCTGGCGGACCCGGCCGCCATGTACATGGGGTGGGCCCACCTGGTGGTGGCCTTCTCGTTCCTGGCCTACGTCCCCACCTCGAAGCACTTCCACATCCTGGGCGCCCCGGTCAACGCGGTCCTGCAGCAGCTCGAGGACCACCAGAAGATGGATCCCATGGACCTGGAGGCGGATCTCGACTTCGAGGGCGGGGAGACCTACGGCTGGAACCGCATCGCCGACTACGCCTGGTCGGACCGGCTCAACCTCATCACCTGCATCGAATGCGGCCGGTGCCAGGAGGCGTGCCCGGCCTACGCGACGGGCAAGCTCCTCAATCCCCGGGATTTCATCGTCGATCAGAAGTACCACTCCCAGGGGAAGGTGCCGCCTGGGAAGCAGGCCGAGGTGGCCCGGGCGGCCTTCGCCGAGAGCGGGGAGAGCCTTGATGGCGTGCCCGTGGAGCGGCAGCCCCTGGTGGACCACGTCATCGCCTCCCAGACGCTGTGGGAGTGCACGACCTGCATGGCCTGCGTCTCCGCCTGCCCCGTGGACATCGACCACCTGTCCATGCTCCTGAACCTGCGGCGGCACCAGGTGCTGGACGTGGGTGAGATCGAGCCCGAGTACCAGCGGATCTTCCAGAACGCCGAGCGGGCCGGGGACCCCTGGGGCTACGGGGAGCACAGGAAGACCGAGACCATCGAGGCCCTGACCCGTGGCGAGGCCGGCGCGCCCCGACCCCGGATCGCGGAGGCGGGCGAGACCTTCGACGTCCTCTTCTGGGTGGGCTGCTGGGGGCTCTACGACGACCGGAGCGTCGAGAGCACCCGGGCGACGCTCAAGGTCCTGGAGCACTACGGCGTCGACTACCGCATCCTCGGCGACACCGAGGTCTGCTGCGGAGAGAACTACCGCCGCATGGGGAACGAGCTCCAGTTCCAGATGAACGCCCAGATGAACCTCGAGCTCTTCTCGGGCGTCTCCTTCGGGACCCTCATGGTCACCAACCCCCACTGCCACCAGGTCTTCGGTAAGGACTACACGGACCTGGCCCCGGAGAAGTGGAACGGGGCGCTGCCCTTCGAGGTCCGGAGCGTGGAGGAGGTGGTGTGGGAGCTGGTGCGGGCGAAGGGGATGCCCGGCGGGGGCGACGGCGGGCGGGTGGCCTATCACGACTCCTGCTTCTACGGCCGCTACAACGGGATCTACGACGCCCAGCGGGAGCTGGTGAAGGGGAGCGGTGCCGAGCTGGTGGAGCTGGGCCGCAACCGGGAGGAGTCGTTCTGCTGCGGGGCCGGCGGCGGGAACTTCTGGAGGGAGGAGAAGGAGCCCCGGGTGTCGTGGAACCGTGCCGCCGAGGTCATGGAGAGCGGCGCACCTACCCTGGCCGTCTCCTGCCCCTTCTGCATGGCCATGCTCGAAGACGGGCTCAAGGCCCAGGACGGGTACGACGAGAACCCCGTCACCGTGAAGCACGTGGTGGAGCTGGTGGCCGAGGCCATCCCGGCGCCGGCCAGGATCGATGCCGGACCGGGCCCGACCGAGGCGCGGCTGGAGCAGCCGGACCCCGCCGGAGAGCGGACGCCGGAGGGCCGCGACTGAGCCCGGCAGCGCCGGACAGGGTCCCGGAGGACCGTTCTCGTCCCTATCCTGCCAGGAAGATCCAGGCGCTCAACACGAATCCGGCGACGCCGACGGCTGCGAGGAGCACGTACTCCGCCGCCGGGGCACGCTGTCGACCCTGCTCTCCGTGGAACCACGCGATGATCGCCGAGAGGAGGACCGCGGTGATCATGACCACCCAGGCCGCCGGATAGGAGCTGGATCGGAGCATCTCCGCGTCGCGGAAGTTGTTGACGACCTCCGTGAAGAAGTAGCCCACCGCCCCGGTGATCAGCACCACCTGGGGGACCCTCCGTCGAAGCAGGGTCTGCAGGTCGGGGGTCTCGTGGACGGGCGCACCCGCCCGCACTCCATCGGGCAGCCCGACGGGACTTCTCGCCGCGTCCAGCACACGAAGGACGTCCCCGGCCGAGGGGCGGTACCTGGGCTCCCTGGCGAGACACCGCCGCAGGAGATCCGCCACCGGTGCCGGGACGTCGGGGCGGAGCTCCAGCAGATCCCGTGGCTCCGCGGTGAGGTGGGCCCGGATCCACTCCGCCCGGGTCGTCGCGAGGTACGGGCCCTCGCCCGTGAGCAGCTCGTACCCGAGGACCCCGAGGCCGTAGATGTCGGACATCTCGGTGACGTCCTCGTCCCGGAGCTGTTCGGGGCTCATGTGACTCGGGTCTCCGATGAGCTCCCCCATCGCGGTGAGCCGCGTGACCTCGGTGCCCCCTGTGGCCAGGAGCGCCGCAATGCCGAAGTCCGTGAGGAGCGCCCGATCCGAGTCCTCGTCCCACAGCACGTTGTTGGGGCGGAGGTCCCGGTGCACGATGCCCTTCGAGTGGGCCTGGACCAGGGCGGCGGTCACGTCCCGCAGCGCGCCCAGCGCCTCGCCCAAGGGGAGCCGCTGCTCCGCGGCGAGCCGTTCCTCCATGGTCCGCCCCTTCACGAATCGCATGACGATGAAGGGGGAGGCGTCCGGGAGATGTCCGAACCGGTAGACTCCGGCCACGTTGGGGTGATCCGAGAGGGAAGCGGCGGCCCGGGCCTCCCGCTCGAACCTCCGGCGGGTGGTCTCGTCCGCCGCGGTGCGCCGGTCCATCACCTTGATCGCCACCAGGCGGGAGAGGGCCTTCTCCCGCGCGAGGAAGACGGTGGCCACGGACCCCGCGCCCAGTGGACGGAGGATATCGAAGTCCTCCCCGAGGGCGGCGGCCAGCTCCTCCCGGGTGCGGTCGGACCTCTCGTCGACGCTCAAGACGCGGTTCGGCAGGTGATCTCGATCATGCCGTGAGGTTAGGCGCCTCCCGTTGGACGTACAAGCGGTCCCCTCCCGAACACGCCCGCGCCGCGAGCCGGTCGGTCACTCGCTGGTCAGCGCCTCCACCGGTTCCTGCAGGGTCGCTCGCCAGGCCGGAACCGCCGCCGCGGCCAGCACGACCAGCAGCAGAACACCGGCCACGCCGAGAAAGGTGACGGGGTCCGAGGCGGGGACCTGGAAGAGGAAATCTCCCAGCAGCCGCCCGCCCAGGAGGGCCGCGCCCCCCCCCAGCAGCAGCCCCACGCCGGCCAATCGCAGCCCGCTCCAGACTACGGATCGGGCCACCACCGCGGACCGGGCGCCCAGCGCTCGCCGTACCGCGATCTCCTTGGCACGCTCTCCCACCGTGAAGGCCAGGACGCCGTAGACACCCACACAGGCCAGGACCATCGCCAGGCCACTGAGGACGGTCATGAGCAGGGCGGCGAAGCGGGGGATGGCCGTCTGTGCCCGGTAGCCCTCCTCCAGGGCGGCGGGGAAGAACATGGGGACGTCGGGATCCACCGCCGCCACCGCTTCCCGGAGGCCCGGCAGCAGCTCGGCCAGCGGCCGGTCGCTCCGGAACGAGATCTCGTGCGTGCGGGTGCCGACCTGCCTGATGGAGAAGAAGACGTCGGGGCTGTTGGGCTCCGCCATCATGTCCTGCGTGAGGTTGCGGAAGCGGACGTTCTCAACCACCCCCACGATCTCGGCCAGATTGTCGGGATTCGACGGGTTGCCGATGAAGATGGTCTCGCCCACCGCCGACTCGGGGTCCGGGAGCTCCGGAAAGACCCGCTCCACCATGGCGGCCGTCACCACGGCAACGCCCGGCGCGGCTTCGTCGTCGGTCGGCGTGAAGGTGCGGCCCGCCAGCAGCCCGACTCCGAGGTTCTCGAAGTAGCCGGGGGTCACGCTGTGCCGGTGGTACCGGATCAGATCCTCCACCGCGTCCGGGCGCACGATGTAGCTTCCGCTGGACCGGCCCCGGAAGGGGAAGTCCGAGGAGGCCGCCACCGATCCCACGCCCGGCACCGCCTCGACCCGGAGGATGAGCTCGTCGGCGAAGAGGCGAAGGGAGGCGTCGTCTGGATAGCGTTCGTTCGGCGGGCTCACCCGGAAGACGTAGACGCCGGCCATGTCCAGGCCCGGATCCACCTGGAGCTGGGCTCGGAAGCTGCGGGTCAGGAGCCCCGCGCCCACCAGCAGGAGCAGCGCCAGCGCCACCTGGGCCACCACGAAGACCCTCCGGGCCCGGGCGCCGCCTCCGGCGGTCCCGCGCCCTCCGGCCTTCAGGGAGCTGGCCAGGTCGCGGCGGGCGCTGGCCACCGCCGGGAGCAGCCCCGCACCGATCCCCACCAGGGCCAGCACCACGAGGGTGAACAGGAACACCCGGGCGCTGATGGCGGGCTCCACCCAGGCCGGCAGGACTCCTTCGGGGAGGAGCGGCATCAGCGCGGAGATGCCCCAGGCGGCCAGCGGCAGCCCCACGGCACCCCCCAGGAGGGCCAGCACGACGCTCTCGGTGAGGAGCTGGCCCGCCACCCGGCCGCCCTCGGCCCCCAGGGCGCGTCGCACGGTGAGCTCCCGGGTCCGGGCGTGGCTCCGCACCAGGAGCAGGTTCGCCACGTTCGAGGCGGCCACCAGGAGGAGGAGGATACCGGCGGCGAACAGGATCCAGAGCAGACGTCCCGTGGTCCCCAGGTACCCCTCGCGGAACCCCCGGACCTGCGCGAAGCGGTCTTCGTGGCTGTCGGGGTGGAGCCGCTGCAGCTCTCGGGCGATGCCGTCCAGCTCGGCCTGGGCCTGCTCCACGGAGGCCCCCGCGGCGAGACGCCCCACCACCGGAAGGAAGCGAGAGCCCCGGGCGTCCAGCGTCTCGACGCTGGCGACGACCGAGATCATCCCGAGCGGGATCCAGGCGTCGACGCCGAGTCCCACGCCCTGGAAGTTGTCGGGCATGACCCCGAGGATCGTGAACGACCGGTCGTTGAGCTCGAGGGTACGGCCCACGATGTCGGGCTCGCCCCCGAAACGCCGCTGCCAGAGTCCCCGGGAGATCACGGCCAGGGGATGGCCGTCGGGGGTCGCGGCCTCCTGCGGCGTGAAGGTGCGGCCCAGCTCGGCCCGCCCCCCGAGGAGCTCGAAGTACCCCTCGCTCACCAGCTCGGCGTCCACGCGCTCCGCCGGTCCGTCCCCTCCGAGGGTGAGGCTCGCGCCCTGGACCGCCACCATGGGATCCACGTTCTGCGACCCCTCCTGCCAGTCCCGGAACTCGGGGACGGAGGCCATCCGCACGCCGACGCCCCCCTCGGTGACGTGAACCCCGTTGATGAAGACGAGCCGATCCGCCTCGGGGAACGGGAGGGCCTGGAAGACGGCCTCGTCGAGGACGCTGAAGATGGCCGTGTTCCCGGCTACCGCGATGCCCAGGGTGAGGGCCGCCACGAGGGTGAAGCCCGGGTTTCTCCGGAACGTCCGGAGCGCATATCGGATGTCCTGACGGATCGCGTTCACCATCGTCCTCCCTCCCCCACGTCCACGTGTACGCCCCGCCTCCCGGCGAAGCCGGCGCTCGATCTCCTGCGGATTGCCGAACCGGGCCTCCGCCTCGCGGCGCGCCTCCTCCCGGGACAGCCCTCCCTCCATCAGCTCCTCGGTCCGGAGCTCCAGGTACAGCTCGAGCTCCTCGCGGATCTCCTTGTCGTCCTGGCCCAGCCCTCCGGGGCCCAGCATCCGCCGGAACGGCCAGCGCTCCTTCATCGGTCCGCCCTCCTCGTGCCTCCGGACCTCCCCCGCGTCGCTTCGGGGGACCGTCGCCCGCTCATCCGCCGGTCTCCCCCAGGATGGTGGCGACCGCGCCGGAGAACGCCTCCCAGCGGCGGGACTCCGACGACAGGTGGGCTCGTCCGGCTTCGGTGACGCGGTAGAACTTGGCTCGCCTGCCGGTGTCGGTACGGCCCCAGGCGGACTCCAGCAGGTCCCGCCGCTCCAGTCGATGGAGGGCCGGGTAGAGGGCGCCCTCCTCGACGGAGAGGATACCGTCGCTCCCCTCCCGTATCGACTTGCCGATGGCGTAGCCGTGCAGGGGGTCCCCCAGGACCGTCCGGAGGATCAGGAGGTCCAGGGTGCCGGTGAAGAGGTCGCTTCCGCTCATGGGGTCCGCGGGGCTCGGGTATACCTCAGTGGCCAAGGTATAGCCGACCGACCCCTAGCCGGTCAAGGGGTCTGGTTCTCGAGCCCGCCGACGGTCGGGGCCTCGGGACACCTCGAGCCCCGACCCGGTCGGCGCCTTCAGGGGATCTCGAGGCCGACGCCGGTCGGGGTCTTCACGAGGCGCGGGAGAATGGCCGGAATGGCCTGCCGTCCGAAGGCGTCCAGCAGGGCATCCGCCGTATCGAACCCCCGCATGTCCTCGAGGGTGCGGATGGTGGGGAAGACCATGGGAAGGGCACCGTCCAGGTGCCGCTCCAGCGCCTCCGCCGGCGTCAGCCACAGTGCGTCCGTCATCTCTGCCGGGTGGAGCAGCACCTCCCGCTCCCGTTCGATCCGGGCCGCGAAGAAGCGGGTGTCGTAGCGCCGGTGCTCCTGCAGAGGGGTGATCCAGTGCGCCACGTACTCCACGGCGGTACCATCCACCACCACCTCCAGGGCGTCCAGGGCGTCGCCGAAGGTGATCTCGTCTCCCAGCAGCCGGTCCCGGACGGCCTCCACCGTGGGGTCCTCGCCTGCCGAGGGCGCCGCCGCCCCGGTGCGCGTCCGGCCTACCAGGAGGCCGGTCTCCTCGAAGGCCTCCCGGAGCGCCGCCACGTAGTAGGCCGCCGCCGAGGGCGCGGCGTCGTTCGCCAGTCCCAGCCGAAGAGCCGCGTCCCCGGGACTCAGCCCCTGCAGGCGGGCCACCGCGGCAGGCTCCCCGTCGGCGGCGTCTACCCGCCCGCCGGCGAAGACCCAGGCTCCCGGCACGAATCCCGCCCGCCGTGTCCGGCGCAGGAGGAGGGTCTCCACCCCTCGGGGGCCGTCCCGGAGCATGACGATGGTGGCGGCGGGCCGGGGCTCGACGGGCGGGTCGGGCACCTGGTCGAGCGATTCGGCGAAACCCGGAGGCAGGCGGTCGAAGGGGATCGTGAAGCGATCGTCCGATTGGGACATGAACCTCAATACCCCACCGCCAGGCCGTCCTTCCGGGCGTCGGAGGCGCCGGCCCAGCCCCGGTCCAACCGCATCACCAGCTGGCCGCCGCCGAACGCCACGCTCTCCCATTCCGTGATCTCGTGACCCATCGCCTCCAGCCGTGAGCGAAGCTCGGGTGTGACGTTCTCGATCGCCACCCGCAGGCCGCCCCGGTGCCGGAACCGGGCGGCGTCGATGGCGGCCTGGGGATCCATGCCGAAGTCCACCAGGTTCGCCACCACCTGCACGTGCCCCTGGGGCTGCATGCTCCCGCCCATCACACCGAAGGCCGCCACGGGCTGCCCGTCCCGGGTCAGGAAGCCCGGGATCAGGGTGTGGAAGGGTCGCTTGCCGGGCGCCACCTGGTTCGGGTGGCCGTCCTCCAGGGTGAAGCCCGCGCCCCGGTTCTGCAGCACGAAGCCGGTCCCGGGGATGACCACGCCGGAGCCGAAGTACTCGTAGATCGAGTGGATGAACGAGACCATGTTGCCCTCGGCGTCGGCCACGGCCAGGTACACGGTCTCGGTGCTGGTGGCGAACTCCCCGGGCTCGGGCTGTTCCCCGGCCCGGCCGGCGTCGAGGAGGGCCCGGCGCTCTTCCAGATAGGCCGGATCCAGGAGTCGGTCCGGCGTCACCTCCAGGTGATCCCGGTCCGCCACGTGGGCCAGGTCCGCGAAGGCGATCTTCTTGGCCTCGATCAGGTGGTGGAGGTACTCGGCGCTGTTGTGCCCCATGGCCGCCAGGTCGTAGGGCTCCAGGAGCTCGAGCATCTGCAGGGCCGCTACACCCTGCCCCGCCGGCGGCAGCTCCCACACGGTCCAGCCCCGGTAATCCGTGGAGATCGGCTCCACCCACTCCACCTCCATGGCGGCCAGGTCGTCCAGCGTCAGGTACCCGCCCATGGGCCGGAGGCCCTCGACGATGCGGCGCCCGAGCTCACCCCCGTACATGGCGTCCGGCCCCTGCTCCGCCACCAGCCGCAGCGAGCGGGCCAGGTCGGGGTTGGTGAACCACTCCCCCGCTGCGGGGGCCGAGCCGCCGGGGAGGTAGGCCGCCGTGGCTCCGGGATCCTCGCTCAGGAGGTTCTCTTCGGCGGCCCACTGCCGGGCGATGATCGGCGAGAGGGGGAAGCCCTCCTCGGCGAGGGCGATGGCGGGAGCCAGCACGCGGGCCAGGGGGAGAGCGCCGTACCGCTCGTTGAGAGCGGCCCAGCCGGCGATGGCTCCGGGCACCGTCACCGAGCCGGGGCCCTGATAGGGAACTTCGTCGAACCCGTCCGCCCGGATCCGCTCCGGCGTCATGTCGGCGCCGGCCCGCCCGCTGGCGTCGAGCCCCACCAGGCGCCCCTCGTCGGCGGACCAGAAGAGGGCGAACAGGTCGCCGCCCAGCCCGGTCATGTGGGGCTCCACCAGGGAGAGGACCGCCGAGGCCGCCACCGCCGCGTCGAAGGCGTTCCCACCGTCCCGGAGGACGCCCAGCGCCGCGGACGACGCCAGGGGCTGACTGGTGGCCACCATCCCGTGGGGGGCGTACACCGTGGACCGGCCCGCCACGGGAAGGGGGGCCGCTTCGCCCTGGCCGGTCCGGCCGGAAGCGTTGGGGCTCATGGGCTCGCAGGCGGTGAGGAGGGCCAGCAGAGGAACGAGACGGATGGCCGAGGGACGGCCGCTCGGGTGGCGGCCGCGGGGGCGATGGAGGGCGGAGAGGGTCACGGGTCAGCCTTCGGGTTCGAGGATCCGGACCTTGTCCGGGAGGAGGCGCGTGAGCTCTTCGGCGGGGCCGCGGTCCTGCCCGCCGTCGGGCCAGTGGATCGGGACCACCACGCTGGCGTCGCAGGCCCGGGCCGCCTCGGCCGCGCCCTCGGCGCCCATCGTGTAGCGCTCGTCGACGGGAAGAAAGGCCACGTCGCAGCGCACGGCCTTCATGGCCTCGATGGGATCGGTGTCTCCGGCGTGGTAGTAGGTCATCCCCCCGACGGTGAACACGTACCCGAGCCACTCGGAGCCCATGGGGTGGAAGCGACGATCCTGATTGTAGGCCGGGAGGGCCAGGACGTCGAAATCCCCGAGCTGCAGCATGTCCCCGGGCCGGACCAGGTGGTCCACGTCCGGGAGCTGCTTCCTCATCCCACGGGGGGCGATCAGGACCGTGTCCGGACCGTGCAGCCGAAGGATGTCCGCCTCGCTGAAGTTGTCGTAATGCGGATGGGTCAGCAGGATGTAGTCGGCCGGCCGGTCCGCGGCGACGCCCCGGGGATCCACGTGGACCTCGAGCCCGGCGCGGCGGATCCGCACGGACGAGTCCCCGAACCAGGTGAGGCCGTCCAGGAGAAGTTCGGTCATCGGACGAACCTAGATCGCGGCCGAGTGCGGAAAAAGTGGCGGGACCCCTCGGGGCCCAAGCCACTCTGGCAGGAAACCCCGGTGCCGGGTGACGGCTTTGTCAGGACGAGGGGAAGCCAGGGGGTGGCAAGGATCGTGCATCTATGGGGCACTCCCATACCGAATTCAGACCGTCGGTCCCCCCAGGGCCGGTGGACGTTCAAGAGAGAGGTGACATGGGCGAGCGGTTCAGCCTTCCAGTCCTCCCCCTGCGGGACACCGTGGTCTACCCGGGTGTCGCCGTGCCCATTTCCGCCGGCCGGCCCGGCACCATCGAGGCCGTCCAGCAGGCCCTCGACGGCGATCGCCGACTCTTCGCCGTGGCGCAGAAGGAGAACGTCGACGAGGCCACCCCGGAGATGCTCTACACCGTCGGGACGGTGGTCCGCATCATCCAGACCCACCGCGTCCGCGGCGGCGTCCAGCTCCTGGTACAGGGAGAGGGCCGCGCCCAGGCCATCGCCTATCACGACGAGGGCGAGGAGATGCTGGAGGCGGTCCTGCTGACCATGGAGCGGCAGGTCCCGCAGGATACGTCGGACCCCGCCTTCGCGGCCCTGGACCGGGAGCTCCGGGATCGGGCCGCCGAGCTGGGCACGCGCAGGGGCGTGCCTGCCGAGGCGTTGAATCAGCTCATCCAGGGCGTGGACGAGCCAGGGGCCTTCGCCGACCTCGTGGCCTTCTACCTGGAGCTGCCCACCGAGTCCAAGCAGAACCTCCTGGAGACCCTCGACGACGAGACCCGGATGCGCCGGGCCCTGGTCGCCGTGGAGAAGGAGCTCGCCCGGATCGAGGCCCAGGAGGAGATCCAGGCCCGGGTCCAGTCCGAGCTGGGAGAGCGGCAGCGGGAGATGCTCCTGCGGGAACAGCTCAAGCAGATCCAGAAGGAGCTGGGCGAGGAGGAGGAGCGGGACGACCTGGAGGAGATCAGGGAACGCCTGGACGCCCTCCCCCTCGGAGAGGAGCAGCGCGCGGAGGTGGACCGGGAGCTCCGGCGGCTCGAGCGCACCAGCCCCCAGTCCGCCGAGTACCAGGTGATCCGCACCTTCCTGGAGTGGATCATGGAGCTACCCTGGGGGGAGCGGACCGAGGACAAGATCGTCCTGTCCCGGGCCGAGGAGATCCTGGAGGAGGACCACTACGGCCTCGAGGACGTGAAGGACCGGGTCCTGGAGTTCCTGGCGGTGCGGAAGCTCCAGCTGGACCGTGCCGCCGAGGAGGCCGCCCTCGAGGAGGAGGCGGCTCTCGAGGAGGCCGACGCGGACGAAGCGGCTGAGGTCCCCGAAGCGGACGGTGGGGACGGCGCGGAATCCGTCTCCGATGCCGGCAACGGGAACGGCACCGCGGCGGAGGTGGATGTCGACGAAGCCGAGGGCGACGCCGGGTCCGAGGGCGGTGAAGGGCACAGGGCCGAGGACGAACCGACCCCCTCCCACACCCTCACCCACGACGAGGACGAGCTGACCGGCAGGGGACCCATCCTGCTGTTCACCGGACCTCCTGGCGTCGGCAAGACGTCGATCGCCCAGAGCATCGCCCGGTCCCTTGGGCGGAAGTACGTCCGCATCTCCCTGGGCGGCGCCCGGGACGAGGCGGACATCCGTGGACACCGGCGCACCTACGTGGGCGCCATGCCGGGCCGCATCATCCAGGGGCTCAAGCAGGCGGGGACCAAGAATCCGGTCTTCCTCCTGGACGAGGTCGACAAGCTCGGCGTCTCCTTCCAGGGGGACCCGTCGTCGGCGCTCCTCGAGGTCCTGGACCCGGCCCAGAACTCCACCTTCGTGGATCACTATCTGGGGATCCCCTTCGACCTGTCGGAGGTGCTGTTCATCGCCACGGCGAACTATCCGGACCGGATCCCGGCTCCCCTGATGGACCGGATGGAGATGGTGGATTTCTCGGGGTACACCGAGGCCGAGAAGCTGGAGATCGCCCGCCGGTACCTGCTGCCCCGTCAGGAGAAGGCAAGCGGCCTCCACGAGGACGAGCTGACCCTGGAGGAGGAGGCCATCCTGTCGGTCATCCAGGAGTACACCCGGGAAGCCGGGGTGCGGCAGCTCGAGCGTGAGCTGGGGAAGGTGGCGCGGAAGGTCGCCCGGCGGATCGCCGCCGGGAAGACGGACCAGGTCACCCTGGACAAGGAAGGCATCCACGAGCTCCTGGGCCGGCCCCGGGTCCACCCCGAGCGCATGGCCGCCGAGGACGCCCGGGGGGTGGCCACGGGGATGTTCTACACACCCATGGGCGGCGACATCATGTTCGTCGAGGCGAGCGTGATGCCGGGCGCCGGCGGCGGCGGGCTCGTCCTGACGGGACAGCTCGGCGACGTCATGAAGGAGTCGGGCCGGGCCGCCCTGTCCTTCGCCAAGTCCAACCACGAGCTCCTGGGCATCCCCGAGGACGCCCTGAAGGACAAGGAGGTCCACATCCACGTCCCGGCGGGTGCGGTGCCGAAGGACGGCCCGTCGGCGGGGATCACGATGGCCACGGCTCTCGTCTCGGCGCTGAGCGGCCGGAAGGTGAAGCGGGACGTGGCCATGACCGGCGAGCTCACCCTCACCGGTCGGGTCCTGCCCATCGGTGGCGTGAAGGAGAAGCTCCTGGGCGCGGTCCGGGCGGGGATCCACGAGATCATCCTGCCCCGGGAGAACGAGGCCCACCTCGACGACTTGCCGGAGCACGTGCGGAAGGACCTCACCGTGCACCTGGTGGAGACGCTGGACGAGGTGATGACGGTGGCGCTCCGTCCGGCGCCCGAGGGATTCGCCCACGGGGGGTCCGGGCCCAAGGGCCCGCGCGCCGAGGCGGACGCACCCGAGGCCGAACCCGCCCCGAAGCGGAAGCCCGCGGCGGCCAGGAAGGCGGGGGCCCGGAAGAAGGACGCCGGGTCCGAGGAGGCGGCGCCCCCGGTCTGAGGACCGGGGCGTCCGCCCCCGGATCGCTCGGCGGATGGGGCGGCTGGCAGTACTTCAGTCGACCCGGATGCGGCCCGGCGGGCCCTCTTCGAGGGAGCCGATCCGGGCCAGGACCGAGGTGTGGCCCTCCAGGCGCGAGGACAGCGCGCCCCAGAGTTCCGGGGGCACCGCGATGAGGAGGCCTCCCGAGGTCTGGGCGTCGCACAGGAGGAGGCGCGTCACGGGCCCCACGTCCGGCGCCAGGTCCAGATCCGGGTCCAGGTCCCGGGAGTTGCGGCGGGTGCCCCCGGGAACGTGACCCGTCTCGGCCAGGGCCCGTGCGCCGTCGATCAACGGGACGTCGTCGGCACGGATCCGGGCCGCCACCCCGGAGGCCCGGGCCATAGCCCGCAGGTGACCGAGCAGTCCGAAGCCCGTGACGTCCGTACCACCCCGGATCCCCAGCTCCACCATGGCCTCCGAGGCGGCCCGGTTCAGCTCCGCCATGGTGGCCACCGCCCGGGCGATCACCGAGGGCGGCGCCGCGTCGGCCTTGAGGGCCGTGGTGATCACGCCGGTGCCCAGGGGCTTGGTCAGGACCAGCAGGTCCCCGGGCCTCCCGCCGGCGTTGGTCACCAGGCGGTCCGGGTGGGCCTCGCCGATCCCCACCATCCCGTACTTGGGCTCCGGGTCGTCGATGGAGTGCCCGCCCAGGATGGGGATGCCGGCCGCGGCCGCCACCTCGGCACCCCCGGCGATGATCTCCTCGGCCATCCCCGTGTCCAGGTGCGCCCGGGGGAAGGCGAAGAGGTTCAGGGCCAGGAGGGGCCGGGCCCCCATGGCGTACAGGTCCGACAGGGCGTTCGCCGCCGCGATGCGCCCGAAGACCCGGGGGTCGTCGACGACGGGAGAGAAGAAATCCGCGGTCACGACCAGCGCCCGATCCTCCGCGAGCAGGTACACGGCGGCGTCGTCCCCGGCGCTGGCATCGACCAGCACCCGGGGATCATCCGTCGGGAGGAGAGGGCGCAGGACCTGCGCCAACTCGGCCATGCCGAGCTTACATGCTCAGCCGGCGCCGTGGGACAGCTGGCTCAAACGGATGCGAGGCCGCTGGTCCCGGGGGTTCTCGGGCATGGAAGGAAAGGCGACGATGAAGCGGGCCCGGGCGCTTTCCCGAGCCGCAGGAGTACGCCAAGCTAGGGGTGTTCCCTTCCTCCCGCGAGACGAGACGTGAACGCACCCGCATCTTCCGCGAGACAGCGCTTCACAGAGGAGGTCCGGCGGTCCGAGTCGGACCTGGATCTGGCCCGGGCGGCCCTCCTGGTCGCCCAGGAGCAATATCCGCAGCTTCCCGTGGAGATGTACCTGGCGCGCCTCGACGCCCTCGCCGAGGAGGTCCGGGGGCGCATGGGTGAGGAGGGCGCTCCGATCCTGGTGCTCCAGGAGCTCGTGGCGACCCTCTACGAGCGCCACGGCTTCAAGGGGAACGCCGACGCCTACTACGACCCCCGGAACTCCTTCCTCAACGACGTCCTGGATCGCCGCACGGGGATCCCCCTGACGCTGGGGATCGTCCTGCTGGAAGTGGGGTGGCGCCTGGGTCTGCCCCTGGAGGGCGTGACATTTCCGCACCACTTCCTGGTCCGCTACCGGGGAGAGGAGATGGACCTCCTCCTCGATCCCTTCGACGAGGGGACGGCCCGTACCGAGGACGAGGCCCAGGAGCTCCTGGACCGGGTGTACGGGGGGATGGTCCGTATACAGCCGTCCTTTCTCGAGACCGCCACCCGGAGGGACATGCTCACACGCCTCCTGAACAACCTGAAGGCCATCCACCTGAACACCGGGGACGAGGCCCAGGCCCTGGCCGTGGTGGAGCGCCTCCTCCTTTTGCGTCCCGACGCCTCCTCCGAGCGGCGTACACTGGGCATGCTCCTGGCTCGACTCGGGCGTCGGGAGGAGGCCGTGGACGAGCTGCGCCGGTACCTGGCCACCAGCCCCGAGGGACGGGAGCGGAGCCGGGTGGAGGAGATCGTGGACCATCTCGCAGCCGGCGGTGAGCTCGACGCCGGAGAGCTGCAGCCATGAGGTTCCTCTTTCCCGACGAAGAAGCCGGCGTCTCCTTCGCCCGCGTGGACGGGCTGGACGTCATCCGCAATTTCGGCGATCCCGGAGGCGAGTACCGGGCCGCCGTGCAGGGCGTCGCGGTCCGCTACCGCGGCCACCGGGCCCAGTGGCGCTTCACGGGCCGACAGCCCGTGGAGATGCTGTCGGGGGTGGTGAGCGGTCGCATGCCGGAGCCGCCCAGCGAGACGATGCCCGAGGTCCTGGGAGGGGTCGCCACCTACCACACCGTCCTGACCCCCAAAGGCAAGATCGTGGCCGACCTCCGGCTCTGGCGGGAGGACGACGACGGGCCGGCCCTCCGGGCCGAGGTGCCCCACGCCGCCGCCGAGGCCCTCTCGGCCCACCTGGCCCGGACCCTGCCGCCCCGACTGTGCCGTCTCGAGGACCTGTCCGAGGAGGTCGGGATGATCTCCCTGTGCGGGCCCGACGCCAGCCGGTTGATCTCCTCCGCCCTCCTGGGGCTCCGGCTGGAGGCCGGGGAGCTGGACGGCCTTCCCGAGGGCGGGTACCGGGTCCTTGCTCCCCCGGACGGAGACCGGGTCCTGGTCCTGGCGAACGGGGACCTCGCGGTGCCCTCGTTCGACATCGTCGCCGAGCGCCCGGTCCTGCGGTCGGCCTGGCGACGGGCCACGGAGGCCGGTGCCGTCAGGGCCGGCAGGGACACCTGGGAGACGCTCCGGGTCGAAGCCGGCCGCCCCTCCTTCTCCGGCGAGCTGGCCGACGACGTCATTCCCGTGGAGGCCGGCATCACGGACCGGGCCATCGACCACACCAAGGGATGCTACACCGGGCAGGAGGTTATCGTCCGCATCCGGGACCGGGGCCGCGTGAACCGGCACCTCCGGCGCCTCCGGCTGGACGTCGGGGCCGACCTGCCGGAGCAGGGCACGGAGCTCTACCGGGAGAAGGAGCGCCCGGTCGGCGCCGTCACCACCGCGGTGGACTCCCCCCGGGAGGGGAAGGTCGCCCTGGCCTACGTCCGCCGGGAGGTGGAGCCCGGGCAGACGGTCAACGTGGGATCGCCCGAGGGTCCCCGGGCCAGGGTGGAGACGCTGGAGGGCGAGGACTGACCGGGCCGGTCTCGTGGCTCGGGGGGGCCGGCCCGGGCTCCGTCAGTCGGCCGCGCCCGACCGGACCCGGGTGAGGGCGTCCACGATCTGGCCGCCGTGCTCCCGGCCGTTCTCGATGAAGATCTTGTTGGCGTTGTTCCCGGCGGCCAGCACCCCGGCGATGTAGACCCCCGGCACGTCGGTCTCCATGGTGACGGGATCGTGGTGGGGGATGCCGGTCTCCCCGTCGATGGAGGCGCCCAGGCTCCGGAGCAGCTTCGGGTCGGCCCGCCAGCCGGTCATGGCCAGGACGAAGTCGTTGGGGATCTCGGTGAGGGTCCCGTCGTCCTCGCTCCGGAGCACCACGGAGCCGGGCCGGACCTCGGCCACCCGGTGCTTCCAGTACACCGGGATCTCCCCCTTCTCGAGGCGGTTGGTGATGTCCGGCACCACCCAGGGCTTCACGCCCTTGTCGATGCCGTCCAGGAAGTGGACGAGGCTCACCCTGACCCCGTTCCGGAACATCTCGAGGGCCGACTCCACCGCCGAGTTCCCCGCGCCCACCACCAGGACGTCCTGGTCGTAGTAGGGGTAGGGCTCCTTGTAGTAGTGCCGGACCTTGGGGAGGTCCTCCCCGGGAACGTCCAGGTAGTTGGGCTCGTGGAAGCCCCCGGTGGCCATCACCACCGCCCGGGCCCCGACGCTCCGCTCCTGGCCGGCCGAGTTCCGGCTCACGATGCGGAACTCCCCCTCCCGCCCGGCGATCTCCGTCACCTCTTCGTACTGCCTCACGTCCAGGCCCCAGTGGTCCACGACGAAACGGTAGTAGGCGAGGGCCTCGCGCCGGGTGGGCTTGCTGTTGGGGATGGTGAAGGGGACGTCGCCGATCTCCAGCATCCGGGCGGTGCTGAAGAAGGTCATGTACCAGGGATAGTTCACGATGGAATTCGTGATGCATCCCTTGTCGAAGAGGACGGCGGAGAGGTTCTTCTTCGCAGCTGCCGTCCCCACCGCGATCCCGCAGGGACCGGCTCCCACCACCACCAGGTCGAAGTTCTGCATGCGTGCTCGGCTTCGATTCGAACGTCATTCGTCATCAGGAAGGTAGGGGATACACGGTAGCGGGACCCAGGTGTCGCTGTACCTTGGCCAAGCCCCGGGAGCGCCCGGGGCCGGTCCCGGTGGCCTCCGCGGCTCCGGGCCCGCCCTCCGCCCCGGGCCCGCCACCATGCCTCCATCGCCTGCCGACGCCCCGCCCGTGAAATCGTCGCGCCGCTCGCCCGTCGGGCCCGGCTGGATCGTGGCGGCGGCCTTCATCGGGCCCGGAACGGTGACCACGGCCACGGTGGCGGGCGCCAGCTTCGGCACCGCCCTCCTGTGGGCTCTGGCCTTCTCCACCGTGGCCACCATGATCCTGCAGGAGATGGCCGCCCGCCTGGGGCTGGTGACGGGCCAGGGGCTCGGCGAGGCGATCCGGGGCCGCTTCCACGCGGGCCCGATCCGGACGGCGGCCGCCGCCTTCGTGGTCCTGGCCATCGCCGGGGGCAATGCCGCCTATCAGACCGGCAACCTCCTGGGCGGGTCCCTGGGACTAGAGGGGATCGTGGGTGGGGACGTCCGCCTCTGGGTGGCGGTCCTCGGGGGTCTGGCCGCCCTGCTCCTCTGGTCCGGGAGCTACCGGTTGGTGGAACGGTTCATGGTGGCCATGGTGGGCCTCATGTCCCTGGTGTTCCTGGCCACTGCCGTCACCCTGCTTCCCTCGGCCGGTGCCTGGCTCCCGGACCTCTTCATCCCTTCGCTCCCGACCGGCTCGCTGCTCCTGGCCGTGGGCCTCGTGGGGACCACGGTGGTGCCCTACAACCTCTTCCTGCACGCCTCGGCTGTGAGCGAGCGTTACGACGGCGAGGTTGATCTGCCGTCGGCCAGGCTGGAGCTGGTGCTCTCCATCGGGCTGGGCGGGGTGGTCAGCCTGGCCATCCTCCTTACCGCGGCCGGGACGCTGAGCCAGGGCGGTGGCGTCGTGGAGAGCGCGGCGGACATGGCCCGGTCGCTGGAGCCGATCCTGGGGTCCTGGGCCAGTGCGTTCTTCGCCGCGGGCCTCTTCGCGGCGGGGATGACCTCGGCCGTGACGGCGCCCCTGGCGGCGGCCTGGGCCACCGCCGGTGTCCTGGGCTGGCGCCGGGATCTGAAGGACCCCCGGGTCCGGGGGGTGTGGGGGGGCGTGCTGGGGATTGGGGTGCTGCTGGGCGTACTGGGGGTGCGACCGGTGCCGGCCATCCTCTTCGCCCAGGCGGCGAACGGGATCCTCCTCCCGGCGGTGGCGGTCTTCCTCTTGATGGCCGTGAACGACGGCGCTCTCATGAAGGGGCGTGCCAACCGCTGGCCCTCCAACCTCCTCGGGGGTCTGGTGGTCCTGGTGGCCGCCGTCCTGGGAGGCAGGGCGCTGCTGAGCGTGGCCGGCCTCATCTGACCTCGTCCCCGGAGTTACCCCCGTGCCCGACGCCGCCGTGTCCGAAGCCCGGAAGGCCCTGAACCGCCTCCGCCGTGCCGCCGAGAAGGCGGTGCGGGAGATGGAGGCGCTGGAGGGGAGCCTCCGCCACGCCGAGGGTGACGACTTCCCCCGGGAGGTCTACGACGAGCAGACGGCCCGGCTCCAGGCCGTCCTGGACTTCGTCGACGAGGAGGCCGCCCGCCTGCAGGAGAAGATCCTGCACAGCGGGGGGCTGGAGCCGGGGCGGGTGCGGCGATGACCGACCGCCGCACCTTCCTGAAGCAGGGCGCCGTCCTCGGCGCCGCGGGCCTCGCGGGGCCCTGGCCCGTGCTGGCCCGGGCCGGGGCGCCGGACCTGGTCCTCCGGAACGGCTTCCTGGTGGACGGCTCCGGGGCCCCCGGGCGCGACGCCGACGTGGCGATCACGGCGGACACCATCACGGCGGTGGGCCGCGTCACCGAGCGCGGGCTCGAGGAGATCGATCTCTCCGGGCGGGCGCTCGCGCCCGGGTTCATCGACATCCACTCCCACGCCGACCTCAACCTCCTCATAGAGCCCCGGGCCGAGTCCCGGATCCGACAGGGGGTGACGCTGGAGGTGGTGGGGCAGGACGGCAGCTCGATCCTGTGGGGCCGGGAGGCGATGGCCGAGCGGAACGCCCGGTGGCTGGACGCCTACGGGATCGGCGTCGACTTCCGGGACGTCGGGGGCTTCCTGGACCGGCTGGAGCGGACCCCCGCCGCCGTGAACGTGGCCTCCATGATCGGCCACGGGACGCTTCGGGGCTGGGTGGTGGGGGCCGACGACCGCCCCGCCACCGCCGAGGAGATCGGGCGCATGCAGGCGCTCCTCCGGGAAGGCCTGGAGCAGGGCGCCGTGGGCCTCTCGTCGGGCCTCGAGTACACACCGGGCTCCTTCGCCCCGGCCGAGGAGCTCGTGGCCCTGGCCGAGGTTCTCCGGGGCACCGGCTACCCCTACGCATCCCACATGCGCAACGAGGACGACCGCCTCCTGTCGGCGGTGGAGGAGACGCTGCACGTGGGGCGGATGGCGGGCGTGCCCGTCCAGGTGTCCCACCTGAAGGCCCAGGGCCGGCGGAACTACTGGAAGGCGGAGGTGGCCCTGAACATGATCGAGGCCGCCCGGCGGGACGGGGTGGACGTCCACTTCGACCGCTATCCGTACGTTGCCTACGCCACGGGCCTCTCGAACCTCTTCCCCACCTGGGCCCGGGCCGGAGGGAACGACGCGTTCATGCGCCGCCTCGACGATCCAGACACGGCGTCCCGCATCGAGACCTTCACCCGGGACAAGGTGGCCCTGCTCGGGGATTGGGACGCGGTACAGATCACCTCCACCAACGACGCGTCCGCCTGGGCCCGGGGCCGACGGCTGGGGACGCTGGCCGGGGAGCGGGGCCAGGAGCCCTATGCACTGGCGCTGGAGCTCATGCGCCGCAATGGTGGGAGCGTGGGGATGATCGGGTTCGGCATGTCGGAGGAGAACACCGCCGACATCCTGGCCCACCCCCTGGGGATGGTGTGCTCGGATGGGGGTGCCTACGCACCCTACGGGCCGCTGGGTGAGGGCTCACCCCATCCTCGTGGCTACGGCAGCTTCCCCAGGCTCCTGGGCCACTACGTCCGGGACACCAATACCCTCCCGCTGGAACAGGCCGTCCACAAGGTGACGGCCATGCCGGCCGCGAAGCTGCAACTCGCGGATCGGGGTGTGGTGCGGACCGGGAACAAGGCCGATCTGGTGGCCTTCGATCCCGGGGCGGTGGCCGACGGCGCCACCTTCGAGGACCCGCATCGTTATCCCGTCGGCATCGACCTGGTGGTGGTGAACGGAGTGCCCACAATCCGGGACGGCGAACAGACTGGCCGCCTGGCGGGCCGGCCCATCCGAGGCCGGGGCGCCGCGGGCTGAACGGGAGGACAATGGATACATCTCCGGATGGCCGCACCGACGGGTCGGGGGGCGAGGAGCCCCACGCCGGAACCGAGCCCCAAGACGCGCTCCCCGAGCGCACCGACGTCCTGGTGGTGGGTGGCGGGATCGCCGGGACTTCGGTCCTGCACCACCTGGCCGCCGCCGGCATCGACGCCACTCTGGTGGAGCGGGAGGAGGTGGGCCGGGGCGCCACCGAGGCGGCGGTGGGGGTGCTCTCGCCGCCGCTGCGCCAACCTTTCCACGAGACGGTCCACGACCGGGGCCTCGAGCAGGCCCGGGCGATCTGGTCCTTCGCCCTGCGGTCCGTGAAGGGACTGGGCGAGGCCCTCCGCGACCTGGGCGCCGAGAAGGAGGCCGGCCTGGACCTCCGGGGCGGCTGGGTCCTGGCCGAGACCCATTCCCTGGACGACGTGCGACGGTCCTGCGAGACCCTGGACCTGGCCGGATTCGACGTGCGCTGGGCCGGGGCGGGCGAGATCCGGGAGGTCACCGGCGGCCGGGGGTTCGCCGGCGGCTATCGCCTGGAGGGGGGCGGGTCCCTGAGCCCGGGCCCCACGGCCCGGGCCCTGGCTCGGGGCGCTGTGGACCGCGGGGCCCGGGTGGTGGAGGGGGTGACGGTGAAGGGGGTGGACCGCAGCGAGGGCGGACTGGTGTGCCGCACCACCGCCGGACACCTGCGGGCCACCATGGTGATCTACGCCACCCACGTGGATTCCCGTCGCTTCTCGGCGCTGCTGGGCGACGAGATCGTGCCCATCCGGGGCCAGGGGCTGGCGGCGGAGGTCCGGGGGCTGGAGGCCATGCCCGGCGGCTTCGCCACCGAGTGGAAGATGAACGTGTGGCGACGGGATCCCGACGGCCGGCTCCAGATGGGGGGTTGGCGGCACGAGGCGTGGGACCGGTCGTACTGGAAGACCCGGCCCGAGATCGATCCCCGGCTGCAGGGCAGCCTGGAGGAGTGGTTCCGGGCGACCTTCCCCGCGGCCACCCTCGAGGTGGTCCGACGCTGGAGCGGCATCTTCGGGTGGACGAGCGACTATCTGCCCCTGGTCGGACCGCTCCCCGGCACTCCGGACGAGCTGGTGATCTCGGGGTTCTCCGGAGGTGGCCTGCCCTTCGCCTTCGAGGCGGGACGGGTCCTGGCCATGGCGGTGGCGGGGCGGGATCCGGTGGAGGGGGCCTCGATCCTCAACCCCCGGCGATTCCTCTGAGCCGGGACGACGCGGTCCCGCACTGGTTGGCGAGCCTCCGGGAGCGCTTCGCGCGCCCCCTGGACGCCTGGCCGGAGACGATGTTCGAGGCCATGGCCCGGGAGGTGTTCCATCACCAGTTCGACAGGAATCCCGTGTATGCCGCCTACTGCCGGGGTCGGGGCCGGACACCGGACTCGGTGCGCACCTGGCGGGACGTCCCGCCGGTCCCGGCGACCGCCTTCAAGCGGCTGGAGCTGTACTCCGGCCTCCCCGCGGTCGGGGCGGGGCCCCCCGAGGCGGTCTTCGAGACCAGCGGCACCACCGGGGGCGCTCAGGATCGGGGGCGGCACTCCGTGGCCAGCCTGGAGCTCTACCGGGAGGCGTCGGTGCCCTGGTTCGGAGCCAACCTCGTTCCGGAGAACGAGCGCCTTCCCATGCTGGCCCTCGTTCCCTCACCGGAGGCGGCGCCCGCCTCGTCCCTGAGCCGCATGATGGGCTTCGTCGTGGCCCGGTGGGGCGCGACCGGGAGCACTTTCCTGGCGGACCCGGACACGGGGGTGGACCATGGAAGGGTAGGCGACGCGCTGGAAACCGTCGCGGCGGCGGGCCGGCCGGCCCTGCTGATGGGAACGGCCTTCGCCTGGGCCCACTGGCTGGATCGGGCGGCGGCGGAAGGAGTGGAGGTCGCACTTCCCCCGGGATCCCGCCTGATGGAGACCGGCGGGTTCAAGGGCCGGGCGCGGGCGGTCCCACGCGACGAGCTGTACGCGGGGCTGTCGGCGGCCCTGGGCATCCCCCGGGAACGGATCGTGAACGAGTACGGAATGACGGAGTTGCTCTCCCAGATGTACGAATCCCACCTCCGGACCGGCGATGCGCCGGCGCCCGTGCACGTGGCCCCGCCCTGGCTGGGCATCCAGGTCCTGGACCCCGAGACCCTCGAGCCCAGGGCTACGGGTGAGACGGGTCTGCTCTACTTCTTCGATCTGGCCAACGTGTCCTCCGTCTCGGCGATTCTCACCGAGGATCTGGGACGGCTCGACGACGACGGCGCGCTCCGGCTCGAAGGCCGAGCCCCCGGCTCCGAGCCCCGGGGGTGCTCCCTGGCCATGGAGGCCCTCCTGGAGGCCCGACGTTGACCCCCGATGTGAAGCCGGAGGGGCGGCCGGAGGCGGCAGCCGTCGCGGCCGAGATGGAGCGGCTGTCCGCCACCCGGGAGGCGCTGCTCGACCGGCCGGTGCGGGAGATCGCCCGCCTGCTCGGGAGGGCCGGGGCGCGGCTCGCCGATCCCGAGGATCCGCTGACCCGGGAGGCTCGGGACGCCGTGGCGGTGGAGGCCGGCTACTCGGGACAGATGGCCGGCCGGGTCGTGGCCGGCATGGCCCGGGACTGGAGCCCCGATCGGCTGCGGGAGCTGCTCCTCCGGGAGTTCGACGATCCGGCCGTGCTGGATGGGTGGGTGCCCGACGGGCGGGGCGGTCGACGCCTACGGGCGGTGGGCGATCCGGTGGCCGTGCATCTATGCTCGGGCTCCGTGCCGGGCGTCTCCACCACCTCCCTGGTACGCTCCCTGCTCGTGAAGACGCCGGTCCTGGTGAAGCCGGGTGCGGGGGACCGGGCCCTGACCACAGCCTTTCACACCGCCCTGGCCGAGGAGGACGGCGAGTTGGCGGCGTCGGCGACCGTCCTGTACTGGCCCGGGGACGACGAGGCCTGCCTGGCCGCCGCTCTGGAGCGGACCCGGCGGGTCGTGGTGTACGGCGGGGACGCCACCGCGTCCGCCGTCCGGCGCGCCACCCCGGTGACGACCCCCGTGGTGGCGTACCACCACCGGCTGAGCGTGGCCATCGTGGGGACCGCCGCCATCGACTCCCCGCTGCTGGAGGATACCGCCGACGCCCTGTCCCTCGCCGTCGCGACCTTCGATCAGCGCGGCTGCGTCTCACCCCACCGCGTCTTCGTGCTCGGCTCCCGGGAGACGACGGAGCGGCTGGGGGAGGCCCTGGCCGCGGCCATGGCCCGGGAGGCGGGCTCGGCCCCGCCCGGCACGGTGGATCCCGAGGAGGCGGCCCGTGTTCAGCAGCTCCGGTCCGAGATCGAACTGCGGGCCGCCGCCGGCGAGGGGGTGGCGCTGTGGCGGGGCGAGGGTACGTCGTGGACCGTGGTGCTGGATCCTGAGGGCGGTCGGATCCGGGGGCTGCCCCGGACCCTGGTGCTGGTGCCGGTGGACTCGGCGGGCCTGGCGGAGGGGCTGGGGCCCCTGTCTGCCCATCTCCAGAGCGCGGGCGTCGCCGGGCTGGGGGAGCAGGCCGAGGAAGTGGCGGAACGTCTCACCCGCCTCGGCGTGACCCGGGTGGTGCCTCTGGCGGACATGCCCTTTCCCCCGGCGTGGTGGCACCACGACGGGGCCGGACCGCTTCGGGCGCTGGTCCGGTGGGCGGAGTGGGAAGGATGAGGAGGGCTACTCCTCTTCTTCGACCTCGGCCCGCCAGAAGACCATCTGCCGGACGCCCCGGGGGTTCTCCTCGACGCGGACGGTCAGGGTGTCACCCTCGTCGATCCCGACATCGTCGCGGATCTCCTGCGGGATCGTGATCCGGCCGCCCTTTCCGACGTTGATCTCGCCGTAGTAGAGGGTGCGGTAGATGGCCATCGAGCCTCCTGGAGTGGCAGAAGCAGAAAAGCCCATAAAGATAGAGGGTCCCACAAGGGGGGCAACGGGGTCTGAAGGCCCCCGCGCGCGGCGCCGTACCCCACCCGTAGCGATCCATCCCCGAACCCGACGAGCCCGATCCTCATGAGTGACTTCGCAGTCCGTCTCACGGGCGTCACCAAGCGCTTCGGCAGCCATACCGCCGTGGACACCTTCGACTTCGAGGTCCCCCGGGGCTCCATCTACGGGCTCCTGGGCCCCAACGGCTCCGGGAAGACCACCAGCATCCGGATGATCATGGGGATCCTCCACCCGGACTCGGGGACGGTGGAGCTCTTCGGCGGGGATCCCGACGACACCCGGCGGCGCATGGTGGGCTACCTCCCCGAGGAGCGAGGCCTCTACCGGCGCATGCGCGTCCTGGACACTCTGGCCTTCCTCGGGGAGATCCGGGGCCTGCCCAACGCCGAGGCGCGGCGGCGGGCGGTGGGCTGGCTCGAGCGCCTCGGTCTCCCGGAGTGGGGGGACAAGAAGGTGGAGGACCTCTCCAAGGGGATGCAGCAGAAGGTCCAGTTCGTGGCGACCATCCTCCACGAGCCGGAGCTCCTCATCCTGGACGAGCCCTTCAGCGGGCTCGACCCCATCAACCAGGACGGTCTCGAGGAGATCGTGAGGGAGTTCCACGAGAAAGGGACGACGATCCTCTTCTCCACCCACCTCATGGATCAGGCGGAGCGGCTCTGCGAGCGGGTCTGCCTGATCTCCCGCGCCCGGAAGGTGCTGGACGGGGAGCTGCGGGAGATCAAGCGGTCGGAGCGCAAAGGCGTCCTGGCGGTGGGCTTCGACGGGGACGAGGCCTGGATCCGGGGACCGGAGATCCTGAGCACGGAAGCGGTGGGCGAGGATCGCCATCTCGTGCTCTCGGACGACGCCGATCCCCAGGCCATCCTGCGGCGCGGGGTGGAGAGCGGGGTGGCCATCCGGCGGTTCGAGCTGGTTGAGCCCAGTCTGCACGAGATCTTCGTCCGGCACGCGGGGACCGCCGCCACCGGGGACGCGGGGATTCCCCCCGCGGCGACGGAGATCCACGAGACACCCGTGAGCGGAGGGCTGGCGCGATGAGGGCGGTGTGGGCGGTGATCAAGCGGGAGTACCTGCAGCGGGTGAGGACCCGGTGGTTCGTGATCGCGACCATCGCAGCCCCCCTGCTCCTCGTGGCCCTCATCGCGGTCCCGGCGATCCTGGACGACCGGAGCGACACCCGGGAGCGGACACTGGCCGTGATCGACGAGACGGGGGTGCTCTACGAGGGACTGGCGCCCCGCCTGGTGGATGGTGGCTACCTGGTCGACCGGGCGGAGCCCGCGGACATCGACACCCTCGAGGTCCGGCTGCGGGACCGGAACCTGGGCGGATACATGATCCTGGACGAGGCGACGCTGCGGCGGGGCGACGTGCAGTTCCGCACCAGGGAGGCCCCGTCCCCCGTCCGCTCGCTGCTGCTGCGTCAGGCGGTGGCCCAGTCGGCCCTGGAGGTGCGCCTGGGCGGGGATGAGGCCGATGTCCGGGCCCTGATCCGCGGGGGCAATCTCGATGTGCAGATCCTCGAGGGACAGGCGGGCGGGATGGACGAGCCCACCTTCGCAGTGGCGTACATCGGCGCCTTCCTCCTCTACATGACCCTCCTCTTCTACGCGGTCGCGGTGATGCGCTCGGTGCTGGAGGAGAAGACGTCGCGGATCGTGGAGGTGGTGATCTCCTCGGTCCGGCCCTTCGAGCTCATGCTGGGCAAGATCCTCGGGGTCGGGGCGGTGGGCCTCACCCAGTTCGCCATCTGGATCGCCTTCGTGGCCCTGATGCTGCTGACCGGGCTGCCCGCCCTCATCACCTCCCAGCCGGACGTCTTCACCCTCGAATCGATCCGGGAGTTCATCCCGGGGCTGCACCTGCCCATCCTCTTCCTGGTGTACTTCCTGGGCGGGTACTTCATCTACTCGGGCCTGTACGCCGCGGTGGGCGCGATGTGCAGCAGCGACGAGGAGGCCCAGCAGGCGCAGTTCCCGGTCATCCTCCTCCTGGTGGTCCCGATCATCTTCGTGGCCGGCGTCATCCAGGACCCCACGGACGCCCTCTCCGTGGGCCTGAGCCTCGTGCCCTTCTTCACACCGATCCTGATGTTCGCCCGGGTGGCGGCGGGCGGTGCTGCGGTCTGGGAGATCGGACTGTCCATCGTCCTGATGGCGGTGACGGTCCTGGCCGTGGCCTGGGTGGCCGGCCGAATCTACCGCGTGGGCATCCTCATGGCGGGGAAGCGGCCCACCCTTCCGGAACTGCTGCGCTGGGTGCGGGAGTCCTGACCGAGGACGTGTGCCGGAAGATCGGTGACGGGGTTCCCGGGGCGTCGGGCGTCCCCGGGGGATCCCCGGAGGCGGGGTGGTGCGGTGGACGGGACGCTAGGCGTCGCCGTCCTCCGGGGTCTCCACCCGGTCGTGCTCCTCGCCGGAATTCCCGGAGGCCGGGAGGCAGGACCGGAGGAGAGCCACCAGGTGATGGCTCTCGAACTGACGGGCCCGGTGGAGGACCTCCTCGTACGAGTTCTCGATGAGGATCGTGGCCGTTCGCACGGGCTCCCCGGCCATCCCCCCGTCGGCGGCGGGGGAGAAGCACAGGATTCCCCCGAAGCTGTCCGTGCGACGGGGATCCTCGTCGAACTCGACGTAGACGTCCCAGAACCGGCCCTCGTGGCTCACCGTGGCCACGTGGTGGCCACCGGAAGGGACGTTCCCCGGGGGATGCGCCCCCTGGTCGGGCATTCCCAGCGGAAGTTCGGGCTCGTCGATCATCGTTCCTAGTCTAATCCGCGGGTGCGCGATCCTCCAAACGGCCTGATCCGCCATCCTCGTCCTCGGCCCCCTCCGGTCCCACGATCCGGACGGGGAAGGGGTCCGTGGCGGAGCCGGCGTAGAGGGTCCGGTGCGGGAAGGGGATCTCGATGCCTTCGGCGTCGAACGCGGCCTTGATCTCCTCGTGGATCGAGGTCTTGAACTCGAGCCAGTTCTCCTTGGTGGCCCAGACCGCGAACAGGTAGTCCAGGGACGATTCGCCGTACCCCTCGAAGATCAGAAGGGGCTCCGGCTCCATGAGGCAGAGGGGGTGGTCCCGGGCGACCCCCAGGAGGATGTCCCGGACCCGTCCCAGGTCCTCCTTGTAGGCGACCCCGACCCTCACGTCGACACGCCGGATCGGGAAGCGAGTGAGATTCACGACCTCGCTCTTGATGATGTTCTCGTTCGGGATGCGGACGAAGCGGTTGTCGAAGGTCCGCAGCTTCACCGACATCATGTCGATGGAAAGCACGGCCCCCCGTGTAGTGCCGATGGCGATGACGTCCCCGACCACGAAGGGCTGCTCCCCCATGAGGAAGAAGCCCGAGATCACGTTCGAGACCGATGTCTGGGAGGCGAAGCCCAGCGCGATCCCCAGGATCCCGGCGGCCCCCAGGAGCGGAGTGAGGCTGAACCCGAGCTCCTGGAGCACGGTGACGAAGATCGCGCCGAGCCCCACGTACCAGATCAGCTTCCCGACGACGAGCCCCCGCTGCGGGTTGGCGGCCTCGGACACCCATCGGCGGATCAGGCGCGACAGGGCCAGCAGCAAGGGCAGGCCCACGAACAACCACAACAGCACCCGGATCAGGGTGCCGGGGTCGAGAAGCGTGGGGTCGGTGGCCCACTCCGGGAGCTGCATCGTCACCAGCCCAGGAGGGAGGAGCGGAGCCGGGCGAAGGTCCGGGCGCTGAAGCTCCGGGACATCTTCATCCGGGCGGAACGGACCAGCTCGGCGTGCTGCGCTTCCCCGGGGGGCTCCCCACCCACGGCCACCGAGCTCTCCTCCTCGTGGCCCCGGTACCGGACCCGGGTCTCGTCACTCCACAGTCGGTTGCCGTCCCGATACAGGGACAGGTACTCGGTGTGGAGGGCGATACGGGTGACCAGGAGGTCGTCCGTGCTCCCGTTGGTGAGGTGGACCGGGCACACGGCCAGGTGCTCCAGGAACTCGGCATCGGCCATGACGCGCCGGGCCTTCGTGTCGAGGTAGTAGTGGAGCACACCCTCCTCGGTGGAGCCCCACCAGGTGTCGGACAGCACCTTGGTGGGGATCGTGAGGAGGGAGGCCCGGTGAGGCCCCAGGGCGGCCACCTCCACGTCCAGCGGGATGCGGACGTAGATCCGGGCCTCGGAGCCCTGGGTGAGCCAGAACTCGTTGTCGGGCCGCACCACCACCGGCCGGCTCGGGAAGGCGGGCGTGAGGGCGACCTCGCCGGTCCAGTCGGGCGCCGGGACCCACCGGATCCACCTGGACCCCCGGTCCGGGCGGGGATCCCCCTTCCGGTGATGGGCGATGCGGATCTCCCCGGCGGTGCGGCGGACCTCCAGCTCCAGGGGTCCGAGTGCCAGGTCCAACTGGCCCTCCTCCGCGAGGGCGTGCACGCCCCAGTCGAAGGGAGTGTCGTCCTTCATGGCAGAGCTCTCCGGGCCTGGCGCACCGCTTCCTTGAGGTCCCGGGCCTCGCCGGGATCGAGATCCCGCCCGCCGAAGCGGGATCGGGCGTAGAGGGTGACCGCCCTCGAGGCGGCCGGGGCCGCACCGGGCGCCCGCTCGTGCAGGGCCCGCACCAGGCCCATGGGGGTCACCTGTCCCGCGACCACCCCGGCCCGGCGGGCGGCCCGGACCAGGGCCAGGTAGCGTCGGGACGCGGAGCCCCGGGCTCCTCCGGACAGGCGACGGAGCCGGAGTAAGGCCAGCAGGATCATGGGGAGCGCCAGGAGGAGCCAGAGCAGGAGGGGCACGTGCCGGGTGCCCGAGCCGGGAGAGGGCTCGTCGGATGCACCACCGCCGAGCCAGTCCCGGATGCCGTCGAAGAGGTTGATCTGCACATCCACCGAGTAGTCGAGGATCCACTTGTTCCAGCGATGCTGAAGTCCGTCGAACCAGTACCGTCCGGGCCAGTCCCATCCCGTGGAGGCCACACCCTCCGCCGTACCGCCCGGCGTCGGGTCGAAGGTCACCCAGCCGTGGTTGGGGAACCATACCTCCACCCAGGAATGGGCTTCGTTCTGCGTCACCGCCAGGTACTGGCCGAACTCGTTCCAGCGGCCCCCCAGGAAGCCGTTGACGTTCCGGGAGTGGATCCCGAGGGTCCGGAGCATCACCACCATGGCCGTCGAATAGTATTCGCAGTGTCCAGCCCGACGCTCGAACAGAAAGTGCTCCAGCGTCGCCTCCCGGGCCGTCGCCGGCAGCTCACGCGTGTACGTGAACTCGCTCCGGAGGAAGGACTCGATGGCCACGGCCCGGTCGTAGCGGTTGTCGAGCCCCTGCACGATGGAGTCGGCCAGGGTCCGGATCCGCTCCGGGATGTCGGGGAGCTGGAGGAACCGCTCCCGGTCGGGCATGAAGCCGCGCTCGGCCTGGCGCAGGCTGTCGGCGGGCGGTCGCCCCGCCATGGACCAGGCCGAGTACACCGGCGTCGTGGTGCCCCAGTAGAAGTAGTCCCCCACGTTGTCGAACATGGGCTGGATGCCGGGGTCCGCCTGCACGTCCACCAGGGGGTGCATCGCGAAGATCACCCGGACGTCGAGCGGTGCGGCGTAGATGTCCTGTCGCACCAGTGGGCCCGGCCAGCGCTCCCGGTACCAGTCCCGCCTGGCCGAAGAGGGCCGGATGCCCTCGGTCCGGGTCCAGCGCACCCCGTCGAAGCCGTCGTAGGAGCGTCCCCGCCAGTGGAGGCCGAGCATGTTCTCCGGGGGGCCGTCCGGAAACTCCACCCGCAGCACCACCCGGGGATTGCTGTAGATCCGGGAGCCCACCTCGCCGATGGAGATCCGATCGCCGAACCCGGCGATGGACGAGGCCATCACGTCGGGGCGCCCTCCCCACCCACGGGCTACCCGGGGAAAGGTCAGGAAGACCGCGGCGGCGGCCAGGAGGGTGATCCCCGAGAGGGCGAAGGTCGGCAGGACGAGTGCGCGTCCGGGCTCCGGGGCGGGCTGGCTGAAGCGCCGGGCCTTCCGCAGGATGACCCCCATGGGCACGGCCATCGACGCCAGCACGACGTAGATCGCGAAGGAGACCCCGAATAGAGCCCCCGGACGGTATGCCGTGGCGGCGAGCAGGAGGGCCAGCGTGAGGGCGTAGAGACGGACCTCGTTGAAGTGCTCTCCGGTCCGGAGCGCCTCCGAGCACAGGAGGAGCAGGAGGAGGTCCACCACCGGCACCACCACGTCGCCGCCGAGCAGGGTCACGTGGATGAGGACCCGGAAAGCCAGCAGGACGGCCAGTGGCAGTCCCACCTTCGCGATGCGCTCGCTGACCCGGGGGTCGGGGACCCAGAGGAACGCGACCGCCAGCGCCACGAAGGCCAGGACAGCGGACGCCACCTCGACGCCGGCTCCGCTGGCGAAGGCGATCAGCGCGGCCACGCACATCAGGATCACCAGCCGGCGGTGCAGGTCCAGGAGCTTCATGCCGCCTCCCCCCGCGGCCCCTCGCCGGTCCGCACCACCCGGGCGAACCCTGCCCCGCCGCTGCCTCCGGAGGTCACGAAGACGGCCCGGGACCGGGGTACGCTGAGGGTCGCGACCCCCCGGGCCCCGAAGGTGACCCGGGCCAGGGCGTCCAGCGCCCGCTCCAGGTGGCCCTGTCCGGTGCCCGCCCCCACTTCGTAGGGCCCGACCGCCAGGGCGAAGGGCTGCCGGCGGTCCGCGGCCCGGGCGCACATGGAGGCCGCCACCTCGAGGGCGTGCTCCGCGTCCGGGCCCGGCGGAGCGCTGGCGTCCAGGACGATCCACAGCGGCTCCCCCGCCTCCTTCTCGTACTCCCGGATGACGGGCCGGCGCAGGCGCGCCGAGGTCCGCCAGTGGATGTCCCGGGCGTCGTCGCCGGGCCGGTACTCCCGCAGGTTCCGGAACTCGCCCCGGGGCCCGGCCGAGGCTCGGGGCACCGGGAGGCTGTCGTCGGCGTTCCGACCGGAGCCCACGCCCGTGTCCGGGGTCCTGCGGTCGGTCCGGGGCCAGACCACGATCTCGCCGGCGAGCTGGACATCCCGCTCCTTGCGGAACAGTCCGAAGGGGAACTCGGTGGCCAGCGTCACCGTCCCCAGCGGATAGACGCCCCGCCGGTCGAAGGACCCGGACAGCGTGGCCTCCACGGTCTCTCCCGGCCCGACCCGCGGGAGGAACGCCGCCCTGGGGAGCTGGGCCTCGACGATCTCCACCGCGAAGCTCGTCAGGCGGCGTTTCCGGTTCGTCACCTCGTAGCGGATCCTCAGGTCCCGGTCCACGGACGTCCCGCCGGGGAGCAGGCGCACGACCCGCAGTCGTCGGAGCACGCGCTCGCTGAGCCATCCGCTCACCACCATGGCCCCAAGCATGGCGCCCAGGAGGAGGAAGAGGAGGTTGTTGCCGGTGTTCATGGCCACGAACCCGACCGCCAGAGCCCCGAGGGTGAAGAGCCCCCCCGCCCGTGTGAAGCGGATGCGACGCCAGGACCGGAGGCGCTGCCAGAGCCCTGGGGAGCCGTGGTGGCGAGGCGTTCCGGTGGAGTCCATGATGCGGGGGGTCGGGGTCGGCGCTCCGGTCCCGGAGCGTTCTTGAATGGTATGCAGAGGTCCGGCCTCCGGAACAGGACGCCGGGCGCTCAACCCCCGTCGCCGCCCGGGCCCTCGGTGGCGTCCGCCCCCGGGCGGCGTCTCCGGAGAGCGAGGAGGGGCGGCAGCAGGAGGCTGACCGCCGCGGCCACCCAGAGCGACCCGGCCACCGGGCCTTGCCAGAGAACCCCCCAATCCCCGCCGGACAGGGCCAGGGCACGACGCAGGTTCTTCTCCATGAGGGGACCGAGGACCAGCCCCAGGATCACCGGCGCCAGGGGGAGGCGGACCTTCCGCATGAACCAACCCGCCACCCCGAACCCGGTCATGAGCACCAGGTCGAGGGCGCTCTGGTTCACGGCGTAGACCGCCACCATGGAGAGGGCCGCCACCCCGGGGACGAGGAGCCACTGGGGGAGCCGGAGCGCCCGGACGAACAGCCCCACCAGTGGCAGGTTGAGGAGGAGCAGGAAGACGTTCCCCACGTACATCGAGGCCGCCAGGCCCCAGAAGAGATCCGGTTCCTCGGTGATCAGCAGGGGCCCCGGTGTGACGCCGAGCCCTAGCAGGGCCCCGAGAAGGACGGCGGTCGTCCCGCTGCCCGGCACGCCGAGGGTCAGGAGGGGGATCATGGCCCCCGTGGCGGCGGCGTTGTTCGCGGCTTCCGGGGCGGCGACCCCCCGGATGTCCCCCGAGCCGAAGGTCCCGTCCCGGTCCGACACCCGCTGCTCCAGCGAGTAGGCCATGAAGGAGGCGATGGTGCCCCCAGCCCCGGGAAGTACCCCCACCAGGAATCCCAGGACGCTCCCCCGGACCATCGTCCATCCGCTGGACGCCAGGTCCCGGATCGAGGCGGTGACCCGCCCGTAGGCCGACAACGCCGCCCCTCCCACGTCGGTCCGCTCCAGGAGCTGAAGCACCTCGCTGATGGCGAACAGGCCGATGGTGACCACCACGAAGTCCATCCCGTCCAGGAGCTTGATCTGCCCGAAGGTGAACCGCGGTACCGCGCTGTTGGGATCGAGGCCGACGGTGGCCAGGAGGAGACCCAGGGCGGTGGACGCCAGGCCCCGGACCAGGCTCCCGCCGGCGAGGCTCGACAGGGCCGAGAAGGCGAAGAGCATCAGCGCGAAGTACTCGGCCGGCCCGAACCGCAGCGCCCACTCGGCCAGGACGGGCGCGAACAGCACCAGGCCGAAGATGGAGACGGTCCCGCCGAAGAAGGACGCGATCGCCGCCATGGCCAGGGCGGGCCCACCCCTCCCCTGCCGCGTCATCTCGTGGCCGTCCAGCGCCGTCACCACCGCGGAGGCGGTGCCCGGAACGTTCAGGAGGATGGTGCTGATGGAGTTTCCGTACTGGCTCCCGTAGTAGATCCCCGCCAGGAGGATCAGCGCCGAGGGGGGAGACATGCCCGTGGCGTACGTGAGCGGGATGAGGATGGCGATGGCGTTGATCGGCCCGATCCCCGGGAGCATACCCACGAAGGTGCCCAGGAAGACCCCGCCGAAGGCCAGCGCGAGATTGAGCGGCTGGAGCGCCACCCCGAACCCGCCCAGGAGGTGGCTCAGGGCGTCCATGGACGTCCTCGGCGCGGACGGCGGCGCAGCCGGTTCAGCGGATCCACAGGCTGCCCAGGGGAAGAGGCAGGCCCAGGACCTGGACGAAGCCGACCCAGAGGACGAGCGAGACGACCACCGCGGCCGCCACCGCCTTCCTCACGGGCGCACCGAACAGCACCGAGAGCGCCGCGACCGCAGCCGACGTGGCCGTGACGAATCCCATGGGAGCCAGGAGCGCCGCGTACCCGAGGAGCGCGGCCACGGCGCCGGCCATCCGGAGAGCGGGGCGGCGGGGGGGCCAGTCCGGGTCGGACCCGGGGCGGAGGGCCAGCCACGCTCCCGTGGCGACCAAGAGTCCCGCCGCGAGGTAGGGCAGCGCCTTGGGACCCACCGGGTCGGTGAGGAACGCCACCTCGAAGGTGGAGGCCTCCAGGCCGACGGCGAGGCCCAGAAGGGCCAGCGCCCCGCCGGCCCATCGGTCGCCCTTCATCGGACGAGTCCGATCTCCCGGGACATCGCGCGGAAGTCCACCACCTGCTGCCGCACGAAGGCCGCGAACTCGTCCCCCGTGAGATCGAAGGGGCGAAGGCGGTTCCGTTCCCGTATCCCGGCCCACTCCGGCGTCGCCGACACCCTCCGCAGGAGGTCGACCCACTCCCCGTAGCGCGCGTCGGAGACCCCGGCGGGAACGTAGAAACCCCGCCACGTGACCCAGTCCACGTCCACGCCGGACTCTCGTGCGGTCGGGACGTCGGCCAGGAACCCGGGCACACGCTCCGGGGCCAGGACCGTCAGGACCCGCATCCTGCCGGCGCTCACCTGCCCCTCGACTTCGGAGGCCTCGCCCGAGAAGACCTGGATGAAGCCGCCGAGGAGGGTGGTCATGGCCTCGCCCCCGCCGTCGAACGGGACGTACCGGATGCGCCGGGGATCGATGCCCGCCCGATGGACCAGGAGGAGGACCTTCATGTGGTCCTGTCCCGCCACCGCACTACCGCCCCCGACCACCACGCTTCCTGGATCGGAGCGCCACGCCGCCAGAAGGTCGTCCAGGGTCCGCCACGGGGCGTCGGCGGCTACCGCGAGCACCCCGTATTCCGCCCCCAGAGCCCCGACCCAGCGCACGTCGTCCTCCGTGAGGCGCCCGTACTGCCCCTGCGCGAGGCGGAGGGTGGTGGAGGGGCTGGCGGCCACCAGGAGGCCCGGATCCTCGTTCCGCTGACCGACGGTGTGGGCGAAGGCCACCCCGCCCCCTGCGCCGGGCATGTTGGTGGTCCGGACGCGGCCGGGGGAAAGCCCGAGCTCGTGGAGGACCTGTCCAACGGTGCGGCAGGTGAGGTCCCACCCACCCCCCGGGGCGGCGGGGGCGATGCACTCCCACGCCCGGGTGGACGCCGGAGGCTCGCAGCCGCTCAGGAGGGCGGCGAACGCCAGGGCGAAGACCCCGACGGCGCGGCTCACACCGGGACGGGCACCTGGTCGAGGATCTCGTCGAGGAGAGCCTCGGAGAGCCGGTGTGCCTCGGCCGAGGCCGGGCTGGCTCCGGTCGGGAGGATGCGGTGGGCCAGGCAGGGGTGCACCAGGTCCCGGACGTCGTCGGGGATCAGATAGTCCCGTCCGTGGGTCATGGCGTAGGCCCGTGCCGCCCGGAACAGGGCGATGGCTCCCCGGGGGCTGACGCCGATGCGGACACCGCTGGCGGAACGGGTCCGCCGGACGATCTCCATGAGGTAGTCCACGAGGGAGTCGTCGGCCCGCACCGTCTCGACCTCGGCCTGGAGGGCCCGCACGTCGTCCGCCGTCAGGATCGGTCGGAGCCCATCCACCGGGGCCCGCTCGGCGGCCGATTCGAGCAGGATCCGCCGCTCCGCCGCCTCGCCGGGATAGCCGATGGTCAGCCGCATGAGGAAGCGGTCGAGCTGGCTTTCCGGGAGGGGGTAGGTGCCATGATGCTCCAGGGGATTCTGCGTCGCCATCACCAGGAAGGGCCGCGGCAGTTCCAGCGTCTGGTCGTCGATGCTGACCGTCCCCTCCTGCATGGCCTGGAGGAGCCCGCTCTGGGTCCGGGGCGGGGCCCGGTTGATCTCGTCGGCCAGGATGACCTGGCTGAAGATCGGCCCGGGCCGGAGGTCCAGGGAACCGGTGGTGGGGTCGTAGACCGTGCCCCCGAGCACGTCCGACGGAAGAAGGTCGCTGGTGAACTGGATCCGGCGGAAGGAGAGCCCCAGCGTCCGGGCCAGGGCGTGGGAGAGGGTGGTCTTCCCCACCCCCGGAACATCCTCGAAGAGGACGTGTCCTCTTGCCAGCAATGCCGCCAGGGCGAGCCGGATGACCTCGTCCTTCCCGTGGAAGACGGTCTCCACCTCCGCGACCAGACGCCGCAGCTCACGCGTGGCGTCGAGGTGGGGGAGCGGGGCCGCGGTGTCGGTCATGGGCTCTCGGAAGGCCGGGCCGATGGGCCCTTCGGGGGTGCGGAAATACAACAGTCTTGTCCTATCACCATGTGATCACAAAGGGTCCCGACGCTACCCTGGGATTCGCGTTGACACCGGCTGGGGAGGGCGTCAGGTTCCTTTGGCTTTTCCCCAGCATTCACGGGCATCCTGACCATTGGATCCCTCCTCCGACTCCCGAGCCGACCACAGGCGCAGGGGCATGACATGAGAACGAAGTGGATGATGGCCGCCCTGGTGCTGGCGGCATCCGGGGGCCTGGCGTTCGTCCAGGCCCAGGAGGCGGGCGACGGGCAGGACGCCGCCGCCCAGGCGGCACCGGTCGCTTCGGCTGATAATCCGCAGCCCATCCAGTTCCCGCACGACGTGCACGCGGGGACCTACCAGATGGATTGCCAGTACTGCCACTTCTCCGCCGAGCGCTCCTCTTCGGCCGGGATTCCCCCGGTGTCCACCTGCATGGGGTGCCACACCATGATCCCCGGGGCGAACGCACCCGAGGAGGTCAACAAGATCCGCGAGTACTACAACGACGGGGAGCCCATTCCCTGGGTGCGGATCCACAAGGTGGCCGACCACGTCCACTTCCCGCACATGCGCCACGTGAACGCCGGGCTCACCTGCCAGCAGTGTCACGGCGAGGTCCAGGCGAAGGGCGTGTGGGCCGAGCCGGACCCCGTCTGGGGCAAGGGGAAGATGGGATGGTGCGTCAGCTGTCACGTGGAGCTCGACGCGACGCGGGACTGCACCGTCTGCCACTACTGAGCCGGGACGATCATGACCGAAGGCATCAAGCGGAGAGACTTCCTCAAGGTCCTGGGAGTCGGTGGCGCGGGCGTGGGAATGGCCGGCTGCTCCACGGGCGAGGTCGAGAAGCTACTCCCCTACGTGATCCCCCCGGAGGACATCACCCCCGGGGTCTCCACCTGGTACACCACCGTCTGTCAGGAATGCGCCGCCCAGTGCGGGATGTGGGTGCGCACCCGGGAGGGGCGCGCGGTGAAGGTGGAGGGGAACCCCAACCACGCCGTGAGCGGCGGGGCGCTGTGCGCTCGGGGGCACTCGTCCATCCAGGGGCTCTACAATCCCGACCGGATCGCCGCGCCCCTGGTCCGTGAGGGCGAAGATTATCGGCAGATCAGCTGGGAGGAGGCCGAGACCCTCCTGGCGCAGCGCCTCCAGGGCGCGGCCGGCAACGTCCTCTTCCTGTCGGGCCGGATGGGCCCGACCGAGACGGACCTGGTCACCCGCTTCCTCTCGGTGGTCGGTGGGGAGCACGTGCAGTACGACGGTCTCTCGGACCCGCCGCTTCAGGAGGCCACCCGCATCGCCTTCGGGCGGGACGTGATCCCCCAGTACGACTTCGAGCGGGCCGAGATGATCGTCTCGTTCGGCGCGGACTTCCTGGAGACCTGGATCTCGCCGGTGGAATATGGGCGGGGCTTCGCCCGGGCCGCCGGCGTGGCCGGCGACTCCCCGAAGGCCCGGGTCGTCTGGGTGGGTCCGCGGCTGAGCCTGACGGGGCAGAACGCCGACGAGTGGCTGCCGACTCCCGCGGGCTCCGAGGCGGCGGTGGCCCTCGGGATGGCTTCGGCCATCGCCCGACGCGGGGCCGACGCCGGCCCCTACGCGTCCATCCTCGACGAGTACACCCCCGAGACCGCGGCCCAGGTGTCGGGGCTAGAGGCGGACCAGATCCGGGAGATGGCGCTGGCCTTCGCCGACGCACCCTCTGTGGCGGTGGGACCGGGTCAGGCGGGACACCATCAGGGGGCCACCGCGGCGAACCTGGCCGTCCACATCCTGAACGCGGTGGCCGGGAACGTGGGCCGGACGGTCCAGCTCGACGCCCCGGTGCTGAGCGCTGCGGCCCGGCCCTACCAGGCCGTGGCCCAGGCCGCGGCGGGGATCTCCGGCCAGAGCGTCGTGATGGTGCGGGGCATCAACCCGGTCTACTCGCTGCCCGCGGCCACAGGGTTCGCCGACGCGTTCGTGGGGGCCGGCTTCAAGGTCGCGTTCGCCACGGAGCCCGACGAGACCACCGCCCTGGCGGACCTGGTGCTCCCGGACCGCCACTTCCTGGAGTCCTGGGGGGACAGCAACCCCCGCCCCGGCGTCTACGCCGTGCAGCAGCCGGTCATGCAGCCGGTGCCCCACTTTGACACCCGGGCCGCGGGAGACGTCCTCCTGGCCGTGGCGACCCGCATTGGAAGCCCGCTGGGTCCGGAGTCCACCTACGCCCACCTGCAGGCCCGCTGGCAGGAACTCCACGGCCGGTCAGGCTCGGCGCTGGGCTTCGAGGCCTGGTGGAAGACGGCGCTGAAGAGCGGCGCCGTCATGGTGGGTGCGCCCACGGCCCAGCAGGCGGCCCCCCTCCGGAACCCCGACACGGCGCTGACCTTCGAGGCGCCCACCCTGGACGGGGACGGGGAGTTCACCCTCCTGGTGTATCCGTCGGCCCGCTTCGGCGACGGACGGCACGCGAACCGGCCCTGGATGCAGGAGCTTCCGGATCCGGTCTCGAAGCTGGCCTGGCACTCCTGGGTGGAGATGCACCCGGAGTCCGCCGAGCGCCTGGGGCTGCGCCGCGGCGACGTGGTCACGGTCCGCTCGCCCCAGGGTGAGGTGACGCTACCCCTCTACACCTACCCGGGGATCCGGACCGACGCGGTGGCCATCGCCATGGGCGGGGGCCGGACCGACAGCGGCCGGTACGCCAACGGCAAGGGGGTGAACCCCATGAACCTGCTCCCCGCCGTGGCGGAGCAGCCGTCCGGGGCCCTGGTCCTGGTGGCCACGCGGGTCTCCGTGGAGGCCACCGGCGATCGCCACCGCATGGCCTCCATCGAGGGTGCCGACACCCAGCACGACCGGAACATCGCCCCTGCGGTGGCGCTGGCCGAGCTGGGGCATGCGGCCGAGGAGGCCGGTCAGGAGGAGGGTGGCTACGAGGAGCACGGCCTGGCCGAGATGAACCTCCTGGGTGGCTTCCAGCCGGTGGAGACCGAGGGTGCGGCGGAGGACTTCCCGCTGCCGGGCTCCCGCTACGGCGACTACGGCCGGGAGGGGACGCCCCGCTGGACCATGGCCATCGACCTGGACAAGTGCACCGGCTGCTCGGCGTGCATCGTGGCCTGTCAGTCCGAGAACAATGTGGCCTTCGTGGGCGAGGAGCAGGTGGCCATGGGCCGCGACCTCGCCTGGATCCGGCTCGAGCGGTACTACGAGCACGTGGACGCCAGCCACGCGAGCCACCTGGACATCCGGCATCTGCCGATGCTGTGCCAGCACTGCGGCAACGCGCCGTGCGAGCCGGTCTGCCCGGTGTTCGCGGCCTACCACACGCCGGACGGGCTCAACGCCCAGGTCTACAACCGGTGCGTGGGGACGCGGTACTGCGCCAACAACTGCCCGTACAAGGTCCGGGTCTACAACTGGTACACCTACGCGGACGTGCCCGAGCCCCTGCACTGGCAGTACAACCCCGACGTGACCATCCGGAACACCGGGGTCATGGAGAAGTGCTCGTTCTGCGTGCAGCGGATCCGCGAAGTCCAGAACCGGGCCGCCCTGGAGGGCGGTCGGTCCGTGGCCGACGGCGAGGTCGTGCCGGCCTGCCAGCAGAGCTGCCCCGCCGAGGCCATCGTCTTCGGGAACATCCACGACGAGGAGTCCCGGGTGGCGCAGCTGGTCCACGACGAGCGGACGTACCGGGTGCTGGACGAGCTGATCAACACCCAGCCCGGCGTCCACTACCTGAAGAAGGTCACCTTCCACGAGGTCGAGTCCGGCGCCCACTAGGGCACCGGTTCACCCGCACGCGCGAGCGAGCATGGCGACGTTGACGGAATCCCAGGAGCGGGGAGCCCTCACCCACCCGGATGTCCAGAAGTACGACGAGGTCAACCGGGACGTGCTGAACATGCTCTCCGCCCCCGGGAAGGGGTGGTGGGTGTTGTTCACCATCGCGGTCCTGGGGGTGGGGCTCTTCTTCGGCTCCTGGTTCTGGCAGATCTACCGGGGAATCGGGGTGTCCGGGCTCACCAGCCCGGTGGGGTGGGGGGCGTACATCACCACCTTCGTGTTCTGGGTCGGTATCGCCCACTCCGGCACGCTGATCTCGGCGATCCTGTTCCTGTTCCGGGCGCCGTGGCGGCAGTCGGTATACCGGGCCGCCGAGGCCATGACGGTCTTCGCGGTGATGACGGCGGGGCTCTTCCCGCTGATCCATGTGGGGCGCGTGTGGCACGCCTACTGGCTGATCCCGTATCCGAACCAGCGCTTCCTGTGGCCGAACTTCCGGTCGCCCCTGGTGTGGGACGTGTTCGCGGTGACCACGTACTTCACCGTCTCGGCGGTCTTCTTCTATCTCGGGACCATCCCCGACGTTGCCGCCGCCCGGGACAAGTCGACCGGCCTCCGGAAGAAGCTCTACAGCTTCCTGGCCATGGGCTGGCAGGGCACCGACCGGGAATGGCACCACTTCGGGAAGGCCTACATCTTCCTGGCCGCCCTGGCGACGCCCCTGGTGCTCTCGGTGCACTCGGTGGTGTCCTGGGACTTCGCCGTGGGCATCGTGCCCGGGTGGCACGCCACGGTCTTCGCCCCCTACTTCGTGGCCGGGGCCATCTTCTCGGGCGTGGCCATGGTGATCACCCTGGCGGTGCCGCTCCGGAAGGTCTTCAAGCTCGAGGCCTACCTCACCACGAAGCACTTCGACGCGCTGGCGAAGCTGATCATGCTCACTTCGCTCATCGTGTTCTACGCCTACCTGACCGAGTTCTTCATGGCGTGGTACAGCGGCGAGCCGCCGGAGCGCCAGATGTTCTGGAACCGGCTCTTCGGGTCCTACTGGTGGGCGACCTGGATCATGCTCGTCTGCAACGGCATGATCCCCATGATGCTGTGGTTCAAGCGCGTCCGGCGCTCGATCCCCGCGCTCTTCGCCATCTCGATCTTCATCAACATCGGCATGTGGTTCGAGCGGTACGTGATCATCGTCACATCGCTGGCCCACGAATATGAGCCCTTCGCCTGGGGCGTCTACCGACCCTCGGTGGTGGAGATGGGGATCCTGATCGGCAGCTTCTGCTGGTTCGGATTCTGGTTCCTGTTGTTCACACGCCTTCTTCCGCCGGTGGCCATCGCCGAGCTGAAGGAGGTCCTGCCGGCGCCCCTGCGGAAGCGGAAGCAGGCCGAGGCGGCGGCGCTCGCCGAGGCGGAGGGCTGACCATGAGCACGACGAACGGCATCCTGGCGTCCTTCGAGTACCTGGACGACACCGTGGACGCCATCGAGGAGCTGCGGCGAGCGGGGTTCGGGAAGAGCATGAAGGCGTACGCGCCCTTCCCCGAGCATCACCTCGAGCACGCCATGGGCTACGGACAGAGCCCCGTGCGGGTGTGGGCGCTGGTGGGGGCCCTCACCGGAACCGCAACGGGGTTCGCCTTCACGGCCTGGACCTCCATGGACTGGCCGCTGGTGACGGGGGGCAAGCCCATCCTGTCGATCCCCGCCTACGTGATCATCGCCTTCGAGCTCACCGTCCTCTTCGGCGCGCTGAGCACGGTCCTCGGGCTCTTCATCAACGCCCGTCTTCCGGGCTTCAAGCCTTCGGTCGTCTACGATCCGGAGTTCAGCTCCGGGCGCTTCGGCGTCTTCGTGGAGGCGGACGCGGGGGCGCTGGACGAGGCCCGTACGATCCTGAAGAAGCATGAACCGGTGGAGCTCCGGGAGGGAGCCCATGCGTAACGCGATGAGGGGCGGCCCGCGCGCCGCGAACGGACGGCCCGCTGGCTCCCGGATGCGGCGAGGTCTCGTCCTGGGCGCGGCGCTTCTGGCCACCGGGGCCTGTACCCCCATGGACGACGCCATGGTGGCGATCTTCGGCCGCTCCATGCGGGACCAGGCGACCTTCGATCCCTACGAGGCGCCGCTCCTGCCGGCCGAGGGGAGCGTGCCCTTCGCGGCGGGCAACCTGCCGGCGTCCCTTGGGGACGTGAACATCGGACAGCCGGAAGCCGGGGACTGGCTCGTGCCCGACTTCACGCAGGCCCAGACCTCGAACCCCACGGCCGAGATCTGGAACAGCTTCTCGAACCCCGTGCCCGCCGACGCCACGTCGCTGGCCCGGGGCGAGGAGCTGTTCAACCGGTGGTGCTCCGTCTGCCACGGGGCCGCGGGGCTCGGGGCCGAGGCTCAGATCCTGGACAAGTGGCCCGCGCTGGCGGCCTTCAACCTGGCGGGCCCGGTCGTGGCCGGATACTCCGACGCCTACATCTACGGGATGATGCGGGTGGGCCGGGGGCTCATGCCCAGCTACGGCTACCAGATCACACATTTCGACCGGTGGCACATCGTGAACTACGTCCGGCAGCTTCAGGCGCAGAGCGGCAGCGCGCCGGCCGGCGGCGGGGCCCAGGCCGACGGGGAGGGAAGCTGACATGGCGCACATCCACATCCCCGACTCGGTCCAGGTCCGGTTCCTTCCCCGGAACCGGGGCGCCGGTCTGGTCTTCGGCCTGATGTTCGTGGTGGGCCTGGTGGCCTTCATCATCCAGGCCGGGCAGGACTCCACCGCGGCGTGGGCGAGCTACGTGTCCAACTGGCTCTTCTTCTCCAGCATCGCCATGGGCGCGATCATGTTCGCCGGTGCGACGACGATCGTGAAGGCCAAGTGGAACTGGTCGCTGCGGCGGGTCTCCGTGGCCTTCGCGGCGTTCCTCCCCGTGGCCTTCGTGCTGCTCATCCCGATCCTGATCTTCGCCCGGGAGAACTACTTCCCGTGGATCGAGCAGATGGCGTACGATCCCATCGTCCAGAAGAAGGCCGCCTACCTGAACATCCCCTTCCTGATCACCCGTCTACTCGTGGGTGTCGGGGTCCTGTTCAGCATCGGCTGCTACTTCGCCTACCTGACGGTGCGGCCGGACATGGGCCGCGTCTCCGACGAAGACCTGGACGACGGTCGCCGCAACTGGCGGGACCGCTTCATGGCGGGCTGGGCCGGGCAGGAGGTGGAGGAGCACCGGAGCTGGGAGCGGATGTCGACGCTGGCTCCCATCATGGCGCTGGTCTACGCCCTGGTCATGAGCTTCACGGTCTACGACCTCGCCATGTCCCTGGACTCCCACTGGTTCAGCACCCTGTTCGGGGGCTGGTACTTCATGGGGGCCTTCTGGGGCGGAATCGCCGCCACGGCGTTCACCGGTATGTGGCTACGGCGGAAGGACGACTACGTCACGAAGGCCATCGGCCTCCAGCAGCGCCACGACATCGGCAAGCTGTCCTTCGCCTTCTGCGTGTTCTGGACCTACCTCTTCTTCGCCCAGTACATCGTCATCTGGTACGGCAAGCTCCCCTGGGAGCAGAGCTACATGATCGCCCGGGCGGGCGAGGGGTGGGGTGCCTACTCGGTGGCCGTCATCCTCATGTGCTTCGTCTTCCCCTTCGCCGGCCTCCTGGGCCGGGCGCCCAAGATGAACCCACGCTGGATGCAGGGCGCCGCCCTCCTCATCCTCTTCGGCCTGTGGAACGAGCGCTACTGGCTCGTGACCCCCAGCCTGTTCGAGGGCTACGACGTGGGCCGCATGACCCACCACGTCCTCATCGGCATCGGCTTCCTGGGCCTGTTCCTGGCTTCCGTGCGGTGGTTCTTCTCCACCTTCCCGGTCATTCAGGTGTGGCAGCCGCCGCAGATGGCCGAACTGATGGAGTCCGAGGTGGCGAGCAGCGAGGTCGCCCGGTAGGCCAGGCCCCACCGACGCGGGGCCCCGTCCCGAAGACACGACGGTCGACGCAGGCCCCGCTCCCGGGATGGGCGCGGGGCTTGTCTCGTTCCCGGGTCGGGTGTGGACCGGCACGAGGGTCTCGCTTCCCTGACTCCGCCTTCGGAAAACCGTCAGGACGGGTTGCGGGGACGACATCGAGGTCGGAGTGTAACTTCTTCCCGCGATGTTGCGGACCTGAGTCGTCTATCGCGGACGATGGCGTTGGCCAGAACTTCCTCGGATCAGGGATGATGACGATGACCTACCGCAGATCTCATCGCCGGCGCGCAGGCGAGCTCGGAATCCTCGCTTGCCTCGCCGTGGTCGCCCCGCAGGGGGCAGTGGCCCAGGATGGCAGCGACGTCGACGCGGTCGTCGCCGTCGTCGACGCCTTCCACGCTGCCCTGGCCGCCGGGGACTCCACGTCCGCGGTCGGACTCCTGGCCGAAGACGTCGTCATCCTCGAAAGCGGGGGCGTCGAGGACAAGGCACACTACAGGTCAGGTCACCTCGCCGGAGACATGCGATTCGCTCAGGCCGTTCCACGGCAGCGGGGCGAGATCACCGTGGATCTCCATGGGGACGTCGCCTGGGCCCACTCCACGAGCGTCGTCGAGGGCACCATGGGCGATCGCGACATCAACTCCCAGAGCGCGGAGCTCATGGTCCTGGTCAAGGATGGTGGGCGGTGGATGATCCACGCCATTCATTGGTCTTCACGCCCAAGACGCGGGTCTGGCTGACTCGGTCGGCATGAGCCTGCGGAGTCGCGAGGGATCGCACGGGATGTCGACCCGTCCCAACTGGCGCCTCCTCTGGAACCCGGGTCGACGTGCTGCACGCGCAGTTGAATTGCAGGGCTACTCCAAACGGGCGGCTGAACGGAGAGAGTCGAGCGCCGCCGAGGCGTCCTCCAGTTCCAAGGTGTAGACGCCCTGATAGTGGGCCTTGTTCAGCAGCACCGCGACAAAGACCCGGTCATCTCTCAGTCGGGAGAGGAGACCGGCGCCTTGCCTCGCCGCGATCATATGGATCATGCCCGGATCGCCCTCGACAGTCGGAGCGAGATGGGTGGCGAGACGAGTGGCGAGGTCGACACCCAGGTCCCACAGGGAGCTCTTCTCCTCCTCGAGGTCGTCCACGATCCGCACCCAGCGTGCGAGCACACCGCGAACCTCGCGGGCTTCGGGCGTCACGGGCGTCGACGAATCGAGAAAGAGCCCTGCGGCCGAGTCGTCGGCATCGAAGGTCCATGTGATGACCATCGCCGAGAGCCACGGAAGGACGCTGTCCTGTGGCAGCCCGCGCAACTCGTCCGGGGTCGCACTCAGAAACATGTTGATGCGGGCGAGTTGAGCGTCGCTGCGCTCGAGCAGTTCGTCCAGGTCGATACGGTTCTGCTCAGCCTCCCCACGAATCGATTCCAGGACCACAGCCTCACTTCTGCGGGCCTGGCTGGAGTCCCACCACGCGTCGATCCAAAAGGCCAGGAGGATGCTGACGACGATGACTGCAGCTTCGGTGGCGAAGCGGACGACTCGTCGAGAATCGGGCATGGGCGTCCGGCGGAGTCGGATGGGTGGGGAGGGGCAAGGTCTCTGTGAGGGAGGGTAGAGGCAACCGCGCGGGGGCCTCGATCTCGATGTCGTCAGCGCCGGAGGACCTCAACATCGCCAGGCCGGAGCGGGCCCGCATGGGCGACCCGCAACGACAATGCGCGATGTCGAGGAGGCTCTCTCGATACGAGGCGATTCACCCGACAACCCACGCGTCGCAAAGTGGGTTCGCGAGTTCGGGCTCGACGATCTTCGGGGATGATCCCTGTCCCTTCAGGCTCGCCCGGATGACCCGGCTCGCTCGACATGATCCTGCGGAGTCCGCGGCCCGATCACTCGGGCAAGACACTGGCCTCCAGCCCCGGACGTCGTCACGATATGCACCATCACGTCCGACTGAACATCAACCACCGGGGCGGATCGCATGAGCGCTGGACGGGCAGAGCGAATGCTGCGCTTGGGTGGCGAGTTCATCGTCATCGTCGTTTGCGTCTTGATGGCCCTCGCCGTCGACGAGTGGGCTCGCGCGAGCTCCGACCGAACGATCGAACGGGAGTACCTGGAGGCGCTGGTCCGCGACCTCGACGCCGAAGTCGAGTTCCTGACCGCCTTCCCGACCGGCGTCCTCCCCCTGGAGCTGGCGGATTCAGCTCTGGCCGAGGTCGGGCCAGTTGCCCGAGGGACGGCGCCGTTCCCGGCCGATACGATCGCATTCCTTCGCCAGGTGATCGCCAGCCGCCGAACCGTCGCGATCGCCAGTGCCGGCAAGCCTACGTTCGAAGAGTTGATCTCGGCGGGCTCTCTCCGGCTGATCCGCTCGGCCAGCCTCCGGTCGATGCTCATCGCGTACTACAGCCTCGCGACGAACATCGAAGCGAGAGGACGAGAACGTGACTCGGGGTATGCCCCGCTGTTGCGGAGCCTCCTCCCTGACGACCCCGTCAACGGGAGCAACGTGGACGAGGTGGAGATCCGGGAGTACGGGGTGCGAGCGGCGGCTCAGGCGGTTGCAGCCCCGGC
>DATHRY010000065.1:0-11026 GCA_035464715.1 Longimicrobiales bacterium
CACCCGCTCCACAGCGCCAGGGGAGCGGTGGCGGAGCGGCTCCTCGAGGGAGGGTCGGAGCCCGACGCCTGCGGGGCGGCGAACCTGGACCGCGCCGACCTGCTGCTCCAGCTCCTGGACGAGGACCCGAGCCGGGTCCACGAGAGGGGAGGGGACGGGCAGACACCGCTCCACTTCGCCCGTTCGCGGTCCGTCGTCGACCTGTTGCTGGATCGGGGCGCCGAGCTGGACGCCCGGGACGTGGATCACCGGGCCACTCCCGCCGAGTGGATGCTCCAGCGGAGCCGGGGGGCGGGCCGCTACGCCCTTGCCGGATACCTCGTCGACCGGGGGGCCTCCACGGACATCTTCCTGGCCTGCGTCCTGGGCCGGGCGGAGCGGGTGCGGGAGCTCGTCGCCGCGGACCCGTCCGTGATGAGCCTCCGCACCGGTCGGGGAGCGTACGCCGAGCAGCCCCCGAGCAGCTTCCACATCTACACCTGGTCGATCGGCCAGTATCTGAGCCCGCTCCAGGTGGCGGCACAGTTCGATCAGCACGAGGTCCTGGACGTCCTCGGGTCGGCGGCCGGCCCCCGGGAGCGGTTCCTCGCGGCCTGCGCGGACGGGCTGGAGGACGAGGCCCGGGACCTGCTCCGCGAATGTCCGGGCCTGGTGGACGAGCTGGACGCCGACGACCACAGGGCGCTGCCCGACGCGGGCTGGGGAGGCCGGACCGCCGCCGTCGACCTCATGCTCGCCCTGGGCTTCGACGCCGCCGCGCGGGGACAGGACGGAGGCACCGTCCTCCACTGTGCGGCGTGGCACGGTCACGTCCGCTGCGTGGAAACCGCGTTGCGGCACCCGACGGTCCGGGCGCTGATCGAGGCTCGGGATCCCACGCATGGGAGCACCCCCCTCGGCTGGTGCTGTCATGGGGCCCGGTACAGCGGGAACCGGGCGGGGGACCACCCGGCGGTGGCGAGGCTCCTCCTCGATGCGGGCGCGGTGCCGGGCCCGAACCTGGCCGACGCGCCGAACGATGTGCGGGCGGTGATCGAGGCGTGGGGCGGGTCGGGCCTCAGGTGACCCGGTCGCGGGTGCCGGGCCGGCGCCCACCAGATTGACACGCCGGTCCGGCGCGACGTAGGGTGCCCCAGGTCAATGGACGCTGTTGCCTCGTGATGTTGAGTCCTCTCGATCCAGGAGCAGTGCCTTGACGGACATCCTGACCATCGTGCCCGAGAAGGCGAAGGGCATTCGCCGCCTCTTCTTCGGGTGGGTGAAGCGGCAGTACGGAGGCGTCGTCCCCGGCGTGTTCCAGGTCCTGGCGGTGGACCTGCGGGTCGCGAACCCCGCCGGGGCCCTCTACCGATACCTCCATCTGCGTCCCCGGTCTCCCTTGAGTCGACTGCAGCGGGAGATGTTGGCCACGGTCGTCAACGGGAAGGTGGGCGGGGCGCCCTGACTGGGCCTCCATTCGACGGCAGTTCGCCGTCTCACGGGGAATGACCACCTGGATCACGAATTCGCGACGACCTGGCCCGAGTACGATCTGGACGACAAGACGAGGGCCTTGTTGCGCTACGCGAGCAAGCTGACGGAGATGCCCAGCTTGACGGAGCCCGCGGACGCCGAGGCGCTGAGATCGGTCGGATGGAGCGACCAGGCCATCTGGGAGATCGCGGCGCTGACGTCGTTCTTCAACTTCAGCGGCCGGATGGAGGCCGCCTCGGGACTGCCTCCCGACGAGATTCCGGAAGGCGCCTCCTTCTCCGAGGGGCGTCCCGACCAGGCGTAGGGCTCAGCTGGCAGTCCGCCGCAACGCCCTCCGCAGCGCCTCGGCTCCCCCCACCACCGGGAGCTGGATCGAGGTCCCCGACAGGTCCACGCTGAGCACTGTGCCCGGGTCCGGGCGTAGCGTGAAGTCGCGGTCCGTGGAGAAGATCATCAGGCCGATGCGCTGTCCGGCGGGGATCACCTGGTCGTCGGGCTGGAGGTCGAAGGTGACCTCGACGTACTCGCCCGGTTCGAGGGGCTCGCTCGTGGTGAAGCGGGTGTGGTCCATGACCCGGTCCAGCGCGGAGGCGGCCGGATCCCCTGGTCGCTCCCGGGTCAGGGAGGACCGGTTCGCCGGGTCCGCCCAGCCCCGGGTGATGACGCCGCCGGTCGGCTCCCGTCCGTCCGTCCACGGCAGCGACACGAGGTAGACCGACAGGTTGGCGTACGGCGTGTCCGCCGCGACTCGCACCGTCACCGTCGTCCACCCCGAGAGGTGGACGTCTTCCCGCAGCTCGGGGGTCACGTAGAGGAGGCGGTGATCGCTCCACTCGGCCCCGGCCAGGGTCTCGCCCGAAAAGGAGAAGTTGTCCTCCAGGGACTCGATGCCTTCGCCCGCGGTCGGCTCCATCGTGAGGGCACCCCGCTGGACGCCTCCCGCCTCCAGGTAGAGCGGCACGGGCGAGGCCTCGGGGTGGGGGTAGTCCGGGTAGGGGGTCGGCTCCTCGCGGTCGTCCCCTTCCCGGACGATCCAGGCGCGCGGATCGTTCTCGACCCCGTTCTCCACGTCGTAGAGGTACCGCGTGAACCAGCGGTTCATCATGGAGAGGGGCGGCGGACCCCCGTGACCGCCCTGGTGGAAGTAGGCCATGACCGGCACGCCCCGGGCCTTGAGCGCTTCGTAGATCGGGACGCTGTGCTCGGGCATGACGTTCCAGTCGTTGAATGCGTGGGCCATGAGGGTCGCCGCCTTCACGTTGTCGACGCGGGCCATGAAGTCCCGGGCCGCCCAGAAGTCGTTGAAGTCTCCGGTGACCCGGTCCTTGGCCAGCATCTCGCCGTCCCGCACGTGCTCGTCGCACCAGGCGCGCCGCTCCTCGGCCTGGGAGTGGATGAAGTCGTAGAGGACGTCCACGTCCTCCCCCACGTAGCCGCCGGGGGAGCGTACCAGCCCGTTCGAGCGGTAGTACCGGTAGTAGGAGGTGTTGGGGGCCACGGGAATGATGGCTTCGAGGCCCTCGACCCCGGTCGTGGCCGCGGCGAAGGGGATGGTGCCGTTGTAGGACGTCCCCGTCATCCCGACCTTCCCGGTCGTCCAGGTCGCCGTGACCTCCTGGTCCCCGTCGACCGTCGTGAAGCCCCGGGCCCGCCCGTTCAGCCAGTCGATCACGGCCTTGGGGGCGAGGGCCTCGGGATCGCCGCCGATGGTGGGGCAGCCCTGGGACAGCCCGGTGCCCGGCGCCTCGGAATGGACCACCGCGAAGCCCCGGGGCACCCAGGTCGCCACGTGGGAGCCCGAGATCCCCGGCCGGGGACGGTGCGGAGCCGGGGGGTGAGGGTTCCGGGGATTCGGTTCCCCGCCCAGCTCCTGCCTCGGATCCCAGAAGAACGGGCCGACGCCCGACGTGCCCGAGTAGTACGGACTGGACTCGTAGATCACCGGGACGTCGAGACCCTCGGTCTCCGTCTGCTCCGGGCGCACTACCGCCACCCGCACCCGATCCGGCGCCCCGTCTCCGTCGCTGTCGAACCCCGTCTCGACGTAGAGCTCCTCCCGGATCCACCGGGTCGAGTCCGAAAAGGCGTCCACGACCTGCGCCTGGCCGTCCGCGAAGACTGGACCGGCGGGACCCGAGGCCTCCTGTGCGGCGCCGTGTCCCGGGAGGAAGAGCGCCGCGGAAAGGGTGACGAGAAGGGAGCACGACGGGCGCGAAAACGGAGCGCGGGGAAGTCGAAGGGGACGGGGCATATTCGTAGAGCCGGGGCGGGGATCGGGGACGGGGGCGGGCGGTGAAACTTGTCATGCACGCGGGTCCGGAGCCAGTTCGGGGCGCTGGGCCAGGACGGCGCGGGCCCGACGCGAATCCCGTCCCGGGACCGGGGGTACGCGTGAGGGAACGACGTCACGGGAGTCCGGCGACGGCCGACGGTCCAACCGCGGCCGGCCCGGGGCCAGAACCGGAGAGCAGGATGAAGCTCGACTATGCGATCGTGTTCGTCGGCGACATGGGGGGGTCCGTGGCGTTCTACCGGGACGTGGTCGGGCTTTCGTTGACGTTCGAATCCACCCACTGGTCGGAGTTCCGCACGGAGGGGGCGACGCTGGCCCTTCACCTGAGCGAGACGTCCGGGGCCGCCGGGGACGACCCGGAGGCCATGCCCCCCGGCCGGTGTCGCCCCGGTCTGGGGGTGCGGGATCTGGACGCCTTCCACGCCCGCATGCTCGAGAACGGGGTGCCCTGCGTCGAGGCGCCGCGGGAGGTCTTCGGCTCGCGGATCGCGATGTACCTCGATCCCGACGGCCTGGCCTTCTCCGTCGGGGAGAGGGCCGGCGTCCAGGGGGGGGCGTGAACGGCGCCGACGGAGGCAGGCCGCGACGCTCCCCCTCTCGGTCTCCCCGGAGCGGCTGACCGGGGCGGAGCTCGACTGAGGCGGGCGGGGGGGGCTCCGGACGGGCCGGGGCGCCCTCGCGCCGTCCGGGTCGCTACACGGCCCTTCTCACTCCGGGCTCGCCTCCGACCCGGCCCGGCCCGACAGCGTCACCCGGCCGTCGGGCCGGACCACCAGGGGCTCGCCCTGTCGGACCTCGTCGAAGGCCTGTGGCTCCAGGGCGACGACGGGCGGGGCGGTCCCGTACATCTCCTCGGCCACCACCGCCGCCAGGGCCAGGAACGCATCCACCCCCCGGGTGAGGAACGCGGCCGGGGCGGTTCCTCTACGGATCGACTCGAGGAGCACCGCCGTAGTGGTGCTGGAGCCCCGGGTCTCGGGAATCACCAGGATCCGGCCCGCGGCGACGGTGCCGGACAGGGGGTGGGAGCGATCGGTGATCTCGCCGGTCGCGGCATCGTAGCCGCCCCAGAAGCTAAGGGGCTCGTCCGTGACCAGCGCCGGCCCCTCGGCGGCCCCCGCAACGACCGCCCGGCCCTGCAGCACCGGCTCAGCCACCGGATTCCTCCGCATAGCCGTCCCACGGACTCGGCCCTCGCACCACCGTCCCCCGCACGGCCGACTCCACGCAGTCGGCCAGGCTCCCGAAGACCACCGTCTTCCCCAGCAGTCCGGGCGTGTAGTAGGCGAACTTGGCCGAGTTCGTCATCAGGGTCCGGACCTCGTCCCCCAGCATGGGCGTGGTGAGGATACAGGTGTCCACCGTGATCTCGGCGTCGAAGGCCTCGACGGGGGCCAGCACGCCCTGGGCCTCGGCGATGGCCCGCACCCCGCGTCCGCACGTGACGTTGAAGCGCACCCGCTCGTGGCGGCGCCGCCCCTCGACCAGGGGGGCCAGCGCCTGGAACTCGCTCAGCGAGAAGTGGGGGCTGCCCAGGACGACGAGCTCGAGGGAATCGTCCACGGCCGTGGTGAGCTCGTCCCGGACCCGGGCCAGCTGGGCGGCGGTCACGTCGTGGACTTCCTGCGGCGCTCCCCCATGCAGGGCGGCTTGCAGGTCCGGCGCTTCCGGGGTGACCCCGACCCAGTGGAAGAGGGCCACGGCCCCGGACGAGGCCATGGCCGCCCCCAGCGCCTTCAGCTGGGCCTCGTCGGGCACGAGGGAGAGGCCGGTGATCACCGGCACGCGACTCCCGGCCAGCCGCCCCACCCGGTGGCCGAGCACGGCGCAGAACTCGTCGGTCCGTTGGAGCTCCTCGGGGACCCCGTCGAGGCGGACGAGCACCTGGCCCGCCCGGTTCTCGTCCAGGTGGAGCCCGAAGGCCGGGGCCCGCCCGGTGACGGCGCAGCAGATGTCCAGCAGGTCCGGATACCGCTCGGTCCGGGCGCCGAGCACCGAGTTGGCGAACACGATGGCGCTGGACTCGCCCCAGGCGATCTGCTGGCCGAAGCCCGGTCGCGTCTCGGTCTGGTACGGCGCGCAGGTGAAGGTCGGCGTGCAGCCCATGCGGACGTAGGCCTGCATCTGGCGGTGCGCCTTCTCGGCCCACTCCGGTGGAACGGACCAGTCCTGCCACCCGTGGACGTCGACGCCCGAGACGTTGAGCGTGGCGGGCACCCGGACCCGGGCACCGGCGTCCGCCAGACGCTCGGCGTATTCGAGGGTGGCGTCGCCCTGGAAGAGGGCGGAGTCGATGTGCGCCATCTCGATGTCCAGGAACCGCGGAGCCTCGAGGATGCGGGCCATGCGCACCAGGATCCGCATGGCCAGCGCGGCGCCGTCTCCGGCTTCGCCCCCCAGGAGGGCGCGGTCGTCGGGGGTGAGCTCGAGGGTCATGCCTCATCCTAGTGTGGTGTCTCACAAGTTCGGTAGCCACCGAGAGGCCGCAGGCGCCGCACCGCCGAGGCGGAACGACGCGGCGTAGCGAAAGCTACGGCAAGGAGTTCCAACGACGTGCGGTGTGGATGCATGTGGCGTCGAATGGCATCGAGACTTCTGAGACACCACACTAGGGCTTCGGCGCGCCGGGGACGATGCCTCGGCCCGAGGAGGAGGACCGGGCCGCGCCCGGAGGCCACGCCGTGGTGTATCGGGCGACCTCTGCCCGCCTCGCCTCACCTCCCCTCTCCGCCAGCACAACCCGGAGGTGGCCGACGGCAAGGCGGCCTTCGTCGACTACTTGGAGCGGATGGCCCGGGACCATACGGGGAAGCACGTCGAGTTCGTGCGCACCATCGCCGAGGGCGACTACGCGGTCCTCCACTGCCATCAGGTCTGGCCCGGCGACGGGGCATCGGCATCTTCCGCCTCGATTCCGACGGACGGGTCATCGAGCACTCCTCGCGAGGCACGCTCCCTTCCCCCGATGGCCCCCGGCGTCCAGACTGCCGGTGATGAGGGTGGCCACCCGTGGGCGCTGTGAATGCACAGGCGCCCGTCGATGTGGGAAACCCCCGCAAGCACCCACCCGTAGTCCAGCTCGGTACCGCCTCCTCCGGAGAGACCATGGAAGTCCTGATCCCGATTCTCGCCATCTTCTCGATCTTCTTCGTGCCGATCACGGGCGTGATGCTGATCCTCGTGTCCAAGTACGCGCTGAAGCCCATGGTCGAGACCCTGTCCCAGGCGCTCCGGGATTCCCGGCAACCCGACCCGGCGAGCCTGCTGCAGATGCAGGACCTCGCGGATCAGGTCGAGACGCTGACCGTCGAGGTGCGAAGGCTTCAGGAGCTCCAGGACTTCGACCGGAAGCTCCTGGCGACGGGGGAGCGGGCGGAGGGGGGCGCCGAAGGGGTTTGAGAGCAGGCCGGGGACGGCGTTCCCCGCCCTCTCACGCCACCTCCCGGGCCTCCCCGGTCTGCAGCCGCCACAGCGCGGCGTAGATCCCGTTCCGGGCCACGAGCGCCACGTGGGTCCCGCGCTCGGCGATCCGCCCCCGGTCCATGACCAGGATCTCGTCGGCGTGGCGTACCGTGGACAGGCGGTGGGCCACCACGACCGTCGTGCGTTCTCCGGCGGCCCGGGCCAGGGAGTGCTGGATGGCGGCCTCGGTCTCGTTGTCCACCGCGGAGGTGGCCTCGTCCAGGACGAGCACCGCAGGGTCGCGGTAGAAGGCCCGGGCCAGGGCGATACGTTGCCGCTGGCCCCCGGACAGGCGGGTACCCCGCTCGCCCACCCGGGTCTCGTAGCCCTCCGGAAGCGACTCGATGAACGCCCGGATCTCCGCCACCCTCGCGGCGGACCGCACCCGCTCGGGGTCGGGCTCCCGCTCCCCGTAGGCGATGTTCTCGGCTATGGTGCCGTCCGTCAGGAAGGGCTCCTGGGCCACGTACCCGATCCGCCGCCGCAGGGAGGCCGGGTCGTGGGCCGCCACGTCGTGGCCGTCCATGAGGATCCGGCCCGCGTCGGGGTCCAGGAAACGCATGAGGAGCTTGAGAACGGTGCTCTTCCCGGCCCCCGTGGCCCCCACCAGCGCCACGGTGGCCCCCGCCGGCACCTCGAAGGTGACGCCGTCCACCGCGGGCTCGTCCTCGGAGCCGGGGTAGGCGAAGCGGAGGTCCTCGAAGCGGAGCGCCCCGGCCGTCGGTCCCGGAAGCCCGGCGGAAGCCCGTTCCGGCGCCGGCGTGTCCAGCAGATCCATGATCCGGTTCACCGACGCCATCGCCCGGTTGTAGAGATCGGTCATGTCCGCGAGGCGCGTGAAGGGCCACAGCAGACGCTGGGTCAGGAACACGAGCGCCGAGTAGCTCCCCACGCCGATCTCTCCCCGGAGCGTCAGGACTCCCCCGTAGAGGAGGGTGGCCACGAAGCCGGCGAGGACCGCCATGCGGATCACGGGCGTGATGGCCGCCGAGAAGCGGATCGCGTCGGTGTTGCGCACCCGGTACGCCTCGGACGCCTCCTCGAGGTGCTCCGCCTCGAAGGCCTCTGCGGTGTAGGCCTGGATGGTGGCCATGCCGAAGAGGTTGTTGCTCAGCCGGCTGGACAGGGTGCCGGCGGCGGCCCGGACCGCGGCGTATCGGGGCGCCAGTCGCTTCTGGAACCAGAAGGCGCCCCACAGGATCAGCGGCACCGGGATGAGGGCCAGGAAGGCCAGCTCGGCGGTGACCACGAAGAACACGCCTCCGATGAGGAGCGACGAGAAGAAGACCTGGATCAGGTCGTTGGCGCCCGTGTTGAGGAAGCGCTCCACCTGGTTCACGTCCTCGTTCAGGATCGCCATCAGCCGACCGCTCCGCGCCCGTTCGATGTAGGTCGGGGGAAGGCGCTGGATGTGGGTATAGGCCGCCTGCCGGAGCTCGTGCTGGAGGTCCTGGGCAAGCCCCCGCCACTTGACGGCGTGGGCGTACTGGAAGAGGGACTCGCACACCCAGACGAGGATGGTCAGGCCCACGAGGACGTAGAGCTGCTGAACCGGATCCTCGACGCCCCGGCGGGCCAGGAAGGAATCCTGCCGGTTCACCACCACGTCCACGGCCACCCCGATGAGGAGCTCCGGCAGGACGTCGAAGACCTTGTTCAGGACCGAGAAGAGGGACGCCAGCCAGGCGTCGATCCGGTAGGGGCGGGCGAAGGCGAAGAGGCGGCGAAGGGGCGAGGGGGACGTCGATGCCATGGGACCGGGGCTGGAACCGACGCACGGGGCCGTAGAGCCCGGGGCGACGGCGCGGGAAGGGCGCTCGAGGTCGGGACCTCAGCGCTGTTCCGCAGACGCTACCCGCAAGAAGCCCGGGGGTCCAGCCCGGCTACGGTGCCCCGGGACGCCCGCTCGTCAGACCGCCTTCCGGAGCTCCTCCACCTTCTCCTGGTTCACCCGCTCCACGATCTCGGGTCGGTCCGACCGTCCCTTGCCGAACATCTTTCGTGGCACCGCCTCCGACTCGTCCCGGATGTCGTCGATCATCTTCTCCAGGAGCTGGCACTGGCCCTTGAGGAACGAGCTGAGCCCGTTCACGCCCTTGGTATCGCCCACCAGGGCCTCGAGGAGCTTCAACCCACGCTCGAGGTCCACCACCGCCTCTTCGATGTCCTTCTGGACGGCCTCGACCAGGCGCTCGACGAGCTTCCCGGTACGGGTCTCGAGCTTGGGCAGGTCCGCCTTCGGCAGTTCCATCTTGGGCAGATCGGGGAAGGTCTTCGGAGTATCCATGTCGCCACCTGGGTCGGAAGGTCTGACTCGTGCCGGATCGCTCGGTCCGCGTTCCGGTGGCGGCAAAAAGTAGCAACTCCCGGACCCGGGGCGGGACGCCGCCGGTGCGCGGGCCGACGATGGCGTACAAGATGCTTCCGTATAACGAGTTGCGGATGGTGCGGATGGAGGCCTGGTCCGGACGCCGCGGAGCAGGGCGGGCGATGCGTTGATGCGCGGCCGCAACGCCATCGCACTACAGTTTCCTTCATGGCGTGCCCCGCTCCTGCGCCCTATCCTGGTCGCGAGACGAGGACGACCCGAGCTGACGCGACGATGCCCACCACGACGCGACACGGAATCCCCATCCACTACGAAGTGACGGGGCAGGGCGCGCCGGCGGTGGTGCTCCTGCACAGCTACCTCTGCTCGGGGTACATGTGGCACAACCAGGTCGATGCGCTCGCCCGGGGGTGCACCGTCGTCAACATCGATGTCCGGGGCCACGGTCGGTCGGGTCCAGTGCCCGAGGCCTTCCCTCTCGGGGACCTGGTCGGCGACGTGGTGCAGGTGCTCGACGTCGAGGGCATCTCCAGCGCCGTGTGGGTCGGCCTCTCCATCGGCGGGATGGTGGCGCTCCACGCGGCGCTGAGCGCGCCGGAGCGCGTTCGAGCCCTCGTGATCCTGGACTCGGACGCCGGCGCCGAACGCGGGGCGAGCCGGCTCAAGTACGCGGTGATGGCGGCGGTGGTGCGACGCTTCGGGGTGGGGCCGATGATGAAGCCCATCCTGAGGCTCATGTTCGGTCGCACCACCCTGCGGAGCCGGCCCGGCCTCGTCGCCGAGTGGGCCGCACGCTTCGAACAGGTCGATGTATCGTCGATGCTGAACACCCTGCCGGCGCTGGTGCGGCGGCCCGACCTGCTACCCCGGCTGGGGGAGATCCGGGTGCCGACGCTGGTCCTCGTGGGCCAGGAGGACCGCACGCTGCCTCCGGCCCTCTCCCGGAGGATGCCCGCGGCCATTCCCGGCTCCACGCTGGTGGAGGTCCCCGGGGCCGGCCACCTCTCGGTCCTGGAGGAGCCCGAGCGTCTGACCGCGCTGATCGAAGGGTTCGTGGCGGAGGTGACGGCCTCGGGCTGAGCGCGGTTCCCGTCGCTTCGGAGCCGGCCCACCTTCCAGCGCTGCGATGCGCGCTGCTGAATCGCCCCGGCGTCCGTCCGCGGGCGAGCCGCGGCCCGTCCCGTCAGCGGATCTTCGGCGCCGGGATCGTCTGTCCGCCCTGTCGGAGGGTCATGCCGGTGACCGTCCCGCTCTCGTCCACGTCGAATTCGATCTCGGCCTCCACGGCCCTCAGAAAGAAGACGGTCTCGCTGGCCGCGTAGAGGGGTAACGACGGCTGGCCCGTGAGCTGCGTCCGGAACTGGCCGTCCACCACCTCGAAGGTGGCGACGAGCCCGGGCCGGAGCTGGTAGTCCCCGACGTAGCGCTCCAGGATCGCCGGATCGACCTCCACCGCCTCGCGCCCCGCG
>DATHRY010000066.1:0-5661 GCA_035464715.1 Longimicrobiales bacterium
ACGATGAGCAACTACGCGAAGACCCGTCCATTGGCCGCCCTGGCCGTCCTCGTGGCCCTGGCCCTGACCCCGGGGTGCGGGGGGGACGCCGACGCGGGACCGCCCGGAGAGCTCACGGACGCCGAGGTGGAGCAACTGGTCCAGCTGGCCTACCCCTACGTGGCCCTGTACAACGTGAACAACAAATTCGCGGTGTCGCAGGGGGGCTGGAACACGATCGTGGCGGATACGCGACTCAAGGACCACACGCTGCGGAACATCGCCCGGCCCAACAACGACACCTTCTACATCAGCGCCCTCCTGGACCTCCGGAACGAGCCCATGATCCTGAGCTTCCCGGGCTTCGAGTCGGACTACGCTTCGCTGATGATCACGGGATACGACCACTTCGTGAACGTTCCCATGGCCACCCGGCTCGGCAACTTCGAGGGCCCGGAGCGGATCCTGGTCTACACCGAGCGGACCGAGGGCTACGACGGGGAGCCCGTCGACGGCGTGGATCGGATCTTCGAGGCGACCGGTGACTTCGTCTCGGCGGTGGTGCGCCTGATGCCCCACGCCAACGAGCCCCGGCGGATGGCCCGGATCGCCGACCAGGCCGAAGCCGTCACCCTCCAGAGCCTGTCCGAGTACCTCGGCGAGCCCGGCCCCGTTGCCGACGACCCGCAGCCGCCGGACTTCGGGGAGACCGACGAAGACCTCTTCGAGGACAACCTCCTGGAGGTCCTCCAGTACGTCTTCAACCACACGACCTTCCAGGACGACGACGCCCAGGACCAGGCGGTCCTCTCCGCCTTCGCGCCCTTCGGCATCGAGCCCGGCAGCGCCTTCGACGACCAGGACGTGCAGGAGGCCTACGGGCCCCGGTTCCGGGCGGCGGCGGAATCGCTCCAGGACGAGTGGCTTTCGGCCATGGCCGACCCGGCCACCATGGAGTTCATGCGGCCGCGGATGTTCCAGGTCAAGGGGGAGACGGACCCCGAGACGGTCCTGGCGATGTCCATCATCGGACCCATCGGCCTGCCCCAGCAGGAAGCGGTCTACCCGTCCATCGGAACCGCCGACGGCGAGCAGATGAACGCGCTGCACGACTACGTGATGCGGATGGGCCCCGACGAGTTGCCCCCTGCCGACGCGTTCTGGTCCGTCACGCTCTATGACCTCGCGAACGGGTTCTTCATCCCCAACGACCGGAAGAAGTACAGCGTAGGGAGGAACGGGGGAATGCAGCTGAACGACGAGGGCGGGATCGAGATCCACGTTGCGGCCGAGCAGCCTCCCGGCGTACCGGAGGAGAACTGGCTCCCCATCGAGCGGAAGGACGAGGACCTGAACGTGATCATGCGCCTCTACGTGCCGGATCTCGAGGCCTACGAGGACTGGACGCCCCCTGTGTTCGAGCGGGTGGACGCCGGCTGAGGCCGGGCGCGGCAACCCGGGGGCGAGCATGACCTCCCTCCCGCCCCCGGCGTCGTGCCGGAACCACCGGGTCCACCTGCTGGAGCCGTCGCCCCTGCCCTTTGAGGACCCGGGACGGGGGCGATCCGGCCCGTGGAGGCCTTCGGATGACGAAACGACTGAGGCGCCTCTGCGGCCTCTGGATCGGGGGCGGCCTGGCGCCCATGGCGCTCACGGCCCAGCTCCCCGGCGTCACGCTTCCCTCACCCCCTGGACTGGATCGCGTCTTCGAGATGCGGTTCGCCAACGACTTCCTGGGGCGCGGCGGGGCGATCGACGACTTCCGGACCCAGGAGCTGAGCCTCGTCACACGGCTGTCCCCGGCGTGGACCGTCGTGATCGACCACAGCATCCTGACCTCCTCGCAGCCCGCGAACGGCTCGCCCGGGCGCGTGGATCACCTCACCCTCTCCGCAGGGCGCCGCTTCCCGCTCCGGGGGCGTCCCGTCCCCTCCTTCGAAGTGGGGCTCGGGCTACGCTACAGCGGCGACGCCGGCGGCTCCCGGATCCAGAACGGCTTCCACCAGCTGGTCGGATCGACGCTGGAGACGATGCCCTACGTGGGCACCGATCGGGTGGACGGCCTCCTCTGGATCGCCGCCCCCCTCGCCGGGACGTTCCGCCGGGGGGACGGGCGGTCCCTGCTTGGCGGCGGATGGGAGCTGGGCTACTGGATCCGGTCCGCTACCCTGGTCTCCACCGACGCCGAATGGGACGGGAGCGTCGGGGGGTTCGCGGTCTTCTCCCGGGGGTTCTTCCAGAGCTGGATCGGGGTCCGGGGGGACTGGCGCCGAGGACACGACCGGGACCCCGTCACCGCGGCCACGGCGGACTTCGAATCCGGGGGCGCCGGCGTCCTGGGACTCCGGGTCGGCCCGCTGATCCTGGAGACGGCCCAGGGATTCGACGGGGAGGCGGCATATGGGCACCTGAGCCTGGTGTCCAGCGGGAGCCTCCCGGCGGCGGGGCTCGAGGCCTCCGGCGCCGTGGGGGTCGAGGCGGGCTTCACGCTGCCCGACGTGACCGCACGGGTGCGGGCGAGGTGGTGGCCCGGGGCGGACCCCGAGGACCCGGGATGGCGGCCCTCGCTCGCGGTCGAGGCCCGCTTCGGCCAGCCCCAGTACGGAGCGGACGTGAACCGCTTCGTGGAGACCCTGCAGCTCTCCGGATCCGTGGAGATGGAGCGCACCCCGCTCGCCTCCCTGCCCTGGCTGGGCGTTTTCGGGGGCGCGGGCGCCGGATGGCGACAGGAGCGACTCGAGGGCTTCGGGGGCTCCGACGACGAACTCCGGTCGGCCGTTGTGGGCTCGGTGGGATTGACCGGGGACCTGGGGATCCGGGTCGGGACCGGCACGGGATCCGGTCGGGTGGGCCTGGTGCTTCAGACCGGGCTGTCCGGGTGGCTCCCGGCCTCGACGCGAACCGCGGATTTCGGCGGGGCTTCCGAGCGGCTCCTGGAGCCGGACGTCCAGCTCACCACGGGGATCCTGGCGCGGATCCGGACGGGCGGCGGGACATGACGTGGGGACACGGACGGAGACCCTGCGGGGAGCGCGTCCGGAGATCAGACGACGAATCACCAAGGAGGACGACCGTGTCGATCAAGCCTTCCCGCCGGCCCCCTGTCGTCCATGCCTCGTCAGGCCGGCGAGTCCCGCCGCTCCTCCGGCTGGGTCTCCTCGGTCTCCTCTGGGTGCCCGCCGGCCTGGAGGCGCAGGAGACGTGGATGCAGCAGAGCTGGGGGCTCGGGTTCACCCTCCGCACCGCCAACATCCCCTTCGCCACGGAGGAGAAGACCGTGGCGACCCTCATCCCCCTCATCATGTTCGAGAACCGCTGGGTCTTCCTCCACGAGACCGAGCTGGGGTTCAAGTTCGTCGACGACGACCGCTGGCGCCTCAGCGCCATGGGGCGGCTCCACTTCTTCGACATCCCCGCCGAGTTCCAGAACCGGGTCCAGGGGGACCGGGCGGACTGGGGCGCCCAACTCCGGTACAAGCCGTGGTCCGCGGGCACGCTCGATCTGGAGCTGCTGACGGACCGGGACGGCCACTCCAGTCAGCACCTCCGGTTGGGCCAGCGCCTCGCCGGCGGGCGCTTCCGGGCCGACGTCTTCGGGGACATGTCCTACAAGACCCGGCACTACAACACCACCTTCTGGGGACTGAAGCAGGACTCCGTCGGTGGGGGGATCGACTGGACGGCGGGGGCCAACGCCTACCTCCACCTGATCAGCAGCCTCTACGTCCACGGTGCCGTGGCGGCGACCTGGCTCAGCGGTGCCGTCCGGGACGCTCCGCTGGTGGAGGACGACATCCATTGGAGGGCCTTCCTGGGGGTCGGCTTCTCCAACGACCGCCTGGCCCGGGACGAGCGGGAGATCACGAACCGGGGATACTGGCGCGTCGCCCAGACCTGGGGCACGCCGTCTCGCCTCGGGGAGCACCCGTTCAAGACGGTCCCGGACACCATGGGCAGCAAGCTGACGACGGTCTTCTACGGCCTGCCGCTGACGGATCGGCTCTTCGGGCTCCCCATCGACATCTACCTGCACACCGGTGCGGGGCTCCATTGGCGGAACGCGTACCAGGCGGCGGCCGTCGAGGTGGTGGCGTCCATCAAGCTCCTGTACACCGTCCCCCTGCCCTGGCGACTCCGGATCGGGTTCGCGGAGGGCGTCTCCTTCGTGAACCGCGTCCCCGCCATGGAGACCGAGAACCTCGCTCGGAAGGACTACCTGCCCAGCGAATACCTGAACTACCTCGACCCCAGCCTGGAGATCAATCTAGGGGACGTGATCCCGTGGGACCCGCTGGAGGATCTCTGGCTCGGCTACACCATTCACCACCGCTCGGCCATCTTCAAGACGGCCCAGCAGTTCGGACGGATCAAGGGAGGGAGCAACTACCCCGGGGTGTCCCTCACCTGGCACCGCTGATGGACACCCGCCGGGTACGTCCCCAGTCGCCCGCCCGCACCATCCCCGTCTCCCCTCGCGTTCTTCGACCTGCTGCATCAGTATGCCGGCACCGGCCTGCCCAGAGCAGCCTGAGCAGGCCGGAGGAACGCTGATCTCCGAATGATGTCGTCCCGCGCATGGGGGCGGGACTGCGCCTCGACTGCGGGGCGACTCGCTACGCCGATAGGCAACCTGGCCAGTAGTCGCGAGCCAGTCGGCTGTCTCGCCTCGCCTACCGGCTCAGCGCGGTGTGAGGCGATAGTGAAGGGTGAGACCGTTTCCGAGTGGCAGCGCCGTCCACCCTGAGCTCCCTCCAGGGGCGGGCGCGTCGGAAGCGTTCAGTTGGATCTGGATGATGTAGAGTTCGTTCCGGCACGTACCCGCAGCCTGCTTCGCGCCGCCGTCTCCACCGACCAGCGCTTTCTCGGCCGCGTCGGTGCAGTACACCACCGGAGACTCGGCCGAAGGGTAATCCGGCCAGATCACCGGCCAGATGTTGTAGTCCTCGTGCCTGAGACCGCTCTCATCGGTGTACTGCTGAGAGCCGTAGGGCAGGTCGTGCACGTGCCACCCGTTCCACGAGCCGCGGTTTTCAGTCATGGAGGCAGTGGCCGCGTTGCCCGCCGGAGCGAGCACCGACTCCGGAGCGACGGTGCTGTCGCAGGCCACGGAGCCGAGGCCGATCAGGGATACTATCCCCAGGTAGAGAAGATGCTTCATTGTGACACCCTCCGGGCCGTCGGCCCGTACAGGAAACGGCTCCTGGCGACAGTGCGCGATTGAGATTACTCAGACCTCATAATTGAGATCGCATCCAGAACCGTTTAACAGCCGATACAAGGGCAACTCTCACAGTATTAGAACAGCATAACACGAATTACTATTATTAGCAAGAGTACGTGATTCTGTTGGTCGACGACGAGCCCCCAGGCCAGGTCGGTGGCGGTCAAGATCCTCGAGCATCTCGGGTTCGACGTTCTCACTCACCCTCGCCCGGCATCGTCGACCGCGACGGGAGCGCCGCGGATGTCCCCGCCGAGGTGGCGGCCTGCGGTGTTCCCCTGCTTGAGGCCGCACCCCGCAAGTGTACACTTCTTTCTCACCCGTGCACGCGGAGGCGGGCGCGGGATCGTCCCCTGCGCCCCCCCCGACTCCACCCATCCGGAGGTTCCCATGTTCGTCGCCCTGGTCATGGTTCGCTGCAGACCCGACGCGGTGGCCCGGGCCGCCCAGACCCTCGCCGC
>DATHRY010000067.1:0-5966 GCA_035464715.1 Longimicrobiales bacterium
GGCACGGGTCGATGGATGCGCCGGGCGAGGGCGAAAGTCGGGGGCTCGTAGACGTCGATGTCGTAGCCCGCGGTCACGGCCACGAACACGGCGCGGTCCGGTCCGGCCGTCCATCGCGTCCCGGGGCTGAAGAGGGGGGGCATCCCGCTGAAGCTCATGCCACAGCTCTCCAGGGTCACGACGCCCCCCGTCTCCCGGGAGGTCCGGACGATCTCGATCGTATCCGTCGTGCTCACGGCGAGGACTCGATCCGTGGCTGGCACCGCGGGGTCGCTGGCGCTCAGGATGAGGACGTCCCCCAGGTCGGTGATCTCTCCGCCGTAGTAGGCGAGACCGCCCACGGGCTCCGAGCGGACGTGTCGGAGATCCGGGTCGAAGGTCTCGATCCTCGCGTTCATCATGTCGAACACGGACACGCCTCCGTCGGCGTGGGCGAAGAGCCGGATCGGGTACTGGAACTCCCCGGGGCCCTCTCCCTGACGGCCCGCCCGGGCCAGGAAGCTCCCCTCCTCGTCCAGAAGGACCACCCGGTGTCCGTCGCGGTCCATCACCGCGATCCGACGACCCGGAACCACTGCGAGGGCCGAGACGCTGAAGAAGCCGTCGCCCTCCTCGTCGAGCGCCGGCACGATGTGGACCCGCTCGGCGCGCCACGCCAGCGGCCGGTCTTCGCCGGTGGTCTGGACGAGGGCGACGCCCGCGGAGTCGCGGACGCCGGTGCGGACCTCAGGGGCGTCCGCCGAGCCGCACGCCGCCGAGGCCGCCAGGACGAGGACGGCCAGCGCCGACCGGGAGACGGCGGAACGGAACGGACCCGAGGCCTTGGACATGGGTGCCTGGAGCAGGAGGGAGGAGGATCCGATCCTTGGATGCCTGCCCGGGGTCGACCGTTGGCTCCGGCCGATCCGCCAGCCGACGCCCGCCGGAGCTCGGTCCAGACCGGGGGCATTCGAGGAGATCGTCACGGTCGGCACATCCCGCCCCTCACGCACGGTCCGGTACCGGTCTCATGGGCGGGGCACGGAGATAGGTCACCGCCCGCCAGGCCCACTCCGCGGGGCCGAATCGGTATCGCTCCAGCCACCATCCGCAGGCCACGATCTGTACGACGAAGATCACCACCGCCATCACCGAAACCGCGAGTGGCCCCACCTGGAGCGCCAGGCCGAACCCGTACCCGTAGAACAGGGTGGTGAAGACCAGGGACTGGCTCAGGTAGACGGTGAGCGCCATCCGGCCCACCGGGCCCAGGGGCGCCACCAGGCGTCGCCAGCGGGGGCTCCGGGCCAGGAGGAGGACGGCGGCCGCATAGCCCAGGCTCAGGGCGGTGGATCCATAGGCGAACGCCGCGTCCCCCAGCAGCTCAACGCCCGGATGCGCCCCCCGGGCGCCGAACAGGTCGTATCCCCATCCGGCAGCCAGGCTCCGCTCGACGCCCATTCCCAGGAACCCCAGGCCCAGGCCCCACGTCCGCACGCGTCGGATCAGGGTCAGGTTCCCCTCCAGGTCCCGGAAGATCCCGCGGAGTCCCGCGTAGAGCCCCAGGAGGAACATGGCGAAGAAGCCCAGGTTGGACTCCGGCCCCAGGGGGTCGTCCAGGAGAACGGGCGGGATGGCCTGGGCATTGAAGGCCATCACCTCGCGGACCGACCCCACCGAGTACGGATGCTCCGACATGAGCTCCGCCCTCCGGGCCAGCCAGTCCACCTGCTCCTCGGCGTCCGCGGGCCCTCGTCCGCCCCCGAAGCTCTGGACGGCGTTGCCCACGGGAAAGACGGCCAGCAGCCCGATGGCGAGCACCAGCAGGACTCGAGGCGGGACCCGGACGAAGAGCACCAGGAGCAGCCCCAGCTCGGCATAGAGCATGAGGATGTCGCCGTCGTACAGGAGCGCGTGCAGGGCGCCGATCACGAACAGCGACCCGAGCCGTCTCAGGTAGCGGCCCAGGAGGGGCAGCTCTCGACGGCGTGCGCTCAGGAGCTGGAACGCGAAGCCCAGGCCGAACAGGAAGGAGAACAGTCGCCAGGACTTGGTCTCGAAGAAGAAACGCATGACCCCGGCGGCGATCCGGTCGGCCGGGCCGGTCCAGATGGGCCAGCCGGCCCCGAAGTTGTACATGTTGACCAGGAGCACGCCGAACAGGGCGAAGCCACGCACCATGTCCACGGCCTCGATGCGGCGGCCGGGCTCCACGGGAGAGGGAGGGCTCGTGTCGGCGTGCATGGGCCTCCGCGTGAGGAGGGGGTCGCCCCGACCGATATATGCGTCGGGCCGGCACATTCCAAGCCTGATGGCGGCCTCCGCGATCAGGGCGGCCGCCCTGGGCATCGTGACGACGTTGGGCGCGAGAGCGTCGAGAGGTGGCGCCGCGCAGCTTTCCGGGGCCATCTTCAGGGTACGCGTTTCCAGATCGGTCGAAAGGAGGGCCCATGTCATCCATCACCCGTGAACTCGCCGGACCGAACCTCACCTTCGACCTGGCCGAGCAGATCACGGAGCTCCGTGCCGACGAGATGTACCTGCGGAGCGGGCGCTCCGGCCGGACCCTCGTCAAGGCGGGCCCCTTGCGTCTGACCCTGACCTGCCTGGCCTCGGGTGTCGAGGTCGGGACGCATCAGGCCGACCTTCCCATGACGCTCCAGCCGCTCGAGGGTCGCCTCCGCTACCGGGTGGGGGGGGAGCGCTTCGAGATCGGGGCGGGGGAGGTGCTCTTCTTCGGGCCCGGGCACGCCCAGGACATCTTCGCCATCGACGATACGGCGCTGCTCCTCACCTTCAGCCGCGAAGCGTCGGACGCCTGAACCGGAGCACCCGGAGGTGTCGGTCGCCGGTCGGGAGCCACACGTCGGACGTATCGGCCACTGCCCCAGGACGCCGCCGATGGCGCAGCGAGGTTGGCTCCCCCGTGGTCCGCGCCCCATGTTGCGGCCGGCCGGGACGGAGACCAGCGCCGGATGAGCGACGTCCACCGAGGACATGCGTATGTGAGGATCCACGGGACCCGAGTGCCGGACACGCGTGACCGATAGAGCCAGAAGGTTCTACGTCGGGCTGTCGCTGGGCTTCGTCCTTCTCGTCTTCCTGGGTTTCTGGCCGAACTACTTCGGGCCGGTGCTACGGGGCGCATACGACCGGCACTGGATCTTCCACGTGCACGGGGCGGTGTTCCTGGGGTGGATGGCCCTCCTGGTGGTTCAGACCTCCCTGGCGGCACGTCGACGGACCAGGGAGCACATGGCCCTGGGGCGGTGGGGGTTCGTCGTCGGCGTCGCAGTCTTCGTTCTGGGAGTCGTCGTCTCGATCGCGATCATCCGCGCCGGCTACGCCGACGGCGAGATCGCCTCGATGCCCAGGGCGCTCTGGTCTGCCAGCGCCCCCCTCACGGACATCGTCCAGTTCGCGATACTTCTCGCCCTGGGCTGGCGCTACCGTCGCAAGGTCGAGTTCCATCGCCGCTACATGGTCCTGGCGACGGTCGCGATGCTCCCGGCCGCGACGGCGCGGATGCGCTACCTGCTCGGGGCGTGGAGCTTCGAGATGCTGTTCGTGATGATCGTGGCGCTCCTCGTGGCGCGCGATCTCGGGACGTTGGGAAGGTCCACCAGGCGACCGTCGTCGGCCTGGTGATCCTCCTCCCCCGGCTGGCCCTGAGCCTCGCCTACAAGTTCGTTCCCTAGACCGGGGGCGCCGGAGCGACGTGAAGCCGGTCTTCCCGACGGCCCTCTTCAAGCCTTCTCAACGCCCATAAACGTCCCACCGCATCCGGACCGTGACCTCGAAACCGCTACCGTTGGGCACGGTCGACATCTCCTCGACCACCAGCTCGATGTAGTCGATGGTCCGCCCTACGAGATCCGGGGAGCCGAAGTCGAGAGCGAAGGACTCGCTCACCGCCCAGGCCGTAACTCCCTCCACGCCGACGGCCACGGTCTGATCCAGCCCGTCCGTCAGGCAGTCTGCGAAGCCGTCGAACGACGGGTCACCCGAGGCATCGTATCGGTGCACCACACCGCCGCTGTTCCAGGCCAGCGACACCACTTCGAGCGTCGTCTCGGCATTCGTGCATGGCGGCGGGTTATAGAATCCGTTGTAGTACGCGAAGATCTGTGCTTCCGACGGCACGTTCGTGCGCTGCAGGGTCGGGAACGGCCATTCGAGCGTCGCGATCAGCTCACTTCGACCGTTGCCCTGCTTCCCGTGCCCACCGTTGATCCGGATCTCCGTACTGGCGTCGTTGCGGTTCGAGCGCCAGGTACAGACCGCCGTATGCCGCTGGCCGCGGGAGTCCGTGACCTGACCCGACGCGGTCCAGCTGAAGTTCGGCGACGAGCCGTTCAGGCTGACTCGGCCCGTTCCGGTCAGGACCTCCCCGCTCGCGAGCCGGATCTCGAGAGGATCGACGGACGTCTGCTTGTGGCGGAAGACGTTGCCGTCGGCATCGATGCGGATGAAGTCACCCGGCTCGCCGACCGACGTGTAGGTGCCGCGACAGACCCCGTCGGGTCCGGTGATGCGGAAGCCGACGGCCGTGCCGCTGACGAAGTGCTGGCCGCGACCGTTGTCGCTGCCCATCGCCGTGGCGGCGGCCACCTCGGGAGCCGTGAGGTCGGTCCGATCCGGGGCGACGGGCTGGTCGGAACACGCCGCCGTGGCCGTGAGTGCAGCGGCGGCCGCAATGTGGAATCGCCTGATCATGGGATGCCTCCGTCGAGCGTTGTGGTGTGGTCGTCCGACTCCGCTCTCTAGCTACCAGGCAGGAAGAACCCAGACAGTACGTACCTCTACGCAGGATGGGCCGGCGAAGACCCGGTCAGGAGACGTCCACTCCGTTCGTCAGGACGTCGAGCCCGTGCCCCGGTGTGGCACTTCGTCCCCCTGGCCCCCCCATCCGATCCGGGGGCCTTCCGGATGGACGACGGGGCCTCATCGCACCGTCTCGGGAAGGCGAAGTACGGTCGTCATCGGCACGCCGAACTCCCCCCTCTCGAAGAAGGCCACGAGACCGCCCGGGCCAAATGCGACGGGAAGGCCCCGGCCATCCGCCGGAAGGGTGCCTCTGTACGTGCCGTCCGCCGAGAGCAGATCGACGGGCCCGGGCGCCGTGGCGTCATCGGCGGTCGTGCGCTGGACCCAGATGCTCCCGCCACCGTTCGTGACGATCCGGGTGGCCGGCGAGACGGTCGGGTAGAACCAGGGGTCCGGACGGCCCCCACCCGGCCGACCGCCGCCTCCCTGTCCAAGCGTTCGGACCCGATCCGATTCCTCTTCCATCCGGCGCAGGAAGGCGCTGCGATCGGCGGCGGAGGTGGCTCGAACGTCCAGATTCCGCTGCACGACGGTGACCTCCGAACCCGATGCGGACAGGATCTCGATCCTGTACGCGCCCGGGTGGAGGATGGCGACACCGGTTCCGAGGACCACTCCCAGCGACGCCTCGGGGACGAAGGCTCGAAAGAGGGACGTGGCCTCCTCGAGCCCGGGTGCCAGTGGAACCCGCGTCACGACGGTGGCGGCCCCGTCGTTGCGGACCGGGACACGCAGCAATGGAAGGTCCACGCCGACCGATCGAATTCCGGCACCCGTGAGCATCGCCGCGCCGTGCCTGCCCGTGACGAGGCGCTCAGGGAGGGCCAGGAGCGTCCCGTCCCCGGCGACCTCCATCGGCGCAGCCGGGACCCCCACCGTCAGGTCCGGCCGAACCTCGTCGATGAACCCTCCTTCTTCGTCGTACAGGAGAAAGGCGCGCTTCCTCCCGTCGAACACGACGATGGTGCCGCCCGGGAGGACGTCCACGGACTGTGGACTGCGGTACTCGCCAGGCCCTTCCCCGCGGCCCCCGACACGGAATCGAAGGGAGCCCTCCGGGGAGACCGCGACGACGGCCGGTTCGATCGGGTCGAGGAGGAAGAGCGTGCCGTCCGGAGCGAATGCCGCATCCGTCAGGGCCTGGAACTGGGCCCACTCCG
>DATHRY010000068.1:0-41048 GCA_035464715.1 Longimicrobiales bacterium
GAAGTTTCCCGGAAGTAGGGTGTCACCGTGAAGGCGACCGTGGTGTTCTCATCGCTCGCGGCCCCATATGGGCTTCGGGCCCTGAGGTGGAGCACGTAGTCTCCCGGAGTCAGGCTGGCGTACGACAGCTCTGTCGCGCCGCCGACGTCCCGCCAGTCCGGATCCGCTCCCTCCAGCCAGACCTCGTATCCGACGCCCTCCGGGTTCCTCGGGTAGATGGCCCCGTAACGCACGTCGAGGCGGCGTTGGTCGGGACGGAGCGCCTCACCGGATCCCGGGATGAATGACTCCCCTCCCAGGGACACGTCGTGAATCACCAGGCGGGGTGGGAGGGAATCCATGCGAAGGGCTTCGGCAGGGTCCACCACGGCAGCTCCGCCGAACGTCGGGAACCAGAGCCGCCCCGCCCGATCGCGAAGGCCGGCGTGCCCACTCGTCTCCGCATTGAGGAGTCCCGACTCCCGCCCGTACCCGACGCCTCGGACACGGTCGATCGCTCCGTCCACGAATGCGTTGGCCTCGTCCAGGGCGACCCGATGCACGCTGCGGTTGCCCGCCATCCAGAGGTTCCCCGCGTCGTCGGCGAGGATCTCCGACACGACGTTCTCGTGCAGCCCGTCCTCGGCCCGGATCGCGCCGAACTCGCCATCGCGGACCCGGACGAGCCCGTCCTGATACGTCCCGACCCAGACGTCCCCGGTTCGGGGGTCGACGTAGAGGGCCCTGCCCATCCGCACGGGGTACCCGTCCTCCGACCGGTACGTGCGGCGGCCGTCGGGACCCAGGTGCACGAGCCCGTCTCCGCCCGTGAGCCACAGGTCGTCCGGTCCCACCCACGCGATGTCGCGCACCTGCTCATCTTCGCCGACAACGATGTCCACCCCCTGTTCGGCGTACGGCCGAAACCGCGCAGCGTAGGGGTTGAGCAGCCACAGGACCCCGGACTCGTGCGGATCCTCCAGGACTCGCGTGGGCCGCGGGGGCAGCTCGAGCCCGATCTCGCGGCCTTCGATGGTGGTCCCGACGAGACCATTGCGGATCCCTGCGACGTACGTGCTGAACCACCGGGTGCCCCGACTGTCTTCGAGGGCGGCGAGGATGCCCGCTTCCGGCGCACCGACCGGTTCCATGCGGACGCCGTCGATCCGCGTGGCGGCCCCCGCCCAGTCGACCGCGACCACCGTTCCGTCGACCCACGGACCGATCGACAGCACCTGGCGGTCCGGGCTGTTGGGTTGCGTCTGAAACGTGCGGAATGGCTGCTCCTGGACGCGGAAGAGCCCATGCTGATCCGTCCCGGCCCAGAAGGTCCCCCCCGGCGACTCGAGGATCTGGTGCACGTACACGTCCGGGTCCCCGAGGTCGATCCGGTGTGGCCGGCCCCCATCCGGAGGGTAGACCTCCAGCCCACCGGTGACGGTGACCCACAGGCGCCCCCGGCTATCGACCTTGCGGGGGACCCGTCCCTCGGCCAGGACCGAGTAGAGGGGAGGGCCCCCGGGCTCTCCGACTTCGAGCGTCTCACCTGTACCGGTCGCGATCAGGACCCGCCCATGTGAGGGATCCTCCACCAGGGTGCCCACGGCCGCAGGCGTCCGCGGCCCGCCGGCGTCGAGCCGAAACGCCACGGGACCATTGCCCATTCTCCACACACCCCCATCCCCGTCCACCGCGAGGTTCACCCCCTGTGTCACCAGCGGGACCGTCAACGGGACGTCCAACACCAGGCGGAATCCGTCGGGGTCGCGCCGCCACACGTGCGTCGTGGACGTGAGCCAGAGATCCCCGTCCGCTCCCTGGACGATCGAGCTCGCGAGGCCTACGGAGTCCCCCGGCAGGAACCGCCCGTCGACGTAGGACGCCAGACGATCGGCGCCCCCGACGAGCCAGATCGTGTCCCCTACCCCTGCCTCGAGTCCCCGGATGTAGCCGAGTTCGGCGCGGGACGCATCCGTGCCGACCTCCATGAAGTCTTTTCCGTCGAAGCGGACGAGCACGCCTCCCGCCGCCATCCACACGAAGCCGTCGGACGTCTGCACGAGGTCCGGGATGAAGTGGCTCGGGAGCCCGTCGTCGGTGGTCCACCGCGACACGCCGAAGCTCGGGGAGAGGGGAGCCTGGGATGATGCCGGCGCCGGGACGAGCCCCGAGAGGATCGCCACGGCGACGGCGAGAGCGAGGGGACGGTGATGGTCCACGTGGGTCCTGAGGGCGCGATGCCTGGAGGCGGGACGGGACAGCACTCGAGGACGACGGGGATCATACAACCGGCGCGGGAACTTCGGCCAACGGTCCGGGGCCGACGGGGTACCGGCGGACCTGCCCCCCTGCACGCCTCCGCGGAAGCGACCCTCGATCGGCTGGAGCGTCGTCTTCGACGGCGTCGAGGAGCTCTACGGCCGCTTCCTGAAGCGGTGGCGGACCACCTCCGCCGCCGGACCCATCCGGATCCACACCAGGTTCGTCCCGGATCTCGAGGCCCTGCCCACCTTGAAGAAGGCGGACGTGGAGCGGGTCGTGGATCGGTCCCTGCGGCGCCTGGCCGTCGAGCGTCTCGACCTCGAAGAGATCGGGGGCTGGGCCGTGCACCAACGCATCTTGTCGACCATGCGGGCGATCGCCGACGAGCAGGGCGTGGACGTGGCCGCCGTCGCCGTCCGCTTCGTGCTGGATCAGCCGGGCGCGGCCCCCGTGATCACGGGGGCGGGCCGGGCCCGCCAGGTGGCCAGCACGATGCGGGCCTTTCGACGTGGGGCTGACCGATGCCGACCACGCCCGGATCCGCGACGCCGCCGGCGGCGGAGTCGGCCCCCGGGCGACGTCTACGACATGGACGGCGATCAGTCCGGGCGGCACGGCCGGATCATGAAGTACGGGCTGCAGAACGCCACCTGACCCACCTACCGCGGCTTCGTCCGCCGCGTCGCCTCGGCCTCCAGGGGATCCTCGGGCCAGTAGTGCCTGGGATACCGGCCGCGCATGTCCTTGCGGACCTCGAAGTAGGCATCCGTCCAGAAGGAGGCCAGGTCCCGGGTCACCTGGACGGGGCGCTGGGCCGGGGAGAGGAGGTGCAGCGTGAGGGGAACCCGGCCGTCGGCCACCCGGGGGGTCTCGGTGAGGCCGAAGACCTCCTGCAGGCGGACGGCCAGGACCGGGGCTTCCGGGTCCGAATAGTCCAGGCGGACCTGCGAGCCGCTGGGCACCTCCAGATGGGTGGGGGCCATCCGGTCCAGCGTCGCCCGGCGGTCCCACCCCACGGCGGTGAGGAGGGGCTGGGTCAGGTCCAGCCGCCGGAGATCGTCCAGGCTGCGCATCCCGACCAGGAAGGGACCCAGCCATCCCTCCAGGCCGGCCAGGAGGGCCGCCTCCGAGGTGTCGGGCCAGGCGTCCGGCTCCAGGCGATGGAGGAAGCCGATCCGCTCCTTCAGCTGTCGGGTCTCCTTCGACCAGGGCAGGGCCTCGAGGCCGGCGGTCCGGATGCCGTCCACCAGTGCCCGGGTCAGTGCCTCGGCGGGCGGGTCGGACAGCGGGGCCGCCGACAGGACCAGGGCCCCGAGGCGGGTCCGGCGGAAGGCCCGGACCCGGCCGGCCTCCGGGTCCCAGTCCACCTCGTCGGCCTCCATGATCTGGGCGGCGAAGACCTCCTCGAGCTCGGCCAGCGTCACCGGCGCCGCCCGGAAGATGCGGCCCTCCCGACCCCGGGCGTCCACCTCCGCCGCCACGAGCCAGTCCGCGTCCCCCAGGGTCTGGACCTCCTGGAAGGCGGCCCCCCGGCCGTTCCGGAGCAGGAACCGCCCCCGCTCCCCGGGCCGGCGCTGCCCCACCCGGTCCGGATACGCCAGGGCGAGGAGGAGGCCGGTTGCGGCCACGTCGTCGGAGGCATCGCCGGCCCCGGCACCGCTCCCGTGCGTCGTCCCGCCGTCGGCGCCGCTCCCGTACGGTCCGCTCGACGTCCGGCGCCAGTGGTCCGCCTCCCGCTGCACCTGCCGGAGCCCGCCCCGGTGGACGTCGTGCCCGCGAAGCCCCGCAGCCCCCCGGCCACCCCGGCGCCGGGCCGCCCGTAGCGCCTCCACCCGGAGGGTCATGTCGGCGTCCGGGGCCCGGCCAGAGGCGTGGAGGACGTCCCGGTTGTTCAGCAGAGCCGCCAGGTCGGCCGCGAGCCCACCGTACCCGAGGGCCCGCCCCCGGATCAGGAGGTGAGCCAACCGGGGGTGGGCACCCACCGTCGCAAGCTCGCGACCGTGGTCCGTGACCGTACCCTGGTCGTCCAGGGCGTCCAGCTCCCGCAGCAGCTCTCTGGCCTGGGCGAAGGCGGCTTCCGGCGGTGGGTCCAGCCACCGCAGCTCGGCCGGGTCGGCGCCCCAGACCGCCAGCTCCAGCGCCAGCGACGCCAGGTCGGCCTCCAGGATCTCGGGGCGCCGGGTCGGGACCAGGCCCCGGTCCTCCCCCTCCGTCCAGAGCCGATGGCAGACGCCGGGCTCCACCCGGCCGGCCCGACCTCGGCGCTGGTCGGCGGCGTCCCGGGTCACCCGGACCGTCTCCAGCCGGGTCATCCCTGTGCCCGGGTCGAAGCGGGGCACCCGCATGAGCCCGCCGTCCACCACCACCCGGACCCCCTCGATGGTGAGGGACGTCTCCGCGATCGACGTCGCCAGGACCACTTTCCGCCGCCCCGGGGGGCTGGGCCGGATGGCCCGGTCCTGCTCCTCTCTGGACAGGGCCCCGAAGAGCGGGTGGAGGGTGACGCCGGCCGGCACCCGTGCCTCCTCCAGCCCCTCCGCCGTGCGGCGGATCTCTCCTGCCCCCGGGAGGAAGACGAGCACGTCGCCCGGCTCCTCGTCCAGGGCCCGGAGGACGGTGTCCACCACTGGGGGCTCGATCCAACCCTCCACCGGCCGGTCCCGGAAGCGGGTCTCCACCGGGTACATGCGCCCCCGGCTCTCCACCACCGGGGCCGGCCCGTCCTCGGATCCCAGGAGGCGGGCCACCGGGCCGGCGTCCAGCGTGGCGGACATGACGAGAATCCGGAGGTCGTCCCGGAGCAAGGAGCGGGACTGGAGAACCAGGGCCAGGCCCAGGTCGGCGTGGAGGGACCGCTCGTGGAACTCGTCGAAGACGACGGCGCCCACCTCGGACAGGGCCGGGTCCGACTGGAGCATACGGGTCAGGACGCCCTCGGTGACCACCTCCACCCGGGTCCGTGCCGAGACCTGCGTGTCCAGCCGCACCCGGTACCCCACCGTCCCGCCCGCCCCCGACTCGCCCAGGAGCTCGGCCATGCGGTGGGCCGCCGCCCGGGTGGCCAGTCGCCGGGGCTCCAGGACCAGGACCTTGCGCCCGTCGATCCAGGAGGCGTCCAGGAGGGCCAGGGGTGCCAGCGTGGTCTTCCCCGCGCCGGGGGGTGCGACCAGGACGGCTGTACCAGTCTCGTCCAGCGCCGCAATGAGCTCGGGCAGGACGGCCCGGACCGGGAGGTCCGGAAGCCGATCGAGTACGGGAGGGGCGGCGGAAGACATGGGACCACGCTACACGGCGGGGGGGGCGGGGCTGAAGAGGGGACGCGGCAACGGCCCCGAGGGAACGGACTCGCGCCGAGGTCAGTCGTCCAACAGCCGGGTGATCCGTTGCGTGAGGTCCACCACGCTGACCCGGGCGGCCCGGAGCGACTCGATCGAGAGGATCGCGAAGAGACGCCGACGGGCCAGGTGGTTCTCCAACTCCTGCGAGTAGGTGATACGCGTGTGACGGCCCCGCGCCTCCTCGGGCACTCCGGGGTCCCGCCAGTTGACGGACTGGGGTCGCGCCGTGTTCCCGGAGCGACCGAGCACCGTCCCCAGCTGAAGATCCACGTAGGCCCGGGAGCGGGTCTCCTCGTCCCGGGCATCCTGGAGCGCCCCCCCATGGGCCGCCAACGCGCGGCGGAGCTCCGGATCCTGGACCAGGGCCAGGCGGCCCGAGCTGATCAACGCGTCCAGGGCTCCTCTACGCGGGTCGTACGTCGGGGTGAACCCCACGCCCCAGACCGTCGAGTCGGGAACGTCGACATCCCTACCCGCCGACAGCAGTGCGAGCATGTCTTCTGTGGCATCCAAGGACCGCTCGTGCCACCGGATGTAGCCGTCGAGGATCGGGAGGTTCTCCTGGAGCTCCACCTGGACGCTCCGAAGCTCGGCCCGGACCTCGCCCTGCTCGACTCGCCCGTCCCGCCAGGACTCGAGGCCCAGGGCGATGAGGATGCCGGCCACCAGGATGAGGACCTCCCGGACGATTGGTCCGATCTGCATGGCGGCCGGGGGAGGAGGATGCCGGGCCTCCTCGACGGACCCCGGGCCCGCCACCGGGACCGTCGGCTCAGGGTCATCCGTCGTCATTCCAGGGTCCTCGGGTCGTCTCGCACCACTGCCCGAAGCGAATCCAATACGGCCGATGCCTGGGTCAGCTCCTGGACGTAGACATTCTGATAGTGAGCCTTGTTCAGGGTGACGGCCACGAAATCGTCGTCGCGCCTCAGTTGCGCGAGAAGCTCCGGCCCGAGCCGTCCCGCCACCTCGAACAGGAGGCCCTGCCCGCCATGGGGGACGGCGGCGACGTGGGGGGTGACGCGGCCGGCCAGGTCGACGCCGAGGGCCCAGACCGTCGCCTTCTCCTCCTCCATGTCCTCCTGGATGCGGACCCACCGGGCCAGGACGATGCGCGCGTCGCGACCGTGTCGCGTGACCGGTGCCGAAGAGCCGAGAAAGAGTCCCGCCGCCGAATCGTCCCCGTCGAAGGTCCAGGTCACGACCATGGCCGCGATCCAGGGAGCCACACTGTCCTGCGGAAGGGCCCGGAGCTCGGCCGGGGTCGCGCCGAGAAAGGCGTCGATGCGGTCCAGCTGGGTCCCGGTCCGCCGCATCAGACGATCGAGCTCGATCCGGTTCTCTTCCGCCTCCTCCCGGATCGCCTCCAGCACGGCGGCCTCGGTCATCCGGGCCTGGCGGTCGTCCCACCACGCGTCGATCGAGAACGCGAGGAGGATGCTGACCACGATGACGGCAGCCTCGGAAACGAAGCGCGCGGTGCGGCCCTGGGCCGTCATGGCGCTTCGTCCAGGGCCCGGAAGTGCCCGATCTGCTCCTCCCGGGAGGTCAGGTGCGTGCAGCGTTCGTCGAGGGCATCGAAGGCGTCGTGATACTCGGATCGGAAGTGCTCGAAGGCCTCCCGGGAATCCCACTCGTCGATCGTCAGGTATCGCCCCTCCCCCCCCACGTCGGCGAGCAACCGGGTCGCCAGATAGCCGCTCCCCCTTCTGAACAACTCCACCCAATCGCCGGCGGCTCCGTAGACCCGCTCGAACTCGACCCGGCTCTCCGACGGCACCTCGTATCGCCACACGTACACGTAGGGGACTTCGCCGGAGGCTGACATCTTCGCACTTCTCCCCACCGGCTCGTCTGGCGCCCGACGTCCTGGAGGTCGCCGGCGTGACCCTCGCAGGTGCCACGATTCCCGGAAGCGAACCTAGCTCCGGGAATCGGCGGGCGCACCGACGGCGGACGGCGCAGCGGGAATCGAGCGCACGCCGGCGAACTCCCCGGTGCGGCACAGGGTACGACCACAGTGAGGTAGTGTGTGCGGCGGCTCCCGCTGCCCCTTTGACCGCCTTCGACGGAACCGTCCGCCGCCCGGACCGCCGGCCCCGCGCGCCAACGGCGCAAGGAGGTCTCATGTTCCGGGTCTCGCGTCCCGCGGTGCTCAGCCTTCTGTTGGCCCTTCCGGTGCCCGGGCTCCCCCAGGTCCCGTCGGAGCTCCGCTCGGCGGAAGCGCTGGCGGCGAAGGTGGAGGCGGCGGAGGGTTGGCCCGGCCCGGGTCAGGGGGTGGACGTCGAAGTGGAGCTCCCCGCGGTGGACGCGGAGCTGACCAGGGTGGCGTCCTACCTTGAGCTGCACCCCGACGACGCCTTCGCGCTGGTTCTGTCGGTGCGGCTGGGCCGGATCCGGGACCTCCTGGCGTTTCGAGACGCATACATGGCCATGTTCGAGGACCCCGGAGCAGCGATGCCCGAGCCCCCGCCCTACGAGCGCCATCTGGCGATCCTGCGGGAGGTCCTCACCCGGGATTCCACCGTGGCCGACGCCCACTATTGGACCGCCCGGCTTCTCCTCGAGGAGGCGAGTCAGCGGTTCGCCATGGCGGAAGAGATCGCCCCCGATCCCGTCCTGATGGAGGAGGTGGGCCGGGAGGCCCTGGAGCACGCCCGGCTCGCGGTGCGCTTCGCGCCTTCGAGGAGGGACCACCGGGAGTTCCTGGCCCTGCTGCTGGTCGACCGGGGCGACGTGTCCGACGCCGCGGAGGTCCTGGGGCACGAGTCCACGGTAGGAGGTCTGATGCATCGACTGGTCCTGGACCTCGTGACTTTCGCGCCACCGCCCGATGCGGTGCCGGACGACGTTCTGGAGAGCTTCGTCCAGATGAGCGTCATGATGGGAGCCGGCGCGTCCGAGACCCCGGATCTGGCCGCGCACCTCGAGCTCAGGGCCCGGGCGTGGAGCACCGAGGCCTCCATGGAGGCGGTGACGGAATTCTACGGGACCTCGTGGCCCGGGGTCCGCTTCGATCCCGCGGACGGCTGGAACGGCGCGGTGATGGCCGTGTTCGTGCCGATGAACGGCGGGTGGCGCCCCGCCGTGGACCCGGTGGAGCTGGAGGATCTGGACCGGTGGGATGCCGAGTCGCTCATCCTGATCGTCCTCCCGCCCGAGGGATATGCCGAGCTGTGCGAGGGAGCCCTGCTTCAGGGCCTGCCTCCCGAGATGCTACTGCCCGGGGACCGCGTGGGTCTGATGCTCATGAACGGTAGACGGCCCGGCAGCCGACCCTGACGGGTCGCGGCCCTCGGTCGGCTGGCCTCACCATCCTCCCTGACCGCGCTGCCCGTCGTCAGCTTCCCGTGCCGTCTCCGATCCGGCCCTGGTAATCTTGCCCCCAGCAGTGTGGAGTCCCATCGGTCGAGATCGCGCAGGCGGGCCCCCCGCCCGCGTCCACGGTCCGATACGTACGGCCGCCTTCCACGGCGACGGGAGCCGGACGATTGGTGGTGGTCCCGTCTCCCAGCTGACCCCGGGTGTTCTCACCCCAGCAATGGACCGACCCGACCGGAAGGGCGATGAACTCCTCCGCGGCGGGCCGGGCTCCTTTCGATTCGTGCGCCACGAAGCCTCGGACCTGAAAGCCCGTCTTCCCGTTCGCACCCCTCCGGAGGACCCGGAGGCCGGGAGGAATCCTGGGCTCGTGGCGGCGAGACGGCGCATCCTCCGGGCGGGATCCCTCTCCCACCGACCCATGGAACGGAACCTGCACCCCGACGGGGGGACGGCCGTCGGGGGTTGAGCCGACGCCGTTCCGCGCTGCATCCGCACGAGCGGGCGTCTTGCGGGTAAGCCATCCAACCGAGTCCATCGCCAGACCTTTCCGGTGCGGCTCCACCCCCTCCGAACCCAACGGGACAATCCAACCGTGACCAGCATCACCACGATCAACCCTGCCACCAAGGAACCGATCACCACCTACGATCTCATGGAACGGGACGCCGCTTTCGCCCGGGTGGAGGCCTGCCACGCCGCTTTCCTGGACTGGCGGACGAAGACCCACGAGGAGCGGGCACCCCTCCTCCGGGACATCGCCGACGCCCTGCGCGACCAGGCCGACGACCTGTCGGCCCTGATGACCAGGGAGACCGGAAAGCTCCTCCGGGACGGCCAGTCCGAGGTCGAGCTGTGTGCCCAGCTCTTCGAGTACGCGGCCGACGAGGGCCCGACGCAGCTGGCGGACGAAGAGCGGACCTACCGGGGCGGCAAGAAGACCGGCGTCGTGGCCTACTGCCCCCTCGGGGTCATCTACAGCATCCAGCCCTGGAACTTCCCGGTCTACCAGCCGGTCCGGGTCCTGGCCTCCAACCTGATGGCGGGGAACGGCGTGATCCTGAAGCACGCCAGCATCTGCACCGGCAGCGGCCTGATGCTCCGGGATCTCTGCCTGGAGGCGGGGCTGCCGGATGGGCTGTTCGACGTGGTGGTGATCGACCACGACACGTCGGACGAGATCATCGCCCACGAGCGGGTCCGGGGCGTGACGATGACGGGGAGTGACACCGCGGGACGGCACATCGGTCGGACCGCGGCGAAGCACCTCAAGAAGTCGGTGCTCGAGCTGGGATCGAACGACGCCTACGTGGTGCTCGAGGACGCCGACGTCGCCCGGGCCGCGAAGACCTGCGTCACGGGCCGCATCTTCAACAACGGTGAGACCTGCGTCTCCGCCAAGCGGTTCGTGGTCACCGAGGCCGTGTACGAGGCCTTCGTCGACGCGTTCGTCGAGCGGATGCAGGCCATCACCATGGGCGACCCGACGGACGAGGGCACGCAGCTGGGTCCCGTGGCCAGCGAGGAGCAGTTCGAGACTCTGCGCGATCAGGTCTCCCGGAGCCTCGACGGGGGGGCCACCCTGCTGTGCGGCGGGGTCCCCGAAGAGAGCGAGGGATACTACTTCCCCCCCACCGTCCTCGCCGACTGCCCGCCGGGAACCCCGGCCTACGACGACGAGCTCTTCGGGCCCGTCGCCTCGGTCATCAGAGCCCGCGACGACGAGGACGCCATGCGGATCGCCAACGACAGCCGCTACGGGCTGGGGGGCGCGATCTTCACCGAGGACGCGGACCGGGGCTTCCGGCTCGCCCGGGACCACTTCGACACCGGGATGGTCCGCATCAACGTCTTCGGCACGGCCGACCCCAACATGCCCTTCGGCGGGGTCAAGGACTCGGGATACGGCCGCGAGCACGGCGGCTTCGGCATGAAGGAGTTCGTCAACGCCAAGGCGATCTATCTGCCCTGACGACCCCCTTCGAAGGCACGCCATTCGCAACACCATTCATCACGATCACGAAGGAGCACCCATGAACGTTCTCGTCGCAGGAGCCACCGGGAAGACCGGCACCCGACTCGTGGAGGAGCTGGTATCCCGGGGCCACCATCCCATCGCCCTGGTCCGGAAGAGCTCCGACACCAGCGTCCTTCCGGCGGACGTCGAGCGCCGTCGAGGCGACCTGACCGATCTGGACGACGACGTCTGCCGAGGCTGCGATGCGGTGGTCTTCGCCGCGGGCTCGGGCGGCTCGACGGGGCCGGAGATGACCGACGCCGTGGACCGCGACGGAGCGAAGCGCCTGGTCGACCTGGCCGGGAAGGCGAACGTCGACCGGTTCGTGATGCTCAGCTCCATCGGGGCCGGGGATCCGGATCCCGACAGCGAGATCGCCCACTACCTGCAGGCGAAGCACGACGCCGACGAGTATCTCATGGCCTCGGGACTCCCCTATGCGATCGTGCGGCCCGTCCGGCTCACCGAAGAGGACGGCTCCCGGGACGTGCGCTTCGGCGATGCCGTGGAGGCCGATGCCACCGCCGCCCGCGGGGATGTCGCCTCGGTGCTTGCCGACGCGGTGGAGGACGAGGGCTGGGTTGGAACCGTCCGACGGATGCAGTCCGCATGAGCGCCGCATCGAAGGAGACCATGAAGGCCGCCGTGATCCGGGACTACGGGGCACCGATCGAGATCGGCGACGTCGAGCCGCCCGAGCCGAGGGACGACTCGGTCCTCATCGCCGTGCGGGCCGCCGGCATCAATCCCATCGACGACATCCTGCGGTCGGGGGCGATGAAGGAGAAGATGCCCCTGACCTTCCCCCACGTGATGGGCTACGACGTGTCGGGAGAGGTGGTCGACGTGGGCGCGGAGGTCGGACGCTTCGAGGTGGGCGACGCGGTCTTCGCCCGGCCGAACCTGGACGACGCCGGCGCCATCGCCGAGTTCGCCCGCGTGAAGGCGAGCGAGCTTGCGACCAAGCCCGAGACCCTGAGCCACGCCGAGGCCGCGTCCGTGCCCCTGGCGGGCCTCACGGCCTGGCAGGCGTTGATCACCCGGGCCGGGCTGAAGGAGGGCGAGAAGGTCCTGATCCACGGCGGTTCCGGCGGGGTGGGGACCTTGGCCATCCAGATCGCCAAGCACATCGGCGCCCATGTGGCGACCACCTGCAGCGGCCGCCACGCCGGGCTGGTCCGGAGCCTCGGGGCGGACGTGGTGATCGACTACCACACCGAGGCCTTCGACGAGCAGCTGGCCGCCTACGACGTCGTCTTCGACATGCTCGGCGGTGAGACGCTGCGGCGCTCGTTCGAGGTCCTGAGGCGGGGCGGCACGATGGTCTCGATCAAGGGCCAGGACACCGACGACCTGGCGGCGGAGTACGGGGTGCGCTTCGAGTGGTTCCTGATGGAGCCCGACGGAGAGATGCTGGGCGAGCTGGGCGGGTGGATCGACGCGGGAGCGGTCCGACCCGTGATCGGCAGGACCTTCTCCATGGAAGACGCCGCCGCCGCGTACGAGGAGCTCGCGAACGGAGACTCCCCGGGGAAGATCGTGGTGACGGTCGGATGACCCGATCCTACCGACCGCCGCCCCCGGCGCCGTGCGCCACGCCCCGCAAGCGATCCAGGAAGAGGCCCGGCTCGTCGAGGTGGGGCGAGTGGGCGCTCCGCTCGAAGACCAGGAAGTCCTTCTGCGGAGCGTCGATAGCCTCGAAATAGCGCCGGGTGCTCCTCATGGGGGTGTGCAGGTCGTGACGCCCGTGGAAGAAGAAGACCGGCACCTCGAACTCCAGCCCCTCCGCCTCCAGGTCGACGTCGAAGAGGCCGTCGTTCGCGAGGTGCCAGATGACGCGACTGGCCCCGGCCGCCCAGTTCTCCCGCTCCTCCTGATCGTAGTCCGGACTCAGCTGCACCAGGGAGAAGTAGACCCGCAGCCCATCCGGCTCCGCGAACAGGCTGCCCCCGTAGGTCGAAATCAGCCGACCTCGGACCGCCATGCTGGACGGCGGAATCACGCCGCGCCGGGGCGGGTAGGGAGCGATCGCAGCGAGGTCCGCCGCTGCGGCAGAGTCGTTCCGGATGCGGGCCTCCTCGACGAGCGCCTCGTAGACCGCCGCCTCGTTCGCCCGCATGCTGCCGCCTACGTGGCCGATCGCCACGAACGCGCGGAGCCACTGGGGACGCCGCAGGGCCAGCCGTGTGCCGAGCACCGTCCCCCAGGAGTGCCCCACGACCAGGATCCGGTCCTGTTGGAACCGGTCCCGGAGGTGGGCGACGAGCTCCTCCGCATCCGCGGTGAGCCGATCGATCGTCAGGTCCGGGTCGGGAACACGACGAGTCAGGTCGATTCCTGAAACGTTCTTCCCCCCTCCCCGCTGGTCCCACTGCACCACGGTGAAGAACTCCTCCCAGCTCCGCTGGAAGGCCCAGGACAGGCCGATCCCGGGATCGCCCGGCCCTCCGTGGAGAAAGAGCAGCACCGGATTGGACCTGTCCTTCCCCCGGACCGACACCCACTGCGGGGTCCCACCCAGTTCGACCTGCTCGAGGACCTGGACCCCGTCCGACCCCCGGATGGCCTGGAGGTCGCCCACGATCGCACGTCCGTCCTGTGCCGAGATCGGCCCACCGGAAAGGACGAACAGGGCTAGCGTCGCAAGGAAGGGGCGGAAGACCATCATCGCCCACCCGCCGGCCGGATCTCCACACCTTCACTCCCCTCGGAGACCCACACGGCCGTCCCGTTGACGGTTTCGAGGAGGCCGAGTTCGATCCAGACGCCCGGCCCCCCGTTCCCACCGAGACGGAGTCCCTCGATCTCCGCGGGTGTCGCCGCCGGTCGGACCTCGATCTCGTTGTCCAGCACCCGGACGTCCTCCACGTCGACGAGCTCGATGCCGATGCCGACCGCACCGGTGATCCGATTCCCCTCGACGGTGATGTCGTGGATCCGCCCGTCGGCGAGCTCCGCCGGCCAGCCGCCTTCTGGGATCCAGAACGCGGGCCACTCGAGAACACCGGCTCCCACCAGCGGCTGGACGTTCCGGACCAGGATCGCGGGAGCGATGGCGAGCTTACCGCCCCGGTCCTCCGCATCCTCGAAACCCGGCCTCGGGTCCGCGAAGGGAAAATGGACGGGGCGCATGGAGATCTCGTTGTTGCGCACGACGATGTCCGAGCAGCTGCTCCCGGCCGCGTCCTGAGGGAACAGCGCGATCATCACGCCTTCGGTGTGTCCTTCGACGCGGTTGCCCTCCACCACGATCGACTCGCACACGCCGTTCCGGTCGGGGCGGATGCCGATGGCGCCCCCCGGGTATCCGTTGGACACCCGGTCGGGCTCCGGAACCGCGATGTCGTTGTCCACGAAGTGGATGTTGCGACCGCCGGTGGCCAGCGCGTGCCAGGTGTTGCGGAACACGTTGTCCCGGACGAGGACCACCGAATCCGCGTCGAGCCGGATCGAGAAGGAGGTGACGTCCTGGAAGACGTTGCCCTCGATCACCTGCCCGCCGGCATAGGGGACGTCTCGCTCGGGCAGATCCACCGCGGACGGATGGCGGATGGAGAGCGCGTCCGAGAAGCCCTCGAAGCGAAGGCCCGTGACCCGCTGCGCCTCCCCGGCGAGAACGAATCCGTTGCAGCGTTCCCAGTACTCCTCGATGGGCATCGCCGCCCGCTCGTCCTCGGTGCATCCCACGAGCGTCGTGCCGTCCGGGTGGCCTCGCAGGGCGATTCCCGGCGTCCCGACGAGGAAGGCCTCGCTCCCGATCAGGTAGGTGCCCGCGCCGAACTCGACGACCTCGCCCGGGCCCGCCGCCTGGATCGCCGCGGTCACGGCCTCCCGATCGGACATGCGTTCGCCGGTCGGTACCGGCACCTCGACTCGAGCTGACCCATCGTCCTGGCAGCCCGTGACGGCCAGGAGCGACCACAAGGCCACGAGCCGCATGGTGCGGGCGCTGCAGGACGACGAGGGGTTGAAGCGCATGCGCATCTTTCGGGGCCTCCTGTACGGGCCTGCGTGAGTGGTTGATCGGGCAATATAGGTCCAGGCCTTCCCGAGCGGCGGTCCGGACGCGTCCGCTCCGGCGGCGCTGGCACCCCTGGCGCGCTGCACGTCGCTCCGTCCCGACGTATCGTAGGCGGAGCAGACGTTCCAATGCCGTCCGACCCGGTCGGACACCTTTCCCGGAGGCTCACCGTGAAGGATCGGCGGTCGTGAAGCATCGGCGGACGGTCGGACCCCCGTGGGCACCCGACGTAGGGGCGTGCGGAATTTCCCTCCCGGGTCGCCTCCTCCAGGCCGCGTGGTTCCTGGCCCTCGCATTCACGTGGCCGCTCCCGGTGGCCGCACAGACGGAGGGGGGCACGCTCGAGGCCGGCACGTGGACCGGAGAGCTCGTTCCGATGAACCACCCCGACCAGGGGATGCCCCTCCGGTTCAACGTGTCCCGGGTGGACGGCTCCCCGCGGATCGAGATCCGGGGCCCCGGAGATCTCGTCCTCGCCACTCGCGACGTCACCGTGTCCGACACCGGCGTCGCCTTCCTCTTCGACGAGCCGGAGGCCGGCGTCCCGCTCCGATGCACGCTCCGCTACGACGACGAGGGTGTCCTGACCGGCCGGTGTACGGATCCGGAGGGGAAGTGGGCGGACCTCACGATGCGTCCGGCACCGGAGGGCCCGCCGGTGATGCCCTTCCATCTCGATCCGGATTCGGCGTCCTGGACGGCCTGCGACCCGGTGGATCCGTCCGGGTGCCAGGTCACCCTCCTGTATCGGGATCCCTCCACGGGCGCCGCCCAGTACCTGCTCCGGACCCCTCCGGGCGCGGAGATCCGGGGGAGGGTGCTGCACCGCCGGATGAACGAGGCACAGCTGGTCGTCCAGGGCATCTTCGAGGTGAGGGTGGGAGACGAGGACCCCCGGGCCCTCCATCCGGGATCGTATCTCTTCATCCCCGCCGGGACGGTGCACGGGGGCCGGTGCGTGAGCGACGAAGCCTGCATGTGGTACGAGGTCCACGACGGCCCCATGGACATGGTGCGGGTGGAGGTGCCCCTCGCGGAGGTCCCGCCGGATCGGGTCGACGTGGAGCCGGTGGCGATGGATCCGGCCACGGCGGCCCGCCTCGTGGGGCGCTACCTGTCGGGGAACGACACGATCGAGGTGTCCCAGGCTTCCGGGCGTCTCCGCCTGGAGACGGGATTCTGGAAGGCCTACGATCTGGTGCCCGTCCGGGGCGGCCGCTGGGTGATGGGCGTCTTCGAGGGAGACGAACTGGTCTCCATCGCCGGACCGAGGGCCCGGATCGAGGTCACCTACGAAGACTCGGACGTTCGTTCGCTGCGTCTGGTGCTCATGCCGGAGGAGCGACTGGAGTTCGAGGCCGAACGGATCCGGTAGCCCGCGGCAAGACCCTCCCACGGACGATCCGGACGGGGAAGACGGAGATCTCCACGTCACCGAGGTGGCGTCGGGGACCGACCCCCGATGCGCGCTGCGCCCCTTCCCGGGCGACAGGAGAGGACGCCGTAGCCGAGCCATCCGGTAGCCGCCGCCCCCCGGCGCCTTCATGTTGCGGGACGACAATCCACCATTTTCCCGTCCTCCCCAACGGACCGCTCGTGAACACCACCCCCGCCCCCCACCGCTCCCGGCCGCTCCTCGCCCTCCTGCTCCTCGCCCCCGTCGCCGCCTGCGGGCCCGCAGGACCGGACGAGTCCGCCGAGCCCTTCGACGTGGTCGAAGCCACGATCCCCGAGATGCAGCAGGCCATGGAGGAGGGACGGCTGACCTCCCGTGAGCTGGTGGAAGCGCACCTGGTGCGGATCGCCACCTGGGAGGAGCGGGTCAACGCGGTCATCGCGGTGAACCCCCATGCCCTCGAGGAGGCCGATCGCCTGGACCGGGAGCGGGCCGAGGGTAGGGTGCGGGGGCCGCTCCACGGCATCCCGGTGGCCCTCAAGGACAACGTCCACACCACGGACATGCCCACGACCGGCGGCGCGCTTGCGTTCGAGGGCTTCGTCCCGCCCTACGAGGCCACCGTCACCGAGAACCTGCGGGAGGCCGGCGCGATCATCCTGGCGAAGACGGTGATGACGGAGCTGGCCAACTACACGGCGGCCGGGATGCCGGGCAACTACAGTGCGGTGGGCGGCTACGGGCTCAACCCCTACGACCCCCGGCGCGATCCCCGGGAGGGTCGAAACGACGGGCGCCCGGTCATGGGGGTGGGAGGCTCCAGCTCGGGCATCGGCACGGCGATGAGCTTCTGGGCCGCCAACGTCGGGACCGAGACCTCCGGCTCCATCCTGTCGCCCTCGAACTCCAACATGCTCGCGGCCATCAAGCCGACCGTCGGGCGCATCAGTCGCTGGGGCATCATCCCCATCACCGGCGACCAGGACACGGCGGGCCCCATGGCCCGGACCGTCACCGACGCGGCCATCTTCTTCGGTGCCCTCGAGAGCGCGGCTCCGGATCCGAACGACCCGGCGACGGACCGGTGCGAGCGGGCGCCGGACGGGGACTACACGGCCTTCCTGAATGCCGAAGGGCTGCAGGGCGCCCGCATCGGCATCCCACGGGCTCTCTACTACGACTCCGTCCAGGTCCCGGGGACCGACCAATGGCGGGGCGGCCTGGACGAGGAGGAGCGCGCGGCCATGGTCGAGGCCATCGAGGTCCTTCGGGCCCAGGGCGCCGTCATCGTCGATCCGGCGGACATCCCCAGCGTGCTCGATCCGGACCCCGAGACGAGCCTGCTGACCAACGGCCGGAGCAGCGTCCTGGATTACGGCATGAAGCGCGACTTCAACGCCTGGCTGGAGACGTTGGGCGAGTCGGCGCCGGTGCGGACCCTCACCGAGCTCCGCGAATGGAACCTCGCCCACGAAACGGCCGGGGCGATCAAGTACCAGCAGGCCCGGCTGGACGGGGCCGACGAGATCGACCTGGAGGGAGACCGGGCGCGCTACGAGGAGGATCGGGCCCGGGACATCGAGCTGAACGGGACCCGGGGCATCGATGCCGTCATGGAGGAGCTCGACCTGGATGCCCTCCTCTTCCCCGGCTCCGGCGGCGCGGGGATCGCGGCCCGCCCCGGCTACCCGACGGTGATCGTGCCCTGGGCCTTCGTGCCCAACGACGGCGGGCCCGACTTCCCGGAGGGGTTCGAGCCGAAGCCCCGCCCCCTGGGCGTGAGCTTCACGGGAACCGCCTGCTCGGAGCCCCGCCTGATCGAGCTGGCGTACGCCTTCGAGCAGGCGACGCTCCGCCGGGTCGCGCCCGAGATGGATTGAGTCCCCCCTGCCAGGAGCCGTCATGTCTCCGCGCCGCGTCGCACTCGCCGCCGCCCTCCTCCTTCCGCTCCCGGCCGGCGTCCGGGGCCAGACGCTGGAGCCGGCGCACACGGCCACCCTGGAGTGGCGCCTCCTGGGGCCCTCGATGCCCGCCGGGCGGGCCTGGACGGTCACCGGCGTCGAGTCCGACCCGAAGACGCTCTACCTGACCACCGCCGGCGGCGGGCTGTGGAAGACCACGAACCACGGCACGACCTTCCGCAACGTCTTCGCCCACGAGGGCTCGGCCTCCACCGGGGCCGTGGCCGTCGCCCCCTCGAACCCGGACATCGTCTGGGTGGGCACCGGGGAGCCCGCCAACACCCGGGCCAACTCCTGGGGGGACGGGGTCTACCGGTCCATGGACGGGGGGGAGACCTGGACCCACATGGGGCTCGACGACTCCTATCTCGTGTCGAAGATCGTGATCCATCCCATGGATCCGGACCGGGTCTGGGTCGCGGCCATGGGCCACCTCTGGGGGGCGAACGAGGAGCGGGGCGTCTTCCGCACCACCGACGGGGGCCGCACCTGGGACAAGGTCCTCTACGTCGACGACACCACGGGGGCCATGGACCTGGAGATGGATCCCCACGATACGGACGTGCTCTACGCCGGGATGTGGCAGCGCTTCCGCTATGGCGGCGGGGACATGGACGAGGCCGGGCCCTCCAGCGGCGTCTTCAAGAGCACCGACGGCGGCGCCACGTGGACCCGCCTCGGCAACGGGCTGCCCACGGAGGACATGGGGAAGATCCACCTCACGGTGGCCCGGAACGACTCCCGCATCGTGTACGCCGGCATCCTGACCCGGGAACCCCGGGAGCGGGAGGGCTCCCAGACCGGCGTCTATCGCTCCGACGACGCGGGAGCCACCTGGCGGCGGGTCAGCGATCCGTCCACCGGCTACTATTACCAGAACATCTTCGTCGACCCGTCGGACGACCAGCGCGTGTACATGCCCGTCTTCGAGCTGAACGTCTCCGAGGACGGGGGGAGCACCTGGCGCGAGGTGAACATCCGGGGGGTGCACAACGACCTCCACGGCATGTGGATCGACCCCTCGGATCCCGACCACCTGGTGATCGTCGGGGACGGCGGGGTGAACATCACGTTCGACCGGGGCGCCACCTGGATGGCCTCCGCGCTGCCCATCGGGCAGTTCTACGAGATCAGCGTGGACGACCAGGACCCCTGGCACGTCATCGGGGGAATGCAGGACACGGGGCACTGGCTCGGGCCCAGCCGCGTCTACGACGAGGAGGGGATCACCGACGAGGACTGGGACAAGCTCCGCTACACCGGCGACGGGATGGCCTCGGCCACCGACCCTCGGGACCCGAACATCATCTACCTGGTCCAGCAGTTCGGGAACACGACGCGGCTCGACCTCCGCAACTGGGCGCGCACCGAGCTGCAACCGACGGCCGAGGAGCTGGCCGCCCTCGGCATCACCGGGCCCGTCCGCTACAACTGGACCCCGGCCATGGTCCTGTCCCGGCACGACCCGGACTACCTCTACCTCGGCTCCAACCATCTCTTCCGCATCCACGGGGAGACCGGGGACACCGAGCGGTTGTCCGACGACCTGAGCTGGCAGCAGGACCGGACCTTCCTGGGGAGCCGGGACGGCTACCACTCCTACGGGACGATCTTCTCCGTGGCCGAGTCCCGGTTCGACGCCGGGACCCTCTGGGTGGGGGCCGACGACGGGCCGGTGTGGGTCACCACGGACCGGGGCGGCCACTGGGAGCAGGTCGACGACCGATTCCCCGAGGCCCCCGAGCACTGCGTCGTCTCGGAGATCGAGACGTCCCGGTTCTACCGGGACCGGGCCTACGTGGCCCTGGACTGCCATACCCTGGACGACACGCGCCCGTACCTGTACCGCACCGACGATGGGGGCGCGACGTGGACCTCGGTGATCGGGGATCTCGACGACGGGCCCTCCTACGTGATCAAGGAGGACCCGGACAACCCGGACGTCCTCTACGTCGGGCTGGAGCACGGCGTCCGGGTCAGCCTGGACGGTGGAGCCCACTGGGTCCGGCTGGGCTCCGGGCTCCCCACCGTGGGGGTCCGGACGATGGCGATCCAGGAGCGCGACCGGGACCTGGCCGTGGGGACCTTCGGCCTGGCGATCTGGACCGTCGACATCGGGCCCATGGCGGAGATGGCCGAGGCGCTCTCTGCCCCCCTCCACACCTTCCCCGTGAAGACGGCCACGAAGTTCCGGTGGCGGGTGACCTACGGGAACACCATCGAGGAGCTGAACGGCGACGAGATGTTCCGGGCCGAGACCCCGCCCGTGGGAACCGCCGTCCGCTACGCCGTCGGGGCCGGGGCGGGCGCCGGGGACGCCACCATCGAGATCCGGAACGCGGCGGGCGAGACCGTCCGCACCCTGGAGGGGCCTGGCGGTCCCGGTGTCCACTCGGTGTGGTGGGATCTTCGCTCCGACGCCACCGCCGACCTGACCCAGCCCCGGGGGAGCGGGACGCCCTCCGAGTGGGCCTACCGGCAGCTGGTCTCCGTGGGCTCGTACGCGGTGATCGTGCGGGTCGGCGGGGCGGAATCCCGGACCGTGGTCCAGGTGCGGGACGAGCCGGTGGACGGGGTGCGGCAGGTGCCGATGCGGCGGTAGGGCAGGTCCGGGCCGCGGGGACGGTCGTACCCTCGGGTCCGTGGGGGAGAGAACCGGCGCACCCGGGTCCCCTCCCCCTGCGACGGCTGGCGCGTCGGATCAAGAGGATTGACGTCCGTCGTCAAGAACCGGGCGCCCGATCCCCGTATCCTCCATCGAACGCCGACCCGGCGAGCACGTCGGCCGCGACGCATCCCGCAGCGCCCCTCGGGGAGGACTCCCATGTCGAATCACGCCCAGGAACTCGTACGTAACCTGATCCACGCCATCAACGACCAGGACCACGACGCTCTGCCGGACCTGGTTTCCACCGACTACGTCTACCGCGCACCCAGCGAGGAGTTGAAGGGGCTCGAGGGCCTCCGGGGGCTGCTGTCCTCCTACCGTCAGGCCTTCCCCGACCTGGAGCTCGTCATCGACGACATGTTCGGGGACGACGGCAGGGTCGCGACGGCCTTCACCTTCACCGGGACCCACCTCGGCGAGCTGATGGGTGTCCCCGCCACGGGGAAGCGGGTGTCGGTGGACGGGGTCATCCACAGCCGTGTCGAGGGCGGCCGCATCGTCGAGGAATGGGAGATCCTGGACCTGGCCGGCCTGTATCGACAGCTCGGTCTCGCGGAGGGCTAGGGGCGCCGCGGGCCTGGCGCGGTGGTCCACCCGGGCCTCGGTCCATCGCTCGGGGGTCCGGGCGCGTCCCTCCGCCGTCCCGCCCGACCTGTCGAGGAGAGTGGGTCCGGCAGGTCCCGATGCGGCGGTAGCGGAGCCGCGGCGGCCAGGGTCGGTACGCCCGTTGGACGTCGATTCGCCCCCGGGCCTCGGCCCCTCGGCGGCGTCCCCGTCGGGAGCCCCCGCACCCGGATGGAATCCCGTTGACAGCGTCGTGACGATGCGCACATAGTGCCGCCACGGGGCAGTCGGCGACCGCCGGGTGTTCGTCCGGGAGGGGCCGTCGATACCGCGGTGGTCTGGTCGATGTACGATCCCCTTTCGGGAGTACACATGGGCAACCCTGTCGCTTCGCCCCTGCCGTCGCACGCGCGTTCCGCGGTGCGGATGCCGTTCTCCGGGGGTGTTTCCATCCTCCTGGTCGGTGCGGCCCTGCTCCTCCCAGGGTGTGATTCCCCGCTCACGGTGCCTTCGGAGGCCGCGGAGGAGAGTGGCACGCCTGGCATCGGCCTGCCCTCCTTCGGTCTCGAACCGGTCGCACAGACCACGGCCGCGGCGTCGCCGACCTTCCTGGTGACACCGATCGGCTTCGACTTCGGTGAGGTCCAGGTCGGCTCGACGTCGCCGCCCACGGTCACCACGGTCACGAACGTCAGCGCCCTGCCGGTCGTGGTGTCCAGCGCGGGCGGTGCCCCCGGCGCCCCCTTCGGCGCCAGCCAGAGCTGCCAGGGCGTCACCCTGGATCCGGGGGACTCGTGCGCGTTCTCCTATTCGTTCTCGCCGACCGCGGCGGGCGCGGCCACGGCTACGTCCAGCTTCACGCTGAACGGGGAACCGTTCAGCGTCGATCTCGCCGGTGTCGGCGTGGATCCGAAGTTCCTCGTGTCACCCACCGCGTTCGATTTCGGGGAGGTCCAGGTCGGTACGGCCTCCGGCCCGATGACGACGACGGTCACGAACATCGGATCGGCGCCGGTCACGGTCTCCGGCGCGGGCGGTGCCCCCGGCGCCCCCTTCGGCGCCAGCCAGAGCTGCCAGGGCGTCACCCTGAATCCCGGCGACTCGTGCGCGTTCTTGTACACCTTCGACCCGACCGCCACGGGGCCCTTCTCGGCCTCCTCGAACTTCTCCCTCAACGGCGTGTCCTTCAGCGTCGACCTCTCGGGGATCGGCGTGCCTCCCAGTTTCCGGGTCACGCCGGCTGGACACGACTTCGGTGAGGTCCAGGTCGGCACCTCCTCCGGTCCGGCGGCGACAACGATCACGAACGTCGGATCGGCGCCGGTCACCGTCTCCGGGGCGGGCGGTGCCCCCGGCGCCCCCTTCGGCGCCAGCCAGAGCTGCCAGGGCGTCACCCTGAATCCCGGCGACTCGTGCGCGTTCTTCTACACCTTCGACCCGACCGCCACGGGGCCCTTCTCGGCCTCCTCGAACTTCTCCCTCAACGGCGTGTCCTTCAGCGTCGACCTCTCGGGGATCGGCATTCCCGCCGGCTCGTCGCCGACATCGCAGTTCCAGGTCACGCCGACCGCCCATGACTTCGGTTCGCTACAGGTGGGCGAAACCTCGACGCAGGCGGCGACCACCGTGACCAACACAGGTCCGTCGCCCGTCGTCGTATCCGGCGCAGGCGGCGCCCCCGGAGCCCCCTTCGGGGCCAGCCAGAACTGCCAGGGCGTCACCCTGAATCCCGGGGACTCGTGCTCGTTCTTCTACACGTTCACCCCCTCGGCCGCCGGACCGGCCGCGGCGACCTCGACCTTCTCGCTCAACGGCGAGTCGTTCAGCGTCGACCTGACCGGCACCGGGGTGGACCCGAAGTTCCTGGTGACGCCGACCGGGCTCGAGTTCGGCGATTGGCAGGTCGGCACGACCTCCGCCCAGATGACGGCGACCGTGACGAACGTCGGGCTGGCCGCGGTGACCGTCTCGGGGGCGGGCGGTGCACCCGGCGCGCCGTTCGGCGCCAGCCAGAGCTGCCAGGGCGTCACGTTGGACCCCGGGGACTCGTGCGCGTTCTTCTACACCTTCACCCCCTCGGCGCCGGGTCCGGTCTCGGCCTCGTCCACCTTCTCCCTCAACGGATCGCCGTTCACGGTCGACCTGTCCGGTACCGGCCTCGATCCGAAGTTCCTGGTGACCCCGACGGGGCACGACTTCGGAGGGTACGCGATCGGCACGACGTCGGCACCGGTCCAGACGACCGTGACCAATGTCGGGCTGGCTCCGACGACCGTCTCCGGTGCGGGCGGTGCCACCGGCCCGCCCTTCGGCGCCAGCCAGAGCTGCCAGGGTGTGACGCTGGACCCCGGCGACTCCTGCGCGTTCCACTACACGTTCAGCCCGACGGGCGGCGGGTCCTTCAGCGCCACGTCCTCCTTCGCCTTGAACGGGCAGCCGTTCGAGGTCGATCTGCTTGGGTTCGGGCTGGGCGACAGCGAGGGCCCGGCGACGGACGCGGTCCTGGCGACACCGAATCCCGTGTCCGTCGACGGCGCGTTCAGGGTGTCGGCGACCGTGACCGATGCGGCCTCGACGGTCCGGTCCGCGGAGTACGGCATCGACGGGGGACCTTGGAGTCCGATGAGCGCGTCCGACGGCACGTTCGATCAGGAGGCCGAGACGGTCCTCGCCGACGGGACCGCCCCGGGGGACGCCGGGATCTACGACCTCTGCGTACGGGGGACCGACGCGGCCGGCAATACCGGCCCGCCCGCGTGCACCCTGCTCGTCGCGTTCGATCCGGACGGCGGCTTCGTCACGGGGGCCGGGTGGTTCGATTCGCCGACCGGAGCGTTCGTGGAGGATCCGGGACTGGTCGGCCGGGCCACCTTCGCCTTCGTCTCGAAGTACATGCGGGGCAGGATCGCGCCCGAGGGATCGACGAGCTTCCGGTTCCAGGCGGCCGGTCTGCGCTTCCAGAGCGACCGCTACGACTTCCTCGTGGTGAACCAGGCCGGGACCAACGCGCAGTTCAAGGGCGAGGGCCTGATCAACGGGATGACGGCGCCGAACGGCACCCTGTTCAAATTCATCATCTGGGCCAACACCGCGGACCCGGACACCTTCCGCATCCGCATCTGGTGGGAGGACGGTGGAACCGAGCATGGGGTCTACGACAGCGGCGTCGAGGAGCTCGGCGGGGGATCGATCACGATCCACCGGTGAGGGTCGACGGTCCGGTGGAATCGAGGTCGGGGCATCCGACCCGGACGATCACCCCGGATCGGGTGATCGTCCGGGCGACGGGGTCGATCCTCGAGAGAGAGAGAGAGGGCTCGGAGCGTGTACCTCCCGATTCAGGTCGGCGACGGTGTCGGTCACCGGATACAGGAGCTGCGCCGGGTCCCCCTCCACCGCGCCGATGCGGACCTCCGGTTCCTCCGAGAGGACCCAGGGCGACGACCAGCCGGGCCGCGTGGCGTCGTTCTCCATCGATCCTGCGCCCTTCCACGGTCCCCCTCCCCGAGGCCTGAGAACCTCGTCAGAGCACGCGATCCGCGATCATCTCCGCGCACGCCCGAGCTCTCCGGCCGTCGGTGCGGATCGAGATCGTGTGCGGTCGATCGAGGGCCACGAAGTTCCACGCTCCCATGTACTCCTCGAGGCCCTGGACGCTGTGGATCTTCCGCATCTTCCGTCGCGAGGGATCGGTCACGCGACGCCGCAGCTCCTCCAGGCCGCACACGAGGAAGACCGGGATGAACGCGCCCCCCGGTCGGTCACCTCCCGCTCCAGGGCCGCCGCCACGGCATCGTCGTGAGGGGAGGAATAGCAGTTCGTGAACACCACGTTCGCGTCCCCCCGCTCCGCCCTCGCGGCCAGGGCCGTCCTCCGGAGTCGATGCGTCAGCGCCCAGAACATCAAGGCCACCGTCTCGCCGTCGGGGGACCAGGCCGGGTTCACGTCGTACTCACGCCGAGGGGACGGGAACCCGGTACGTCTTCACGGCGCTTCATCGGGATGAAGCCGACTTCGAGGCGAACCGGGCGTCGGGTTGGCAGGAGGGGACCGGGATCGCGGTCGATCAGTTCGTGGCGCACGCGGAATCGCTGACGTGACCCCGGTCGACCGCCACGAGGGACGGCGGTGAGGTCTCCCCCGGAATGGTCGGGCGGGAACGGACCGGACGACCCGTTCCCTTCGTCCACCTCTTCACGCCCCGAGGCCATCGGTCACTCCGCTGCGGACACCACCTCCACGAAGGTGTCGTTGTACGCCGGCTGTCCGCCCACCGACCAGGCCGCCGGCGTCAGCTCGTTCGCCACCGCCCCGGTAGCCTCCGGGAATCGCCACCACTTGCCGGGGAGCGAGACGACGCCGGGATGGATGCCGTCCGTCAGCGTGATCCAGGCCCGCACCTCACCCCGTCCGTTCCGCACCCGGACTTCCTGACCTCCCGTGAGGCCCCGCGCCCCGGCGTCCCGCTCGTGCATCTCCAGCGTCGGACGCTCCATCGCCGTTCGTTGCCTGGGAAGGTTGGCGAAGGTGGAGTTGAGGAAGTGGTGGGCCTTGGGGGTCAGAAGCCGCAGCGCGTGCCCGTAGGGCGGTGTGGGCGGGAGCGGGACGGGACCCGAGAGGACGAGGCCCGGCCCCTCGGCCTCGAGATCGGGACGTGGCCGCGAACGCTTGGCCCAGCCGGCGTCCCGCAGCTCCGCCAGCGACGTCCCTTGCCACAGGCAAGCCGAGACGATCTCCTCGTCGCTCTGGAACAGGGCCGGTTCGGTGAGACCCATCCGGCTCGCCAGCAGCCGGAGCACCTCCGGGTGGGACTTCGACTCGCCCACCGGCGCGATGGCCGGGTTGTTGGCGCTCACGTAGTGGTGCCCCCACGCCCCCTGCACGTCCATGTGCTCGAGCTGCGTCGTGGAGGGCAGGACGATGTCGGCGTACCGCGCGGTGTCCGTCATGAAGTGCTCGAGCACCACCGTGAACAGATCCTCCCGGGCGAGGCCCTCCCGTACCCGGGCCAGGTCCGGCTGGTCGATGGCCGGGTTCATCGTCCACACCATCAGGCCCAAGATGGGCGGGTCGAGCTCCCGGCTGGTCAGGTGCTCTCCGAGCCGCGCCATGTCGAGGGACCGGACCCCCTGCGGGCCCAGGTCAGGACGGGCCGCGGGGCTCTCGTCGAAGACGGGGTTGGCCTCGATGAAGAGCCCGCCGCCCCGATGCTTCCAGTGCCCCCCCAGGATGGCCAGCGCCGACAGGCTCCGGACCAGCGCCTCACCGTGGAGGGTCTGCTGGGGCCCCACACCGCCCCGGATCGTCGCGGGCCTGGCCGTGCCCAGCTCATGGGCCAGCCGGCGCACCGTGTCCGGGGCGACGCCGCACACCTCGGCCACCCGCTCGGGAGTCCACGGGTCCACCTGGGCCCGGAAGTCGTCCAGGTCGGCCGCCACCGCCCGGGCGTGGTCGAGGTCCACCAGCTCCCTCTCGAACATCTCCCTGGCCAGCCCCGCCGCCAGCACGCTGTCGGACCCGGGCAGGATCGAGACGTGCTCGTCCGACGCCCGGGCCGTGATCGTGCGGCGGGGATCGATGGTGACGATCCGCGCACCGTGGCGCCGCCGCGCCTCCTTCAGGAAGTGGAAGTGGTGATGGCTCGTGGTGAGGACGTTCGCGCCCCAGAGGAGCACGAACCGGCTGTCCGCGATCTCCTCCGGATCGAAGCCCCGGGGGTGGCCCTCCGCCGCGATCACGTTGCCGGGCGCCCCGCAGATGCTCCCGTGGAAGCGCGACGCGCCCAGGGTGTGGAAGAGGCGCATGAGCGCCCGACGCTGCAGCACGCCCAAGGAGCCGAGATAGTTCAGGGGCAGGAGGGCCTCGGCCCCATGGGTGGAGACGATCTCCCCGAACCGGGCGGCGATGGTGTCGATCGCCTCATCCCATTCGATGCGTTCGAAGCTGCCGCTCCCCTTGGGTCCGGTCCGGCGCAGGGGCTGCAGCAGCCGGTCCGGCGCGTAGGTCCGCACCTGATAGTCGTTCACCTTCGCGCACAGGGCGCCCCGGGTGAACGGATGGTCCTTCGCCCCCTCCATCCTCGTGACCCGTCCATCCTCGACGTGGGCGATCCACGAGCACGTGTCCTGACAGTCGTGCGGACAACACCCCCGGACTGGCCTCGACTCCGGCATGGCCTCCCCTCCTCGACTCGGGTGGCGATCCGTGGCCCGTCAGCCGGTGCCGTGGGTCCAGGCGCACCGCGGCGGGACTACCGCCGGCCAACCTACCAGGGGCCAGGCCGCAGGCGCGAGAGGATCCTGGGCCGGGCGCCCCGGACCCCCTTCGCTCATCCCGTCCAGTCGGAGCGCAGGATGGAGAAACACACCTCGTCGAAGGCTTCTCCGTCCTGAACCCTGCTCGACCGCAGCACACCCTCCTTCACCATCCCGACGTCCCTGAGCCGTGCCGACGGATCCGTCGGGTGACCCGCGGCTACGTCCGGGGCAGCCCCAGTGCGTCGCGGACCGCCGTCCGGTCGGCCTCGTGTGGGAGTGCGCGGTCGCAGGCCGAAACGAAGAGCTCCGTGTGCACTTCCAGGACGCGCCTCGCGTGCGGGGTCAGGTCGCCGTTCATCAGGACCTGGAGGTTCGTCGCGAGGTGTAGAGCGGCATTCCGATCGGCCGCGACGTAGGACCGGAGCCCAGCCAGGCCCGCCTCCACCAGGGCGTCGAAGTCGTGTCTGGGGATGCGGAGGCGATCCGTGTCCGACGCGGGTCCCGGCGGAAGATGCGGATCCCCTCGCCCGGCGATGGACAGCCCGTTCACGATCCAGTCGATGCAGTTCATCGCCGTGAACGGATCGAAGATCCCGGGTGAGAGGGCACGAGCCGAGATCTCGACCAGCTCCTGCGTCAGGAAGAGGACGTCCCCGTGGTCCGTCCGCGACCGCCCCTGGGCGAAGCAGGACCGGAGGGCCTCGACGACCTCCTCCGGCAGAGGCTCCGTGGCCCACGCGAAGCAGGCCGGCTCTCCCTGGCGCAGGAAGGTGCCGGTGGGAGCCGCCACCCGGATCCGGAGGTCGTGTTCCTCCCCGATGCCGGTGAGCCGCCCGACGGCAATGAACTGCAGGTAGCCGCCCTCCGACACGGAGATCGGTCTCCACCGGGGGTCCAGCTCGTCGGGAAACGACGCCTCCGGATCTGACTCCGGAGGCGTGTGAGCGGACTCGGCCGTTCCGGCATCGCCGCCCGCCCCATCGTGGATCCCCAGCGCCGGCGGGAAGAGCGCACCGAGTCGCGTCTCGAGCTGGCGACCGATGTCTCCCACCACGCTCTCCGCATGGATGGTGGCCGGAACGTGATGGAAGAAATAGATGAGCACGCCGAGGCTGATGACGGCGAGGATCACCCCGGCCAGCACGGAGATGTGGGGCACGACCGCCCCCACCTCGGCGCCCCCGGGCGACCGGACCCCCCGGAGCACCAGGATGCAGTAGAGGAAGGTGGCGGTGAACATCCCCAGCGCGACCTGGTTGCCCGTGTCCCGCATGAAGTTGGTGAGCAGCCGTGGCCCGAACTGGGCGGTCGCGTAGGCGACGGCCGCGATGGTGACGGAGAACGCGACGCCTCCCACCGTGATCATCGAGCCGGCGATGGTCGCCAACAGACTCCGGGCACCTTCCGGCTGAGTCGGGGCCAGCCACCGGTACCGATCGATCCAGTCCGACCCGAGCCACGCATCGATCGCCGGGAGGACCACGGCCAGCACGAAAGCCGCGAAGGTCAGCAGCGACGGAATGAACCAGTAGCTCGAGCGGAGGTCGTCCCACCAGCGAAGCAGTCTGTCGAACATGCGAAGGGGGTCCAGAGGGAATGCCGGCGACGGGGCGGGCGCGGTGCGCCGTGCGATCACGACGGCCGCCGGAGTTCCGATCGGTACACGGCGGGTGCAAGGACGTTGCGGGTTCCCCGTCCCCCTCCCCCCCCACGGGGCACGAGCCCTGGAGGATCACCCCATTCGCAGCCTGCGTCCGGACCCTCGAAGGAGCGAGGCATGCCGCACCCCCCTCGCTGGACCGTCCCGGGATTCCCACGGATGCGTCAGCGTTCGGCCTCGAGGTGTGCGACCTGGCACCTCGGGCCACCCAGCCCCCACACAACGAAGCCCCCGACCCGATGAGGGGCCGGGGGCTTCGGTCGCGTGGGAACCCAGCTGCCGAGTCGCCCTATTGCGGCTCCACCAGCGACAGCAGGAAGTCCCGGCTCGCGTCGAAGTCGTCGACGGGCAGATTGAGACCGGCTCCGCCGGTCTCGAGATCCCCAATCGAGCAGAACACCCGGTCTACGCCAATCGGAAAGACCTGGGCAATTGTGGTGCCGGTACCGCTGATCTCCACTCCACCGGGTAGGTCGTACGCGATCTCCCAGGGTCCCCTGGCGTCCCAATCCCAAGGCGTCCGGCCGGGCTGGGCGTCGTAGTTCTCGACGAGGCGGGCGAAACACTCCGAGATCGGGACGGTGATGGGTTGCGGCTGGCAGCTCTCATCGAACTCGTAGCCTTCCATACCCGGCACGGGATCCCCGACCTGTCCGTCACCGTGACCCCGGTGTGCCGTTTCGGCGTTCCCGTTGATCCTGATCGGGGAATAGATCCCGAGGTCGGCGTCGAGGTGGCAGATCGAGATCCCGTCGAGTAGCGTGAAGGCGGTGTTCAGCCCGTCGGTATCGAGCGAGGGCTGGGACGGCGTGTCGCCGCAGGCGGTGACCACGAGGAAGGCGGCACTGGTGGTGAGGAAGCGCTTGAGCACTGGGCAGTTCCTGGTAGGAGAGTGGGACAGCGAAGAGACGCGCTCCGTCCCGAAGGCGCAATTGTCGCAAAGCCGCCACGGATCGCGTGTAAGGCCGATCCAGGGCGACGCCCGAGGCTCGACGCTACCGTGCCGTTCAGCCGTCCGTGTCGGCGCTGATCGGAGTATCTGGGTGAGGGTCCGCGCAACTCCGAGACCGTGGGGGATCACGGCGACCTCTTCGCCCCCCTGGATCGGACCTCGAAGGTGTACCGCAGGGTCCTGGACCATACGGGGACGGCCCGCCGGACACCGGGCTCCTTCGCGGTGGCGCGGCGTGCGCCGCGGCCCCCGTACCCGGGTGAGTCCCCGACCCTGGAACCCCGGACGCCACACCGCCTCCAGGCGTCGCGACGTCGCGCCGGGAGGTTCTCCCCGAACCCGCCTTGCGCGGTCTCCGTCCGCCGCCGCAGACTGCCCTCCCACGGAGCATGAGCCCCGAGGCATCACCAATCATCGCAGCCAGCGTCCGGACCCGCGAAGGAGCGACGCCATGCGGCACCCCCCTCGCTGGACCGTCCCTGGATCGACACGGCACCCGTCCCGTACCGCGTCCGCCGGGCTCGTCGCACTCGCCGCGACCGCCCTCACGGCGGTCCCCTCCCCCGCCCAGACCCCGGCCGGGTCTCCGGCTCAGGCGACCGCGGGCGCTTTTCCTGCGTCTTCCCTCACCGACGCCGATCTCCGGGCCGCGACGTTCCGCCTCGTCGGACCCTTCCGCGGCGGCCGCGTCACAACCGTCGACGGCGTCCCCGACCAGCCCCACACCTTCTTCTTCGGCAGCACCGGGGGCGGGGTGTGGAAGACGGAGAGCGCGGGGCAGGGCTGGGAGAACCTCACCGACGGGTGGCTCGATGTGGGCTCCATCGGATCGGTGGAGGTGGCGGACGCCGATCCCTCGGTGATCTACGTCGGGACCGGCTCCTCGGCGATCCGGGGGAACGTCTCCGTCGGGCGGGGCACCTGGCGCTCCCGGGACGGGGGCGAGAGCTGGACGCCGATCGGCCTCCGGAACGCGGGCCAGGTCGCCGAGATCCGTACCCATCCCGAGGACCCGGACATCGTCTGGCTCGCAGCCACCGGGCAGCCCTTCGGCCGGAACGACCAGCGGGGCGTCTTCAAGTCGATCGACGGGGGTGACTCCTGGCGGAAGGTCCTCTTCCACTCGGATTCCGTGGGGGCCATCGACCTGGTCCTGCACCCCCGGGATCCCGACGTCCTCTACGCGGCGCTTTGGCGGGGGGAGCGGAAGCCCTGGACGATGATCTCCGGGGCCCGGGTCGGGGGGATCTACCGGTCCGAGGACGGGGGCGAGAGCTGGACGAAGCTGGGCGGTGGGCTCCCGGGGAGCGGCGGCGACGAGGGTGGGCTCATCGGCAAGATCGGCCTCGCCACCACCCCCGCGGCTCCGGACCGGGTCTGGGCCATCGTCGAGGCGCCGGAGCCTCGAGCCGGGCTCTACCGCTCCGACGACCGGGGCGACACCTGGACGCTGGTGAACGACGACTACGGCCCCCGCTCCCGGCCCTGGTACTACATGTACGTCCACGCCGACCCCGTGGACCCGGACGTGGTGTGGGTGCAGAACTCGGGCTTCTTCCGCTCCCAGGACGGCGGGGAGAGCTTCCAGCGCGTCGCCATGCCCCACAGCGACCACCACGACCTGTGGATCAACCCGCTGAACCCGGACATCCTGCTCAGCGGGAACGACGGGGGCGTCACCGTCTCGTTCGACGGCGGAGAGCACTGGTCCAGCCAGCTCAACCAGCCCACGGCGGAGTTCTACAACGTCGCCGTGGACGACGACTTTCCGTATCGCATCTACGGCTCCCAGCAGGACAACTCGACGATCTCCGTCCCCACGGCGGCGACCGGCGAGGGCATCACGCTCCAGCACTGGAGGAGCCACGGCGGGTGCGAGACCGGGCCGGTGGTCCCCCGCCCCGACACGGCGGACGTCGTCTACGGCGGGTGTTTCGGCGGGCGTTTCGCCCGGGCCGACCAGGCCACCGAGCAGTTCCGCCAGATCCGCCCGTACCCCCAGGCCCAGGACGCCATGCCCGAGTCGGGGCTCCGCTTCCGGGTGCAGTGGAACTTCCCCGTGGAGCTGAGCCCCCACGACCCGCTGACGATGTACTACGGGTCCAACGTGGTGCACCGGACCCGGAACGAGGGGCAGAGCTGGGACGTGATCTCCCCCGACCTCACGACGAACGACACGGCGCGCTTCGCCATGGCCGGCGGCCCGATCAACAACGACGTCACGGGGGTGGAGATCTGGTCGGCACTCCTGGCCATCCAGGAGTCGCCGCACGCGACGGGCGAGATCTGGACCGGATCCAACGACGGCCGGGTCATGCTGACGCGGGACGGCGGCGGCTCCTGGAGCGAGATCACGCCGGAGGGTCTCCCCTCGCCCACGACGGTGAACCGGATCCACCTCTCGGTCCATCGCCCCGGAAAGGCCTACCTGGTCGCCTACCGCTACCGCCTGGACGACTGGGCACCCTACGTCTACCGGACCACCGACTGGGGCGTGAGCTGGACCCGAATCGCCGACGGCACCCGAGGCGTGCCCGGCGACTGGACGTCCCGCTCCCTGATCGAGGACCCGACGCGGGAGGGGCTCCTCTTCCTGGGCACGGAGTTCGGCCTCTTCCTGAGCCTGGACGACGGCGAGAGCTGGCGCCCCTTCCAGCAGAATCTGCCCCGGTCACCGGTGACCGACCTGGCGATCCAGGAACGCTGGGGTGACCTGGTGGTGGCCACGCAGGGCCGGAGCTTCTGGGTGCTGGACGACCTGACCCTGGTGCGGGGGCTGGGCGGTGGGATGGCGGAACGGGACGATGCCCCGGGGGCGGGCGATGGAATGGCCGCATCCGGCGGACGTCAGGGCGTGGGCGATGGAATGGCCGAACGGGACGCCTCCACGACCCCGCGCATCTTCGCCCCCCGCCCCGCCTACCGCTCCACATGGCAGTCCGGCGACGGCCACTACGCCCGGGACCACGTGTACGGCGCCATGATCTCCCGGGACATGAAGGCCCGGAACGCGCCCGAGGGGGCCGTCCTCTACTACCACCTGCCCTCCGAGGCGAGCGACGTATCGCTGGAGATCCTCGAGGGGCCCGGGGTCGGAAGCATGGACCAGGCCTCCGTCAGGATCTTCGATGATCTGCCCACCGAGGCGGGCTCCCACCGCTTCGTCTGGGACCTTCGCTACTCCGGGCCGGACCGGGCCCGGGCGGTCCCCGGGAGCTATCGGGTCCGCCTGACCGTGGACGGCGCGAGCGAGGAGGCACCCCTCGAGGTGCTCAAGGACCCCCGTCTGGTGGACATCCCCGTCGCCGATCTGCAGGCCCAGTTCGACTTCCTCCGGGAGGCCGGCGCGGCCATGGAACGGCTCACCGCTGCGGTGGCTCGCGCGGACACGCTGCGGGGCAGCGTCGAGGCGGTGATGGATACCGTCTCCGAGCAGCGCGCCGGAGCGGACTGGCTTCCCGAGGCGCAGGAGCGGGCGGATTCGGTCGTCGATCGACTCGCGCGGGTCTCCGAGGCCCTGGTCCAGACCGAGGGCGGCGGGTGGGACCGCGAAGCCAAGCTCCGCCGTCAGCTCGCCTTCATCCTGAACGAGTCACAGACCCAGCGCGGCGAGTACACCGACGCTCGGCCCACCGACCAGTGGGTGGAACGGCTGGACGACGTGTCCCGGGAGCTGGAGGAATGGATCGTGATCCTCGACCGGGTGATCTTGGAGGACCTCGTCGACCTGAACGAGTTCCTGCGGGAGAACGGCGCACGGATCCGGATCATCACCGAGTGACGCCTCTGGGCACCGGCTGAGCCCCCGGGAGCCCCGAGCGAGGGACGGACGCGGCCCTCGAAGGTTGGCGCCCCTCCCCTACCGCCCCGGATCCACCCAGCGGTTGTACTTCCGCATCACCTCCTGGAGCCGATCGTGCGGGAGCGCGTGGGCGGTGACCCCGTCGCGCCCGGTCATGGTCTCGGCGGCGACCATGGCGTTCAGGATGGCCTCCTCGGTGGCCTGGATCACGGCCGGGAACAGCTGGGTCATGGCGGAGTTGGGGAGGATCTCCATCGTCCCGGTGCCCCGGCCCTCCCAGATCCCCGGGTTCGCCGTGGAGAAGGAGATGAAGATGTCCCCCGAGCCATTGGACCCGTAGCCGCCCATGCGCCCGATCCCGAGCGGCACGCGCTCGACGAGGCGCTGGAGCTGCTGAGGCTGGAGGGGGGCGTCCGTGGCCACCACCACGATGATCGAGCCCCGGGTGAGGTCCTCGTAGTTCGGCATCAGGTCGGTGATCTCCCGACCGACCGGTACGCCCGCAACCGTGAAGCCCTCCCGGCCTCCGTAGTTGGCCTGCACCAGCACCCCCACCGTGTGGCCGCTGGCCGTGATGCGCGACGCCGTCCCGGTGCCGCCCTTGAACTGGTGCGCGATCATCCCGGTCCCACCCCCGACGTTGCCCTCGGCCACCGGTCCCGGGCGGGCCGCGTCCAGGGCCTGGAAGGCGTGCTCCCGCGTGACGTGCTGGCCCAGGATGTCGTTCAGGACGTCGTACGTCTCGGCCACCACCGGATAGGTGTACCAGAGGCCACCCGCCGGGTCTGCGTTCACCCCCGTCGAGTCCATCCACGCGATCACCGCGTCCCTCACCACGCCGACGCTGAAGGTGTTGGTGATCATGATCGGGGTCTCGAGAAAGCCCGATTCCTCGATCCAGTGGATCCCGGTCATCTCGCCGTTCCCGTTGAGGGCGTAGGTCGCGGCGAACACCGGGTCCCAGGTCCGCCCCCGGGGCAGGATGGCGGTGACGCCGGTGCGGACCGGGCCCTGCCCCTTCACCAGCGGCCCGTCGCCCTCGATGAGCGTGACCATGCCCACCTCGATGCCCGCCACGTCGGTGATGGCGTTGAGCGGTCCGGGGCGCCCGTCGAAGGGGATGCCCAGGTCGCGGGCCCGGGGCTCCTGGGCGTCGAGTCCGGGAGCGCCGACGGCGAGAGTCACGAGTGCGAGCGCGGGGCGGAGCAGCGAGCGGATGCCCATGGTCGTGGCGTCTCGGGAAAGGAGAGGAGCGGTGCCGATGACATCTCTTGGGCCGGACGGGCCCGGATATCTTGTTGCACGGCGGTGCTCTCCGCGCAATGCCCCGGTCTCCCGGACGTGCAGTGCCTGAACCGTGTCGAACGGAGGGCGGGACAGCCGGTCCAGGACCTCGGGCCCGCGGGGCCTCAGCGATCCATCAGGTGCGACCCGGGCCATACCAGTCAGATGGTCATCCCTCCGCCCGGAGGGCCTCGCTCGCCTCGACGCTCAGGACCCGTCGCGTGGGCACCAGGCACGAGACCAGGCCGATGAAGACCACGATGGCCACCGCTACGCCGAAGGCCGTCAGGAAGGACAGCCAGGGCGAGCCATCGCCTCCCGACGTCCCGCCCACCGCGGAGAAGAAGCGGGCCGCCAGCGGCATCCCGAGGACGGCGCCCAGCCCGAGCTGCACCAGGGTCCGCCGGAGGATCGTCGCAACGAGGACCCCCCGTGGCGCCCCTAGGGCCGTGCGGATCCCGATCTCGCGGGTGCGCTCCGACACGGAGAAGGACATCATGGCGTAGATCCCCGAGACCGCCAGGGTGACGAGCACGCCGACGAGGAGGATCAGGCCGCCGGCCACCCCGAGCATGAGGTACCAGTCCCCCTGGCGGACCTCGCTCAGGACGACCGGGTCACCCAGGATGAGGTCCGGATCCACCGCGGCCGCGATCTCCCGCACCCGGGGCGCCATCCTCTCCGGGAACGGACCCACGTGAATCCCGAGCTGCGCCGGAACGAGCGTGCCGGGCGCCGCCGGCAGATAGACCGCCGGCCCACCCTCGGGGTTCACCATGTTCGTCCCCAGGTGCCCCACCACGCCGACGATCGGGTGCCACGGGGCCTCGTCCTCACCCCGCGGCGCCACGAGCCGGATCCGCCGGCCGAGGGGGTCGCCGCCGCCGAGCTCCCGGTCCACGAACACGGTGTTCACGATGATCCCGGGCGCCTCCGCCTCGAGGTCTCCCCGGGCGAGCTCCCGGCCGGCCAGGATGGGCTGGCCCAGCGCGTCGAAGAAGTCGAGGTCCACACGGACGGTCCGGACCCACCGGACGGGATCGCCGGCCGAGCCGGCCACGCCCTCCACCTCGAAGGGACGGGCGCGTGGATCCATCCGCGGGAGGGCGTCCGCGACCGCAACGCTCCTCACCTCGGGCTCCGCCCGCAGCCGCTCCACGAGGGCCAGCTGGGTCTCCGCCCTTCGATCGGCGGTCCGCCGCCGCTCCTCCGCCCCCACACCCCACGGCGCCTCCGCCGGCATACGGACCTCGACGGCCAGGTATTCCTCCGCCGGGATCCCCGCCAGGACCTCGGCGGTGGGCCGGTCCATCATCCGGTCGACCAACCCGAGCGCCAGCCCGATGGCGGCCACGGAGATCGCCACGTCCGCCACCACGAGCGCGCCCGTCACGCCGCCGAAGCGGATCCCCGATCGCCCGGCCTCGGCGCGCTTGATGCTCTTCTGGACCCCCTTGCCGGTGATCCGCACGGCGGGAACCACGCCGGCCACGGTGGCGCTCACGGCGGCCAGGGCCAAGGCCTGTGCGAGGGTGGTCCCCGTCACGCCGAGGGACAGCCAGTACGGCAGGTCCGCCTCACCAGCCAGGGCGGCGAGATTGATGCGGCCGAGCAGCCAGTTCACGGAGAAGACGCCGAGCCCCGCCGCCAGCAGCGAGAGGATCAGCGTCTCGGCGAACATCTGCGAGATGATGCGGGCGCGGCCTGCGCCCAGCGCCGTGCGGATGGCCAGCTCGCGGAACCGCGTGGCGGTCCGGGCGAAGACCAGCATGGCCACGTTGCCGCATGCGACCAGGAGGAGCACCCAGGCCAGCCCCTGGAAGTAGACGAACTCCGGCAGGGAGGCGAGCCCGCCCCGGGGCAGACCCATGTACGACATGCCGAAGGGGACGACCTCCGGCACGAGCCGGATGGCCGCCTCCGGCGCGTCACCGAGGTCCGGGCGTCCGACGGCGCTCAGCTCGACCTGCGCCGCGTCGGCGGACGTCCCCTCGGACAGACGCCCGAAGACCCGCACCGGGCTTCCCCGCCCCGCCGCCGGGGACTCCTCCGGAAGCGGGAGCCAGAGCTGCTCGTGGACCGGGAAGAGGAACCCCTCCCCCATGACCCCGACCACGGTGTAGGGCTCCGACCCGACGCGGATCGTCCGCCCGACGACGCCGGGATCGGCGCCGAAGCGGGACGACCACAGGTCGTGGCCGATCACGACGACCCGCGGGGCCCCGGGAAGCTCGTCCCCGCGGTCCAGGATCCGACCCAGGAGCGGCCGTCGGCCGAGGACGTCGAAGGCCGAGGCGGTGACCCGGGCCCCGGCCACCGGCGCGGCCCGTCCATCCTCCGAACCGACGTTCCAGGAGGAGGCGCTGACGGCGGCCAACGCCGAGAAGGAGGCCAGCCGCTCCGACCAGAACTCGAGATCCGCGTACCCCGGCAGCGCGGCGCTGGTCGTGGCGGGATCCCAGAGGCGGATGGCGCGCACGCGGTCGTCCGGATCGTCGGGGAGCGGCGCCTCGACGGCATTCGCCAGGTGCCCGGGCGCGAGCCCCACCGGGATCCCCACCGCCAGAGCGAAGACCGCGGCCAGGGTGAGCCAGGGATGCTTCACCAGCATGCGCAGGCCGAGCCTCACGTCGATCCACGAGAACCGGATCCTGTCGAACAGCCGGAGCCCCCGGGCGGCCCGGGCATGGTCCTTGTGCGTCTCGACGTGGCCGAACTCGAGGTGGGCGCGACGGCGGGCCTCCGCAGGAGTGAGCCCCCGGCGCACCAGGTCCTCGGTGCGCATCTCCAGGTGGTGGCGGAACTCCTCCCGCATCTCGGCTTCGACGTCGGCGCGCCGCCAGAGCCCCCGGGCCAGCGAGCGGAGGCGGGCCGCGATCCGGCGCATCGGCCCCGGGCCCGGACGCGTCGACATCGTCAGACCTCCCCGGGGGTGGCGGTGAGGGCGAGGGCCATGGCGTCGGCCAGCCGGTTCCACGTCTCCCGGGCTTCACCGAGACCCGTCTGTCCGGTGTCCGTGAGCCGATAGAACTTCGCCCGCCGATTGTTCTCGGACCGGCCCCATCGGCTCTCGATCAGGCCCCGGTGCTCGAGCCGGTAGAGAGCCGGATAGAGGGCGCCCTGCTGGATCTCCAGGGCCCCGCCCGAGATCTCCTCGATGCGGAGGAGCACACCGTATCCGTGGACGTCCCCCAGGGAGACGGCCTTGAGGATCAGCAGGTCCAGGGTGCCCGGGAGGATGTCGGCCTGTTTGGTCATGTCTTCTCCTAAGTGATCTAGGAGACGTTAGCCGACGCTTTCCTAAGCTGTCAAGGAGAGAGCGGACCGGTGACACACGGTCCCCGCAGCGGCTCGGGCCAGCATGGCCGCGCTTCCGGGGCCGATGGTATGGTAGGATCGATCTGCTTCATCGACTCATGCCCGTCCACGGTGGGAGGAAGCATGGATTGGATCGCGCTCGGGGCCAATCTCGGTGTCATCGGCGGCCTGGTTCTGGTGGCCATCCAGATCCGGCAGAGCAGGGCTGCCCTTCACGGCTCGGCGTACCAGACGTGGGTCGCCTCGAACATGGAACTCAGCGCATCGGCCACCCAGCCCGATCTCTCGAGAACGCTCAGCCGGGGCTGGATGGATTCCAGCGCCCTGGACCAGGAGACCTTCATCCAGTTCGCCATGTGGGTGTTCGGGGTCATGCAGATGGCACAGGCCACCGACCGACTCTACAGGCGCGGAATGGTGGACGAGAGCCTGTGGACGACGGAGATGCAGCGAGCGGCTCTCTTCCTTACCGCGCCGGGCATCCGGCAATGGTGGGATGCGGGAGGGAGGACTCAGCTGACCCCGGAGTTCGTCACGCGCATCGAGTCCATCCCCTCCAGGCTCACCACCTGGGGGTGGGATCCACAGGCGGGGTTCGTGTCGTTCGACACCTCGGGCGCTCCGGGCGACGCGAGGGACGCGACGATTCCTCCGACCCCATAGTCGCGTCGACCTCCCCACATCACACCCGGCCCGTCTACCCTGACCGGACTCCCGCACCCTGTTCCTCACGGGACGAGTTGGAACGGCGGGTCGCCCCCCGGGGATGAACCTCGGCGGGTGCCCGCGCACCTCGGAAAGATCCGGCCCCGGACTCCGTAGGTCCTGCAAGCCTCCTCGGCTTCCGCGGGGCACACCCGCGCCCCTGGCCGATTTCCTCAGGACGGACTCCCATGCTCCGACGTCACGCCGCACTCTGTCTGCTCGCGGTCCTCACCCTCCTCCCCGGCCCGGTCCGGGCCCAGGACGCCCAGCGCGCCGTACTCGTCACGGGTGCCACGAGCGGCATCGGCCGGGCCACCGCCGAGCTCCTCGCCGAACGCGGCTTCTTCGTGTACGCCGGCGCACGGAGCGCGTCCGACATCGAGGAGCTGAACGCCATCCCCAACATGATGGCGGTCCGGCTGGACGTGACCGTTCCGGCGGAGATCGACGCGGCCGTCGAGACGATCGAAGCCGAGGGGCGCGGCCTCTGGGGTTTGATCAACAACGCGGGTGTCGGGGTGCTGGATCCGCTCATCGAGGTGGCCGAGGAGGACATGATGTTCCAGCTCGACGTCAACGTCCTCGGACCCTACCGGGTGACCAAGGCCTTCGCGCCGCTCCTCATCGAGAGCCAGGGGCGGGTGAGCACCACGGGGTCGCTGTCCGGCTTCGTGACGTGGACCTTCGTCGGCCCGTACACGATGAGCAAACACGCGGTCGAGGCGTTCAGCGAGGTCCTCGCCCTCGAGATGGCGCCGTTCGGTGTGGGCGTGAGCGTGGTGGAGCCCGGCAACTACGACTCCCGGATCTACGAGAGCCTGGTGGAGCGCAGGGAAGAGCGCGGCGTGACCACCGAGGGGTCCCTGTACGGCAATACCCTCGACGGCATGCTGGAACGCGCCACGACCCAGCGGGAGGCGCCGCGGCCCACCGCCGTGGCCGAGGCCTTCTACCACGCCATGGCCGATGCCGAACCCAAGTCGCACTACCTCGTGGTACCGGTGGAGGGGGAGGCCCGGGTCACCATCCAGGCCATCCTGCGGCGCCTCGCCGAGGTGAACCGGGACCACGAGTTCTCGTTCTCGCGGGACGAGTTGATTCAGATGCTCGACGAGGCGCTGGGGGCGGGCGGGAACTGAGTCCGTCGGTGTCCCGCGCCGCAGCCGGCCGGGGGTCTCAGTCCCGGAGGAGATACAACGCTTTCCTGGCATCGACGGTCGAACGATGGAGCCCACACCTGTCCGGAGGCCTCGTTCGTTGAGCCATCGATTCGCGGTTCTCGTGGCGGCGGTCCTTCCGCTTTCGCCTGTTTCCTCTCAGGAAGTGACGACGCTGCCTCGCGAGGATCGGCACCTCGATGCCCACCTGGAGATGGTCTACCGCCTGGGCGATCTGGACGGCCCGGAGTGGGCCCAGTTCCAGGCCCTGACGGATGCGGCATTCGCTCCGGACGGCACGCTCTTCCTCCTCGACCCGATCGAACCGGCCGTCGTCGCGGTCTCCCCGGAGGGCTCCCTTCGATTCCGTGTCGGGGGCCGCGGGG
>DATHRY010000069.1:0-11661 GCA_035464715.1 Longimicrobiales bacterium
GCCCGTGGACTGCCATCGGCAGGAAGAGCAGGGAGGCCGCTGCGGCCAGTAGAAGAGCGTTGCGCATCGGTCGTTCCTCGGGATTTGCGTGCGAAGGAGTTTCGGATGCCGGGGCGAGGCCCGGGAGGCGAGCAGCGATGAGAAGGAGCAACCTCGGTGCCACGGGCGTCCCGGCGGCAGATCCGTCCTCGGTTCGGCCCCCGAGGCGGGTGTCAGAACTGCAGGTCCGGGGGAGGGAGCCGGGCCCCGGACATCCCGTTTCCGGTCGTCTGTTACAATCTGTAAAGCTCTGTTTTGTATAGATTTACACGACACGTGGACTGTTGCGTGCCGTCCCGACCGACGACGCACTGAACCGGACCGCGGGACGGAGCATGGACCGTCGAGGCGCGTGGGTCTCCCCGGGGTCCGGCGGGCCGCGCTCGGGCCCTCTCGGCCCCTCCTTTTTGCAGGCGCCGGACACTTTATGCCGGGTGGGCCGTCGCCCGTGCCAGAAGGATCAGCGGGGGTGGCCCGCGGGTGGCTCGCCGTAGCTCCGACCCATCTCGGCCCGCAGCGTCCCCGCGTCGGCGGGAAGGAACCGGGATCCGCGGAGAGGCTCCCCCTCCGGCAGGCGCCCGAGCCCGGGCGCGGCATCCTCCCGGCCCGCGGCGGCATCCCACGGCTCGAGCGCCTGGAGCGCCTCTTCCATCTCTGTCCGCATCCGGGCCACGGCGTTCCAGCGGGCGAGGGTGAGGGCCAGCTCCGCCCGGGCGAGGCCGAGGACCTCCCGGCGGCGACTCTGGAGCTGTCTCACGAACGCCGAGAGGTCGGGGTCCCCCGGGATCCCCGGGGCGAGGAAGTCCCGGGAGTATCCCGAGAGGGGGTCGTTGCCCGCCAACGACTCCATCGGAACGAGCTGGAGGGCGACCCCCGGGTAGTCGCTCCGGAGCTCGTCGAGGAGACCCGAGAGCACCTCGACCCCCTGGTACGCCCCGGCCAGCCGAGCCGCGACCTCTTCGTCCCGGAGCAGGCGCAACGTGCCGGACGATCTGAGGGCCTCGTAGCGGTCCGATTCCACCCAGGGCTCGAAGATCTGCGCGCCGTGGGCGAGGTCGCCGACCAGGAGGAGCGTGTCCACCAGGGGCGCGTTCTCGTCCCGCAGGAAGCGGATCAACGATTCCAGCGCCGCCACCTTCTCCGGGAAGGCCACGTTGAGAAGCACCCCCCAGGTGAAGTCGGTCGCCCGGATCTGGTCCGCGATGTCCGTCAGATACTCGTCCAGGATCCTGGCCTCTTCCCGCTCCTGCCGGATCCCCTCGACGCCCAGGGCGACCAGGACACCGACGACGATGACCACGAACTCGCCGGCCAGGCGAAGGAGGCGGCCGCGCTCCCGATCAGCGGCGGGAGGTGTCCCGGGAATCGCCTCCCCACCTTCGAGGGGGGACGGCCGGCCCGACTCGGGGGACCTGGCCGGGCCGGGGCCCTCGGATTCGCGAGCGGCGCCCGTCGGCGGTGCGTCACCCACGGCTCGGATGGCCGAAGGGAATCCGGGGAGCGACGATGTACCGCATCATGACCCGTACGGTGGAGGGATGGGTCGAGATAGAGCGCTCCGCCCGGACCGTCAACCCGACACCGCCCGCTCAGTAGGGGTTCGGGGCGCCCAGGACCAGCCGGGCCGTGTCCCGGGCGATGAGGAGCTCTTCGTCGGTCGGGATCACCCAGGCGTGCAGGCGCGAATCGTCGGTGGTGATCCGAGTGGGGGCGCCGGCGGCCTCCCGGTTCCGGCTCTCGTCCAGTTCGAGCCCGAACCACCCGAGCCCCTCGCAGATCAGGGAGCGCACCCCGGGGGCGTTCTCGCCGATCCCCCCCGTGAACACCACCGCTTCGGCGCCACCCAGGGTGGCCAGGTAGGCGCCGATGTACTGGCGGGCCCGGTAGGCGAACATCTCCACCGCGAGGTGGGCCCGGCGGTCGTCGAACTCCTCGATCTCCTCCAGGAGCTCCCGCATGTCGTTGGTGATCCCGCTGATGCCCAGGAGGCCCGAGTGCTTGTTGAGGAGCGTGCCCACCTCCCGGTGCGACAGCCCTTCCTTGCTGGCGATGTAGTCGGGGATGGCCGGGTCGAGGGCGCCCGACCGGGTGCCCATGATCAGCCCGTCCAGCGGGGTGAAGCCCATGGAGGTGTCCACCGAGGTCCCGTCCCGGATGGCGCAGGCGCTGGCCCCGTTCCCCAGATGGAGCGTGACGAGCGTCCCCTCTCCGGGCTTCCGCCCGTTCAGCCGGCGCCATCGGTGGGCCACGTAGCGGTGGCTGGTGCCATGGAAGCCGTACTTCCGGATCTTGTAGCGCCGATAATACGAGTAGGGGATCGCGTACAGGTAAGCGTGCTGAGGCATGCTGCCGTGGTACGCCGTATCGAAGACCGCCACCTGGGGAACGTCGGGCCCGAGCAGCTTCGCGATGGCCTCGATCCCCCGGAGGTTGTGGGGATTGTGCAGGGGGGCGAGCTCGATCATGTCGTCGAGCTGGTCCACCACCTCGGGTGTGATCCTCACCGAGGTCTGGAACGCCTCCCCCCCGTGGACCACGCGGTGTCCCACGGCCTGGATCTCCGCCACCGATCCCAGGGGTCCGGCCTCGGACACGAACCACTTCAGGAGATGGTCCACGGCCTCCTGGAGCGAGTGGAGGTCGGCCGTCCGGTACCACTTCTGGCCGTCCGGACCATACGCCTTCACGATGGCCTCCCCGCCGATGCGCTCGATGCTGCCCCGGGCGAGGTGCTGGTCGTCGTCGGCGGCGATGCGCTCCAGGTCCGTGGCGATGAGCTGGAACTTGAGGGTGGAGGAGCCGGCGTTCAGGACGAGGACGTTCATGGCATCCGGGGCGTCGGGAAGGACGGGCGGGGCGCCCGTCCTTCCTCAGATTCGCACCCGGACCGCAGGGGTCAATCCCCGCTGGACCCGAGGTCGGCCGCCTGGCCGGGCGCCGAGGTGTCGCATGCCGTCATTCCTCCCGCAGCGCCACCTGAGGATCCAGTCGACTGGCCCGCAGCGCCGGTACGAAGCTCGCGGCCAACGCCACCGCCACCAGCAGCACGGACACGCCGGCCAGGGTGAGGGGATCGGACGGCCGGATGCCGTACAGCGCGCCGGCGATCACGCGGTTCAGGGCCAGCGAGGCCACCACCCCGATGGCCACCCCGCCACCGGCCAGGACCAGAGCACGGCGGAGCACCAGTCGCCGCACCGACACGCCCGTGGCCCCCAGCGCCATCCGCAGCCCCATCTCCCGGGTGCGCTCGCCGACGGCGTAGGCCATCACGCCGTAGATGCCCACCGCGGCCAGCAGAAGGGCCAGGCCCGCGAACACGGTCAGGAGGGTGGAGTTGAAGCGGGGTTGGGCGACGGAGTCTCCGAGGCGATCCGCGAGGGTGCCGACCCCCACCAGCGGGAGGTCGGGATCGAGGGCCCAGATGGCCTCCCGCGCCGGGGCCACCAGGGCGCTGGGCGCGCCGGAGGTCCGGAGGGCCAAGGTCATGGCCGTCCCTCGGACTGGGCGTACGAGAGATAGGTGGTGGCCTGGGCGTCGTTCCCCAGGCCGGTGTTGGCCACGTTCCCCACCACACCGACGATCTCGAGGGGGTCGTCCGTCAGGGTCCCGATCTGCTCCCCCACGGGATCGCGATCGGGGAAGTGCTCGTCCACGAAGGCCTGGTCCACCACCGCCACCCGGGGCGTCCCGGCCCGGTCGTCCTCGGTGAAGGTCCGGCCCCGGAGGAGGGGGATGCCCATGGCGTCGAAGTAGCCGGCGCTCACCGACCGGTTGCGGGCCACCGGGAGGTCCATGGTCCAGGCGTCGTGGACGCCCTCGATGCGGACGTGGAACTGCCCGCCGCTGGCCGGCGGCGCCAGCGTGGTCAGGGCCGCGGCCTGGACGTCGGGGAGCCCTCGCGCCCCCTCCAGGAGCCGGTCGTAGAAGAGCACCTGGTCTTCGGCGTCCGGATAGGCTGCCGCCGGGAGGGCGAACTGCGTCAGCAGCACCTGGTCCGTGTCCCGAATCCCCACGTCGACGTTCAGGAGACCCCGGACGCTCTGGATCATGAGGCCGGCGCCGGTCACGAGGACCACGGCGAGGCCCACCTCGGCCACCACGAGGGCGCTCCGCGCCCGCTGGCCGCTCCGAAGACCAGCCCGCTGACCAGCGTCCCCAGGGCCGTCACGGCCAGGACCGTTCCGTCGATCCCGATCTCCCCGCCACCGGGGGCCACCACCGGGCTCATGGCCAGGAGCAGCTCCAGGGAGAGGACGGCCAGCCCCAGCCCCAGGACGCCGCCCAGGCCCGCCAGCACCAGGCTCTCGGTGAGGAGCTGTCGCACCAGCCGTCCCCGGTCCGCACCGAGCGACGCCCGCAGGGCGAACTCCCTGGACCGGCTCGACGCCCGGACCAGGAGGAGGTTGGCCACGTTTGCGCAGGCGATCAGCAGGACGAAGCCGACGGCCCCGGCCAACACCCAGAGCATGTCCCGCACCGCGGTGGTCATCTCGCCGTGGAGAGGGAGGGCCGTGACGCCCCAGCCCTCGTTCGATTCGGGGAACGCCGCGGCAAGGCGGCCCGCAACCGTGCCGAGCTCCTCCCGGGCGCCTTCGAGGCCCGCCCCGTCGGCGAGACGGCCCACCATCAGGAGGAAGTGCCAGTTGCGGTCCTGGAGCTGCGCCTCGGAGAAGACGACGGGGACCCACATCTCGGCGGAGCTGGGAAACGGAAGGCCCGGGGCAAGACCGCCGCCACCTCGAAGCCCTCCCCGTCGACCTCGATCGTCCGGCCCACGATCCCGGGGTCCGCCCCGTAGCGCCGGTCCCAGAGGTCGTGGGAGAGGACCACCCGGCGGTGCGCTCCGTCCACGTTGGCGTCGGGACCGAACGGCACTCCCGCCAGCGGGGGCACCCGGAACACGTCCCAGAAATCGGCGGTCACCCGGGCGCCGGAGACGCGCTGGGGCTCCCCGTCACGGGTGAGGGCGAAGCTGCTCCCGGCGACCCCGCCAAGGGCGGACAGCGACGCGACCTCGTTCCGCCACGACAGGTAGTCCTCCGCCGACCCCGGCACCCGCTCCCACCCCCGGGTCCGGTCCTGCTCCCAGACCATCACCAGCCGGTCCGGCTCCGGAAAGGGCAGGGGCCGCAGGAGGACGGCGTGCACCACCGTGAAGATGGCCGTGTTCGCGCCGATCCCCAGGGCGATGGTCAGGAGGGTGAAGGCGGGTCTGCGGACCAGGGTGCGGACACTGAAGGCGAAGTCCTGGAGGAAGGCGTCCATGGGTCGGGGCGTCCGGGGGGCAGGGAGGCGAGTCCGCGGATTGGATACGCGCCGGGGCCAGAGCGATGCCCGCGTGCCCTCTGGCCCGGCCCGGGGCCGCGGACTAGGTTCGCGCGCGTCCTTCCCCTCCCCCCCGAGTCCCCATGCCCACTCTCCGCCGTTCGCCCCGGCTCGTCATCGCCCTGTCCGCCGCCCTCTTCCTCGGGGCGTGAGCGAGGGGGGAGCGGTGGACTCGATTCCCGCGCCCGGCTCGCTCTACCTGGGCCGCACCCCCGAGGGGGAGCCCCTGGAGCTCCCGGCCCGGGACCTCACCACCCACGGGGTCATCGTGGGGATGACAGGCTCCGGGAAGACCGGCCTGGGCATCATCCTCCTGGAGGAGCTCCTGGCCTCGGGCGTGCCCTGTCTGGTCCTGGACCCCAAAGGGGACATGGGCAACCTGCTCCTGAACTTCCCCGACTTCCGGCCCGGGGCCTTCGAGCCCTGGGTGGATCCGGGGGAGGCCCGGCGGGAGGGGATCGACACGGCTGAGCTGGCCGCCGCCACCGCCCGGAAGTGGCAGGAGGGGCTCGCCCGGTCCGGGGTCTCTCCGGACCGGATGCGCCGGGTCCGGGACGGGGCCGAGATCCGCCTGATCACGCCGGGCTCCCGGGCCGGCATCCCCCTGAACCTGGTGGGGGATCTGGGGGCGCCCGAGGGCGACTGGGCGCAGGACGCCGAGCTGCTCCGGGACGAGATCGAAGGTCTGGTGTCGGGGGTGCTGGTCATGGCGGGACTGGACGCCGACCCTCTGACGAGTCGGGAGCACATCCTCCTCAGCAACCTCGTGGAGCACGCCTGGCGGAACGGGAGCCCCCTCGACCTCGCGACGCTGATCGGCTGGGTCGCCGCCCCCCCGATCCGGAAGCTGGGCGTGTTCGACCTGGACACCTTCTTCCCCGAGAAGGACCGCATGGCCTTGGCCATGCGGCTGAACGGCCTGGTGGCGTCGCCGAGCTTCGCCGAATGGCTGGCCGGCGACCCCCTGGACATGGACCGGCTGCTCCGCACCCCGGACGGGCGCCCCCGGGCGAGCATCCTGTACCTGTCGCACCTGTCCGACCGGGAGCGACTCTTCGTGGTGGCTCGGGTGCTGTCCAAGATGGTGACCTGGATGCGGAAGCAGCCGGGCACGTCGGAGCTCCGCGCGCTGGTCTACGCCGACGAGATCGCCGGCTTCGCGCCTCCCACGGCGGAGCCCCCCACCAAGCGGCCCATCCTCACCCTCTACAAGCAGGCCCGGGCACACGGCGTCGGCGTCGTGCTGGCGACCCAGAACCCCGTGGACATGGACTACAAGATCATGTCGAACGCGGGGACCTGGATGGTGGGACGGCTCCAGACCGAGAACGACAAGCGGCGGATCCTCGAGGGGCTCCGGTCGGCCAGCGGCGCCGTCGACGTCGGCGCATGGGACGCCCGCATCGGAGGCCTGGGCAAGCGGGAGTTCCTGCTTCGCACCGCCGGGAAGGCGGAGCCTGCCACCTTCTCGACCCGGTGGGCCATGTCGTACCTCCGGGGTCCCCTGGCCCGGCCCGAGGTGATGCGCCTGGTGCAGGACGGCGAGCCCCGGCGGGACTTCGACGGCGGCGGGACGCGGTCGGAAGCGGGGGCGTCCGCGACGGGCAGCGGAGCCGGTCCGGTTGCGGACCCGCCTCCGGCGGGCGGGAGTTCCGATGCCGGACGGGGGGACCCGTCCGCCCTGGCCGACGACGAGTCCCCGGTGCGGCCCCGGGTCGCCGACGGCATTCCCGTAGGCTTCCTGGACCCTGCGGCCCCCTGGGCCGGGAAGATCGGAGCCGGGCGGGGCTTCCGCCGTCTGACCCCCGGGCTCGCCCTCCGGGTGGAGGCGCTCTTCGACGACCAACGGGGCGACCTGCGGCACACCGAGGAGTGGGAGGCGCTCTTCTTCCCCCTGAGCCTGCCCGTTTCGCCGTCGGAGGCGTTCATCGTCGACTACGACGAGCGGGACTTCCGTGGGGATCCACCCGACGGGGCCACCTGGCGCCTCGCGGGAGTCGGGCTCGACTCCCGCCGGGACCTGGACGCGGCGGGACGGGCCATGGAGGAGTTCCTCCTGGCGAACCGCACCCTGACGATGTGGAGGAATGCGGCCCTGAAGCTCTACTCCCGTGTCGGAGAGTCGAAGGACGACTTCGTGGCGCGCTGCATGGCCGCCGCCGAGGACGCGGCGGACGCCGCCGCGGAGAAGCTCCGGGACCGGTACGAGACGCGGCTCGATGCCGCCCGTCAGCGCGTACGGGATCAGGAGCGGCGCATCCGGGAGCTGGAGGTCGATGCCGAGCAGCGGCGGCAGGAGGAGCTGCTGGGGGGCGCCGGCGACCTCTTGTCCATGTTCCTCGGCGGACGGCGACGGACCCGGGGGCTGTCGCGGATCTCGTCCCGGAGGGGCCGGGCGGCGAAGAGCCGCGAGCGGCTCCGCAGCGCCTCGGGGCGGCTCGAAGACCGGGCCGAGGACGTGGAGGAGCTGGAGGTGGAGCTGGCCCAGGAGCTCGAGGAGATCTGGGCCGACCACGAGGAGAAGGCCCGGACCGTGGAGTCCTTCGAGGTCGGACTGGAGGCCTCGGACATCCGGGTCACGGACCTGCGCGTGTTCTTCGCGCCGTACCCCGACCAGGGGTAGCCCGACCGGGGCGTCCCCGATCAGGCGTCCCCGTCCGGCGTCACTCGAACCAGTCGCCCCGGGACGGATTCCAGCTCGCGAAGACCTTCAGGATCGGGGCCCGCTGGTGGACGTTGCCGATGTCCGCGAACTCGTAGTAGCTGTCCCGGACGAAGAGCTCGTAGTCCACGCCCAGGCTCAGGTTCTGGAAGGGGATGGGCACGTAGCCCCGCAAGCGGAGCGCCTGGGTCGTGTGGTGGGAATCGAAGCCGTAGCCGTTGGATCCGTTGACCGTCTTCCAGTACCGGACGTCGTACGTGACGTTCACCACCTGGCGCCCGTCCCGGGCCCAGAAGAAGCCGGCGGCCGCCCCCGGCCCGATCCCGAAGTCGTACTCCCGGGCCCGTTCCCGGGCTCCCTCGATCTCGGCCAGGATCTTGGCGGGGAGGGCGTTCACCCCACCGAGGAGGGTCCACGTGCCGAGGAGGTTCCACGAGAGGCGATTCCGCTCGTTCGCGTCGTATTCCCGGTAGTACATCAGGGAGGGGCCCGTGCCGCCCCGCTCGTAGATGGGGTTGTTGATGTACCCGAAGTCGTGCATCAGGACGAGCTTGCGTACACCGGAGGCCGGCTGGGAGAGGTCGGTGTGCCACAGATTGCCCCGGATCCGGATCTCTCCCAGGGCCCGACCCTTGATGAAGTTCACCTGGGCCCCCATGCGGAAGAAATCGAAGGGCTTCTGGCGGTGGAGGCCCCGCAGGGTGCCGTAGAAGAGGTCCATCTCGATGAACCCGTGGGCCGGCAGGTCGTCGTCGATCTGGCCGTAGTCCGAAGATCGGGCGGAATTCCCCCACCGGACTCCGCTGGAGACCCTGAGCTCCAGGTCTTCCGGGTCCCGATCCGCACGGTCCTCCGGGTTCTCGTAGACCCGCATGGTGTTGCCGGTGACCAGCCGGGTGAACCCGCGCTCGGGATTCAGCAGCCCCGCGGCGATCTCCCGGAAGACGCGGTTTCCGCCTGTGGCCTGGTTGTCCAGGATCATGGAGGTGGTGCGGTAGAGCGCCTCTCCCAACGCCGCTCCCCCGATGGAGGTCATGGCCCAGTCGTTCAGGGACATGAGGTGGGTCTCGCCGCAGCACTCCCACATGAAGCTCCCTGCGGTGGCGAAGCCCAGACCGGTCCAGAAGCCGTACCCGTTCGAGCGGGCGGCGTTGTAATACATGTTCCCCTGGAAGGGATGGGAGAAGAAGTTCACCTGGAACTGGTTGTCGTCCCACTGCCAGCCGCGATGCACGCCGCGCTGCCAGCTCCGGGGGCTGATCTGGCTGATGCGGAGCTCCTGGCGGAACGGGACCAGCTCGTTGAACGCCCAGGGGATGATGTTGGCCGCGAGGGTCCCGACGGCGGCGAGGCCGAAGTTCTTCGGCTGACCCCAGGCATCTCTCCAGACGTCGTCCTGCTCCTGCGTACCCTCAACCCCTTGGGAACCCGATCCCGTGGCCTCGTCGAGAGCATCCCGGGGCGAGGGGGCCAGGGCCGCGAGGGGCAGCCGCGGGCCGGCCCGCAACATCCGGGCAGCGTACTCCGAGCTGTCCGGAAGCGGGCGGAGGCGATCCAGCCGGGCCGCAGCTGCGTCCAGCGTGTCCGTGGAGGCGAGAGCCGCGGGAGCGGTCGCCAGCCGGACGACGGACGTCTGGGCGGTCGTGGGATGGGCCGGCCCGACGAGCACCGCCGCCACCAGCGCGCCGATCCACCACCGTGCGGCCGGAGGTGCGTGTCCGAGGCTCACCGGACGGGTCGCACGGGTGCGGCCGTGGGTCATCCGCCTCCGGGCTGGACGGGTCACGCGGGCTCGACGGCTCATCGTCCGCCTCCGGTCAGGGCGCTTCGGATGGGATACCAGGCGATACCGGCGTGGATGCGCCAGGGAATCCCCGAGTCCGCCGGCACCAGGGACTCGGGGTCGTCCTTCGAGATGTCCGGGCTGACGGAGTACGTCCCCACGCCTCCGGACAGGTCCACGGCCCACCGGTGACCCAGGGCGACCTCCACCCCGGCCACGCCCTCCCAACCCGGGCCCGAGGCCACGAACTCCCGCAGGATCTCGTCCTCGCCACCGTAGAACCGGTCGTCCTCGGGGCGAAGGCGCTGCCAGGTCCAACGACCCTCCACATAGGGCCGGATCCGCGCCGTGGGGAGGAAGTGGTATCCCGCGAGGAGGTGGAAGCGGATCTGGCTCCAGGATTCGTCGTAGTCGTCCATCCCGTACGACATCCAGTTGGCACCGGCGCCGACCCGGAGGCGCCAGACGGGGACGAAGAAGGAGAACTCGGCGTCCACCGCGCCGGACAGATTGTCCGCCATGTCCCCGGCCACGTCCTGCCATCCGAAGGCGAAGCGGAAGCCGGTCCCGTCCCCTCGGTCGACTGCCCCTGCCTCCTGGCTCGCCGCGCCTGCCGGGACGACGCCGAGGAGGGTCGAGACGACGACTGCGACCACGAGCGCCGATCCGGGTCTCATTCCTTACCACCTTTGCGGGTTACGTGACAGCGGGGCATTTCGAACCGGGATACGTTGGACGTTTCCACGTACCGGGGAAAGCCCCTGGCGCCGGATCGGCCGAACGGAGAAATTTCGAACACCTTCATACCGCCTGCGGAGCCTATCCGCCACCCCACCGTCACTCGCCGCCGAACCGCCATGCGACGCCGTCCGCTCCTTCTGCTTCCCGTCCTGGCGTCCCTCCTGACGGGGTGCATCGACGATCCTACCGCGGTGGAGGAGGAGGGTGCCCCGCTCCTCACCGAGCAGGAGATCGAGTTCCTCGGCCTCACGGCCCTCGTCCGGTCCCTGGAGGCGCAGGAGGCGGCCGAGGACTCGTCGAACATCTCGGTGGACGGCAGCCCGGCCCGCTCCATCCTCTTCGGGGGACCGGCGGGTGCTCCGGTGGTGCTGAACGAGGCGGTGTCCACGACCATCCCGTGCGATCTCGGCGGCGAGATGGAGGTGGACCTCACCCTCACCGGGGAGTTCGACGACGAGACCGACGTGGGGGAGATCACCCTGACGATGACCCTCACGCCCGAGTTCTGCGTGGTCGAGAGCGATGAGGGCTTCAGGGCCTCGCTGTTCGGCGATCCCGCCTTCGCCACGACGATCAGGCTGGACTCGGACGGCTCGGGCACGGTCGAGATCTCGGGCGGGATCACGGGTGGGCTGGGTGCGCTCACCGGCGGACGGGTGGCCAACTGCCCGTTCGACCTGTCCTTCTCCGGGACCCAGACCGAGGCCGGGGGCGACATCCTCCTGGAAGGGACCGCGTGCGGGGAGGACATCTCCACCACCCTGGGTGGGAGCGAAGCGGCCACCTGACGGCTGCCCCCGGGTCTGCGCGTCTCCTGGTGGCGGGTCCACATGAGGTCCACACGGAAGCGGAGGAGCGGATGAGCGAGGCGACGGGCCCCTGGAACGTGCTGTCGAAGGGTGAGGGCATCTGGGAGGGGGAGGAGCGCTTGGCCCCGGCGCCCTGGGCCCCCGATGGTCTGCAGGCGACGGGTCGCACAGAGGCCCGGGTGATCCTCGACGGACGCGGGCTCGCGTCCGACTACATCCAGATGGTGGGAGGGGAGGTGACCGCCTCCGCCCACACGGTGCTCCGGTACGACGAGGAGCAGGACCGCTTCGAGATGCAC
>DATHRY010000070.1:0-1967 GCA_035464715.1 Longimicrobiales bacterium
CCCGGCGGTGGTCAACCTGGGCGTGTACGAGGTCTTCTACGAGGAGCGCCGCCCCTTCTTCGTCGAGGGGAGCGAGATCTTCGACTTCGGCCGCAACACCTCCGGCGGCCGCATGTTCTACTCCCGGCGGATCGGCCGGGCGCCACAGCTCCGGCCGCCGGGTCACGCCGACGCCCCGGAGGGGACCACCATACTGGGTGCCGCCAAGTTCTCCGGGCGGACCCAGAACGGGTGGAGCCTGGGCCTGATCGAGGCCCTCACCCAGGAGGAGACCGCACGCTACGTGGATTCCGGCACCCAGCTTCCCGGCGAGTTCACCGTGGAGCCTCTCTCCAACTACCTGGTGGCCCGGGCCCGTCGGGATCTGCGAGGCGGGCAGAGCGCCATCGGCTTCATGGGGACCGCCGTGAACCGGCGCCTGAACAGCCCCGAGGCCGAGGCCCGCCTCCGGAGCGGGGCCTACGCCGGGGGCGCGGACTTCCGGCACGAGTTCGGCAACCGGGCCTGGCTCCTCCAGGGCACCGCGGCGTGGAGCCACGTGCGGGGCAGCGCCGAGGCCATGACCCGGGTGCAGACCGCCAGCAACCACTACTTCCAGCGTCCCGACGCCGACCACCTGGACGTCGAGGACGACCTCTCCTCCATCACCGGACACTCCGTGGGCCTGTCCCTGGGGCGCCAGGCCGGGGAGCACTGGCGGGGCACGGTGGCGGTGGCAGAGACGAGCCCGGGCTACGAGGTGAACGACCTGGGCTTCCAGACCCGGACGGACCGCCGGGATCTCCAGGCCGACCTGTCCTGGGTCCAGACCCAGCCCGGGTCGTTCTTCCGGAACTACTCGGTGGGGGTGTCGAACCGGCTGGAGCACAACTTCGACTGGGACCGGATCCTGGCCATCACCACCGGGATGTTCACCTTCCGCACCCTGAACTACTGGTCGGGCCACATGGGGGTCCAGCGTTACTACACGGCCCTGGACGACCGGTCCACCCGGGGCGGGCCTCTCATGGAGCGGCCCGGTCAGTGGTCCGGGTACGGCTACTTCGGCACCGATTCCCGGAAGCCGCTGTCCTTCAGCCTCAACCTGAACGGGTCCCTGGACGACTACGACGGCTGGTCCCGGGGCGGCGGCCTCACCGTGAACTACCGGTCCGACCGCTGGAACCTGAGCACGGGCCCGTCGCTGTCGCGGTCCTACACCGACGCCCAGTACGTGGCGACGGTCCCCGACCCCGAGAACACCACCACCTTCGGGGCACAGTACCTCTTCGCGCCCCTGGAGCAGACGACGCTGTCGTTCACCACCCGGCTGAACGTCACCTTCACGCCGCGCCTGTCCCTGGAGACCTACCTCCAGCCCTTCATCTCCAGTGGGGACTACCGGCAGATCGCGGAGCTCGACGCGCCGGGCACCTACTCCTTCACGCCGCGCCCCGACCTCACCGGGCCCGGCGCGCCGGACCCGGACTTCAACTTCCGCTCACTCCGGGGCAACGCGGTCCTGCGGTGGGAGTGGCGGCCGGGGTCGACCCTCTTCCTGGCCTGGCAGCAGGTCCGGAGCGACTACGCCCAGGGGATCGGGGATTTCGACTTCGGCCGGGACCGCCAGGCCCTCTTCGACGCGCCGCCCGACAACATCTTCGTCATCAAGGTGAACTACTGGCTCACGCCGTAGCGGCGGAAGCTCCGACACGGCGCCACGCGAATACCGTCGTCGGGCTCACTCCGCTCGCATCGTGATCATGGGGTCGATGCGGGTGGAACGGCGGGCCGGGATGAAGGCCGCGACGAACGCCGTCCCCAGGAGCGTGAGCAGGACCACTCCCAGGGTGACGGGATCGTTGGCCTGGACGCCGAAGAGGAGGCTCTCGATCCAGCGGCCGGCCACCAGGGCCAGCCCCACCCCCACCACCAGCCCGCCGGCGACCATGATCATGGCGCCGCGCATGACGCTGCCCCGCACCTTG
>DATHRY010000071.1:0-34959 GCA_035464715.1 Longimicrobiales bacterium
CGGCGGTGGAGAGGAGGAGCAGGAAGGGGTGGGGATCGAAGACGCCGTTGAGGTGGGTCATGAGGGCGTCGGCGGCCCACTCGCTGGGGAGCCAGGGTGACGAGGGCGTCCGCAACACCGCCATGAAGTCCACCAGGTCCCGGAACTCCTCGGGCCGCATGAGGCGCTCGGGACGGAGGAACCGGAAGAGGGCCACCACCCCGGCGGCGGTGAGGAGTCCGATCAGGGCCAGGAGATCCCGGGTTCGCCGGGCCGGGAAGACGTTCACCAGGATCAGGGTGAAGGCCGACCCTGCCACCGCCGGCAGGACCAGGAAGCCTGCCACGACCGCGGTCGCCAGGAGGTAGTAGGTGGGCCCGCCCGCGTACACCATCCCGTAGGCCGTCAGCAGGGGCACCGCCAGGAGGGCGACCATCCAGGACGAATCCAGGATCGTCTCGCCCAGGCGGGCCCCGTACAGGGCCAGCCGGTCCACCGGCGCGGCCACCAGGAGCTCCAGGTCGTCGGACAGGAAGAAGGTCGAGAGGGCGGTGATGACGTTCGACAACAGCAGGATCATGAGGAAGGTCAGGAAGGCCAGCCCCAGGAGCCTCCCCGCCAGGAGGTCGCCGATCCCCTGGGTGTTCCGGAAGTACAGGAGCATCCGGACGATCACCAGGAAGATGAAGCTCCAGAAGAAGAGCCCCACGCCCCCCAGGAGGGCGCCCTTGAACACCCTCCCCTTCCCGCCCCGCATGCGGTTCCAGCGGGTGCGGAGCTTGGCGCCGAGGAGCCACGCCGCACCGGGCGACGCAGCGGAGGCGGTGGCCGCTGGGGTCACGGGCCCTCCAGGGCGTCCCTCAGGCCGGCCACGACGTCGGCCATCTCGTCGCCTCCCGTGACCTTGAGGAAGATCTCCTCCAGGTGGGCCTTGCCCGCGGCGGCCTGCTCCCGCAGCTGATCCATGGTGCCGAAGGCGATGATCTCCCCCCTGCTCAGGATCGCGATCCGGTCGCACAGGGCCTCCGCCACCTCGAGGGTGTGGGTGGAGAGGAAGATCGTCCCCCCGGCGTCGGCGAAGGTCCGGAAGAGATCCTTGAGGATCCGGGCCGACCGGGGATCCAGCCCCACCATGGGCTCGTCCACCACGATGATGCGGGGCTGGTGCAGGAGGGCCGACGAGATCAGGAGCTTCTGGCGCATGCCGTGGGAGTAGCTCTCGATGAGCTCGTCCTTCCATTCGGCCAGGCCGAAGAGAGAGAGGAGCCGGTCCGCCCGGGCCTCCACCTCCGGCCCTGTCCGACCCCACAGGCCCGCCACGAACCGGAGGAATTCCCCCCCGGAGAGCTTTTCGTACAGGTAGGGCCGATCCGGGATGTACCCCAGGAGGCGCTTGGCCTCGGCCGGGGCCTCCTGGACGTCGTGCCCCCCGATCAGCACCCGGCCCGCGGTAGGCTCCAGCACGCCGGCCACCATCCGGATGGTGGTGGTCTTCCCCGCCCCGTTCGGCCCGAGGAAGCCGAACACCTCTCCGGGCCGGACCGACAGCTCCAGCCCCTTCACCGCCACGAAGTCTCCGTAGGTCTTGCGGACCCCCTCCAGGCGGAGGATGGGCTCGGCGAGTCCGTGGACCCCGGGCGTGGTCGGGGGATCGTGCAGGGTCAGGTCGGTCATGGCATGTCCTGGGTGTTCGAGGTGCCGACGACGTCGATGTCCAGGCGTCCGATGAGACGGACGATCTCCACCTGCTGGGCGAGACCGCCCACGATGAAACGGATGTGGGCCGCGTCCGCGGGGACCTGGCCGAAGGTGGGATCCGCCGCCACCCACTCCCCCAGCCACACCTCGGGCCAGGCGTGGTAGAAGAAGGCGCCGTTCAGGTAGACCAGGCCCACCGCCGTCCGGGCCGGGAGCCCCAGGGCCCGGGCCAGGGCCACGAAGAGGACGGTGTGCTCGTTGCAGTCGCCCTGCCGGCTCTCCAGGACCTGCAGCGCGCTGGGCACCGAGAAGGTCACCGACTTCTCCAGCATGGCGTAGACGGCCTGGGTCAGCTCCCGTGTCACGCGCCGGGGATCCTGCCGCCACGAGGCCTGGCGGACGGTGAACTGCTCCGCGGCCTCCATGATCCGCGGGTCCGCGCTCTGGATCAGCGGTTCGGGCTGGAGGGCTTCCCGCAGGTCCATGGACGGGTATGGGAGGCGATAGCCCGGATCCAGGGCCGCCCAGTCCTCCCGCCGGACCACCAGGGTGTCCCCCCGGAGCTCCTGCCGACCGCCGTCCAGGTCGAACCCCGTCAGGTCCACCCCGGAGAGGACGAAGCGGAGCTCGTCCCAGTCCTCCACGGCCCCGAGGTCGACGTTGCTCTGGATCGCGGTGGACAGGATGACGTCCTCGTCCACGGCGAGCTCCGCGGTCTGCCCGGCCGCCTCCAGGTCCTGGCGGGCCAGCTCGTACTCCGTCTTCTCCATCGAGAAGCCCAGGGGGGAGGAGGCCCGGAGGATCCGCCCGTCCTCGTCCACCCAGCTCTCCACCGACACGCCGCCGAAGATCTCCGCCATGCGCCAGGCGGGCACGCTGTCCCACCCGGAGGCGGACCATCGTCCGGTGGCCACGTCGAAGGTGGCGGAGTCGGGCACCACCAGGGTGTCGTGCTCCAGGATCCGGACCTCGACGTTGCGCGTCGAGAGCGTGGAGGGGTCGAAGACCGGCATCCGTACGGAGCGCCCCACTTCGAGTCCCTCTCCCATGGCCACCCGGATCGGGACCACGGCCGAGAAGACCGGCGGCGACGAGAGGCGGAAGCTGACCTCCTGGGAGGTGCCCTGGGAGCGGATGTCCACCGTCAGGAGCGTGTCGCCGTCCACCCGGCCCTCGGCCTCGAAGCGCCCGACCTCGGAGTCCAGGGAGAAGGCGAAGGCCTTCATGAGGAGCGCCGAATCGAGCTCCACCGAGGTCCGGGCCACCGCGGTCCCCGTCTGGCCCAGCGCCGGAAGTTCCAGCGCCATCAGGTCCTCCAGGTGGAACCCGCCCGGAACGGTGTCCAGGGACGAGGTGGCGTGCCCCACCGCCCGATCGCCCATCCGGAGGGCGTAGAAGCTGATCCCGGGATTCAGCGCCAGCGCCGCCTGGGCCAGGCGGGCCAGCTCCGGCTGGAAGTATTCCCGCCGGACGTGGGCGCCGAGCATGACGGCCCAGCCCACCAGGACCGCTACCGCCACCCCGGTGCGACGCCTCATGACGCCGGCTCCATCAGCCCGGGAGCCAGTGCCTCCAGCGCCTCCCGCACCGCGGTCTCGTCGAAGGCCGACTCGGTGACCACCAGGAAGGTGCCCGGCGGCCGGCCCCCGGCCAGGTGCTCGGCCAGGATCGGGATCACGCGGCCGGCGGACTCCTCGACGCCCAGTTGGCCGGCCCCCGTCCCGAGGGGCGGGAGGGCCACGGAATCGATGCCGAAATCGGATGCCCGGCGCAGCCCGTTGCGCAGGGCCCGCTCCAGGACCTGTGGACCCATGGGCTCCTCGGGGGACTGGAGAACGAGATGGATGAGGAAGTCCGCCGCCGTGTCCCCGCCGGGGGTGAGGAACGCCGTCCCCACGGGGAAGTCACCCTGTGCCGCCACCCGCTCCGCGACCTTCGGCCCGGCCCGGGTCTCCAGCCTCCGCCCGACCGAGGTGATGGGCGCCCCGTCGGACCGGATCGGATGGAAGATGGCCTCGGCCGGCGCCTCGGAGAGGTCGCCGCGAAGCAGCCGGATCACGTCGACATTTCCCGGGCGATCCGGTACATGATCGAGGCCTCATCGGGGGCACCGTTCCGGTCGTACAGGCGACCCAGAAGCTGGAAGGCGCGGGCCTGGGGGAAGCGCTTCACCGACGTGTGGAGCAGCTCGATGGCCTCGTCCAGGCGGGACAGGCGGTTCAGGGACTCGGCCAGATAGAACTCGGCCTCGCGGCGTACCCGGTCGTCCACCTCGTCCCGGAAGGAGATGGACCTGAGGTCCCTCTCCGCCTCACCGTACAGCCCCTTCCGGTATCGGAGCATCCCCGAGGCCAGCTTGACCTCCGGCGCATGGGGCTCCACCAGCCGAAGGGTGCGCAGCGGGTCCTCGGCCTCGTCGAAGCGACGCAACCGGGCCAGGATGCGCACCCGGCGCATGAGCAACGCCGGGGACAACTCGTGCCCGACCAGCCCTTCGTCCACCAGCGCCAGGGCCCCGTACAGCTCGCCCTCCGCCTCCATGACCTCGATGCGGTCCACCAGGTCCCTGGGAAGGTCCCGGGGCGGGGCGTCGAAGGTCTTTCCCCGGGGTGCGACCCGCTGGGCCAGATGGGCGTCGGCGGGGGGTGAAGCTTCCCCGTCGGGCGCCTCACGGGAGGAGGTGTCGGTCGGCGCCGCCGCGTCCTCTTCCTCCTCTGCGGGGGGCGATCCGGTCCCTCCCCCCCCGCCGGCCCCGGACTCCGAGGAGGAGGACGGCTCGGCATCCGGCGACGAAGGGACCTCCCCCTCCGTGGGGGGTGCGACCTCCGGGGCGCCCTCGGACTCGGGCTCCTCGGTCCCGTCCTCCGGATCGCCGGTCGCCGCGTCCTCGTCTCCGGCCTCCGCCAGAAGGTCTCCCTGGGCGGACTCTTCCGCCTCGGGCGCACGTCTCTTGCCCTTCCGAGCCATCGGACCTTCCCTACCTCGTTTCGTGGATCACCCAGTCGAGATACGCCGGAAGACCCGACGTCACGGGGACCGCGATGCACTCCGGAACGTCGTAGGAGTGGAGCTCCTCGATCCTCCGGACCAGGTCGGGCAGCGCCGCCCGGCTCGTCTTGAAGACGAGGAGGGTCTCCCCGTCCTCCTGCACCTTCCCCTTCCAACGATACACCGATGTGACGGACGGAAGGAGGTTGACACACGCGGCCCGCCCTTCCCCCACGAGCGTCCGGGCCAGCGCGGAAGCCTCGTCGGGAGGTGCGGTGACGAGGACGACGAACACGTCCGGAGCCATGTCAGGCGACGAAGACCGTCCGGTCCACGTTCTCCTCCCGGTACATCTGATCGATGGCTTCCTTGAAGCGCTCCTGCACCCTGTGCCGGACGACCTTCTGGGTCGGGGTCAGGGTGCCGTCGTCCACCGTGAGCTCCCGGTCCAGCAGGAGGAGCTTCTTGGGCCGCTCGTACCGGGAGAGCTCCGGCAGGTGCCCCATGACCTCCCGCTCCATGAGGGCCTGGACCCTCGGGTCCGCGAGGAGGTTCCGGCGGTCGCCGGGGACCGAGACGCCGTTCTCCCGGGCCCAGGCGGTGAGCGCCTCGAACGAGGGGACGACGATCAGGGAGACGAACTTCCGCTTGTCCCCCACCATGACCACCTGTTCGACGAAACGGTTCGTCTTCAGGGGCTTCTCCACCGTCTCCGGTGAGACGTTCTTCCCGCCGGCCGTGACGATGATGTTCTTCTTCCGTCCGGTGATCCGGAGATAGCCGTCGTCGTCCAGCATGCCGATGTCCCCGGTGTGGAACCATCCGTCGGGCCCCACGACCTCCGCCGTGGCCTCGGGACGGCCCAGGTAGCCCTTCATGACCTGGGGACCCCGGACGAGGATCTCCCCCTCCCCCTCCCGCAGCCGCCAATCCGGAAGCTCGGCGATCCGGATCTCGGTCCCGGGGATTGGGGGACCCACGGTACCGATGCGGATGTCCTCCATGGGGTTCACGTTCGTGACCGGGCTCGTCTCCGTGAGCCCGTAGCCCTCGAGGATGATCATCCCCGCGGAATAGAAGAAGAGGTTGATGTCGGGGTTCAGGGGGGCGCTTCCGGAGATGAAGAACCGTACACGCCCCCCCACGGCCGCCCGGATCTTTCCGAAGACGAGCCGGTCCGCCAGGCGATACTGAAGGGCGGTGAGGCCCCCGGGATCGTCGCCCGCCAGCCGTGCGAGGGCCCACCGCTTCCCCACCCGTGCAGCCCAGGCCACCAGGTGCTTCTTCACGCCCTGGGCGGCCTCCATGACACCGTTGTAGACCTTCTCGTAGACCCGCGGGACGGCCACCTGGACGGTCGGACGAACCACCTTCAGGTCGTCGGCCACGGTCCGGATGTCGTGGGCGCGCGCCAGAACGCAGCCCCGGGACAGGAGCAGGTAGTCCACCATCCGCTGGAAGATGTGGGACAGGGGGAGGAACGAGAGGGTCACGTCGTCGTCCCGGATACGAAGCACCCGTCCGGACGCCTCGGTGTTCGAGTAGATGTTCTGGTGGGTGAGCATGACCCCCTTGGGCTGGCCCGTGGTGCCCGATGTGTACAGCACCGTCGCCAGGTCGTGGGGACCGATCCGCCCCGCCTCCGCCTCCATCTGCTCTCGGGACCAGGGCTCCACCCCGGACAGGAAGTCGGCCCAGGCGCAGACGCCATCGGGCAGCCGTTCGGGGCCCGGATCGAAGACCACGATCTGCAGATCCAGGCCCTCCAGGGCCGCCGCTTCCAGGACCTTGTCGGCCTGGTCCCGGGTGGAGGCGAAGACGAGCCGAGCCCCCGAGTCCGCCAGGATGTAGGCCACCTGCTCAGCGATGAGCGTGTCGTAGATGGGGATGTCCACCACCCGGGCGAACAGGCAGGCCTGGTCGGCCAGCGCCCACTCCGTCCGGTTCTCGGAGAGGATGGCCGCCCGGTCCCCGGGCTCGAGCCCCGCCGCCCGGAGCGCCGCCGCACCCCGGGAGACCCGCTCGAACATCTCGTCGTAGGAGTAGTCCCGGAGCCGGTTGCCCCCGTCCACGAACTCACGGAGAGCCGGTGCCGGGCCGAACCGGTCCACCGCCTCCAGGAGGAGGGCGCACAGCGTGCCTTCCGGGAGTTCCGCGGGATTCGATGCCTGGGTCACCGGTGTCATGGATCCCTCGCCCCGCGGGCGCGTCAGACGTATTCGATGCGGATGTCGAGATCCGTGCCGGGATCGAGACTGTGGAGGACGCTGCAGTACCGGTCCCGGGAGAGGTCGACCGCCCGCTGCGCCCGGGCCTGATGCTCCGGACCCAGGCCCCCGATGCGGTACAGGATCCGGATCGCCGTGAACCTCCGCGGCGGGTCCGGGGCCCGATCCCCCTCCAACTCCACCTCCAGGCTCTCCAGCGGTACGCGGCCCTTCTCCAGGATCATCACCACGTCGATCCCCATGCACCCGCCTACCGCGAGGAGGAGGGCGTCCATCGGAGAGGGTCCTTCCTTGCCGGCCGAGTCCAGGACGACCCGGGGTCCGTCGGGAGCCCCTCCCTCGAACGAGAGGCCGTCCCCCGTCCACCTCATGCTGACGCGCTTGTCGCTCACGAAACCTCGCCGGCGGCCGCGTCGTCCGTGGTGATCTCCGCCAGTGTGGCCCGGGCGTGCTCCACGTGCTCCGCCGCGTCCGGCCCCGTCGGGGCGTTGCCGAGGAAGGCCTTCAGGTGCCGGACCGCCTCGACGTGCTGCCCGCCCCGGAGGTACAGGAAGGCGAGCCCGTAGTGCGCGCCCGGGGCGTCCGGCTGGTTCTTCAGGACGTGCCGGTAGGTCTTGGCCGCCTCCTCCGTCATGCCGATCCGGGTATAGGCGATGGCGATCTGCTGGAGCACCACGGGATCGCCGGGCGCGTCCTTGAGGGCCAACCGGAAGGAGGTCAGAGCCTCGTGGTGCTTGCCTTCGTTCAGGAGCTCCAGACCCTCGTGGTAATAGTCCACGCGGCGCGGGTCCTGATCCCCCGTGAAGATCTTGTTCCACCACGACATACAGGAGCCTACCTGCTCGAGACGGTCCACCACGCCAGTCACGAGAAGCTACCGGGCGCCGGAACCCCTTGCAACGCCGGGCAGTTCGGGATCATCGGCCCGCTACCACGACTCCGGACTCGTCGAGGCGGACCGTGAGCCCGGCGGCCATGAGCGTACCCGCCGCCCCCTCGGGTGCGTCGAGGATCACCACCCGTCCCCCGGCGGTAACGACCCGGGCCGCCTCCCGAAGCCGACGGACCGTGGCGTCCCCGTCCAGCAGGACGCCCCCGAGGCTTCGGGAGTCGAACGGGAGCGTCTCGCCCAGATGGACCCGGCTCCAGCCCTGCACCCCCGCCTCCTCGCCAGGGGGGCCTGCCGACGGGGCCGACGGAACGGGTCCCGCGGCGACGACCTCCAGGTCCGGCACCCGTGAGGCCAGCCCGGACGCGAATCGTGCCGCCCGCCCGACGAGCAGGACGTGGCCCGGGCCTGCGGTGATGCCCAGGAGGGCCTGGGCCCGGAGCGTCTCCTCGTCGTCGGGGAGGACCGGATCCGCGCCCGTCGGGTGATCGGCCCGAGGTGGGGGCCGGAGGTCGGCGACCGCTTCGGCGACGGGGTAGACCTCCCGACAGTTGGGACACCCCAACCCTCCCCGGATCACACGCCGGTCGTCCAGGCGGTCCGCCCGGAGGATCAGTCCGAAGCCCGGACCGCACCGCGGGCAGACCAGGCGATCGGTCAGGAGCAGGTGCACGTGAAGGGCCGTTGGACGTGGGAGGTGGACATGATCGTGGCGCCGCGAGTCGGGTGTGGTGACCCCGGAAGAGAGGTCAGCTCCCGCCCTCGAGGCTCGGGCTCCGGGACGGGGCCGGCGCGAGATGCGGAGCGGGGCCGTACAGGGCCCACTGGGTCGGGGACTCCCAGATGCGGCAGTACATGAGGCCGTCGGCGAGAGGTGCCGGAAGCCGACCCGTGAGGCTGTCGAAGAACCACCGGGCCTGATTCTCGGCGCTGGTGGGGACGTCGGTGAACTGGGGCAGGTCGTTCAGGCAGACGTGGTCCAGCTCCTCGGCCAGCGCCCGCAGCTCCCGTTTCAGGTCCGAGAAGTCGAAGGCGATCCCCGTCTGGTCGAGGGTCTCCGAGGCCACCGCCGCCTCCACCACGTAGCGGTGGCCGTGCATGCGGGCGCACTTCCCCTCGTATCCCTCGAGGAAGTGTGCGGCATCGTAGTGGGCCTGGGCGCTGACGACGTACATGGGGTCACCCCCGCTCGATCTGGAGGAGTGGGACGCGGACGTGGGGCGGCCGGGTGACGGCGAACCGCACGGCCTCGGCGACGTCCTCAGCATGGAGCATCGCCGCCCGGCCGGGAAGGTCCGGATCGCCGTCGGGGTCCAGGGGATCCCACAGCGAGGTGTCCGTCGCGGCGGGCTCCACCAGCGTCGCCCGGACGCCCGTTCCCCGAAGCTCCTCCACCAGCACCTCGTGCAGGCCCCGCTGCCCGTACTTGCTGGCGGCGTAGGCGCCGTTGGCGGGGAACGCCTTGCGGCCCGACACGGAACCGATGGTGACCAGGTCTCCGGCATCCCGGGCCAGGAGCGCCGGCAGGAGCGCCCGGTAGAGGAGGAAGGTGCCCCGCAGGTTCACGGCGATCATGTGGTCGAACTCCGACACGCCCACCTCGGCCACCGGAGCGAGGCCGAAAGCGCCTGCGCAGGCCACCACGATGTCCGGCGGTGCTCCGTCGGCCTCCTGGAGCCGATCGACCGCGTCCCACACCGCGGCGTCGTCCGCCAGGTCGACGGCCCAGATCTCCCCCCCGGACGAGCGGGCCACCCCGGCGGCAGGCTCGGGATCCCGCGCCAGGGCATGGACCCGGGCGCCGTCCTCCGCCAGCACCCTGCAGATGGCGAGGCCGATGCCGCGGGAGGCACCGCTCACCAGGGCCGTCCGACCCGCCAGGAGGCTCATGTGGTCGGCTCCTCGCCAACCGCGACGGCGATGCTCACCCGAGGGGCTGGTGCGTGGCCATGGAGAGGCGCAGGAACTCGTCCCGGGTCGCGGGATCCTCCAGGAAGGCACCCCGCATGGCCGAGGTGATCGTCTTCGAGTTCTGCTTCTGGACCCCCCGCATCATCATGCAGAGGTGGTACGCCTCGATCACCACACCCACCCCCTGGGGCTGCACGATGTCCCACAGCGCCTGGGCAATCTGCTCGGTGATCCGCTCCTGCACCTGGAACCGGCGACTGAAGACCTCCACCAGCCGGGCCGTCTTGGACAGTCCCATGATGTGCCCGTCGGGGATGTACGCGATGTGCACCTTGCCGAAGAAGGGCAAGAGATGATGCTCACAGAGCGAGTACATCTCGATGTCCTTCACCAGCACCATGTTGTGGTGCCGCTCCTCGAAGAGCGCGCCACCGATGACGTCCTGCGGAGACGCATCGTAGCCGTGGGTCAGGAACCGCATGGCCTTTTCGACCCGCGCCGGGGTGTCGGCCATGCCCTCGCGCTCCGGATCGTCCCCCAGCCGACGGATCATCTCTGCGACCAGGTCGGTGTAGGGGACGCGGGAGAGGTCGGGGGACGAGGGGTCCTGGCTCATGCGTGGTCTCCGGGATCCGGGGGACGGGAACCGCGGTTCCCGGTGTATTCGACGTAGTTCCGTGGCGTCTCCCAGAGAACGATGCGCTCCAGGACGACGGACTCGGGGAGATGTTCTTCGAGGCGGCTCCAGATCGCGACGACCAGGTTCTCGGTGGTGGGGATGACCCCCTCCAACCAGGCGACCTCGACGTTCAGGTTCCGGTGGTCCAGGTCCTGGACCACCCGGTCCTCCACCAGATCCCTGAGGATCTTCAGGTCGAGGACGTACCCGGTCTCCGGATCCACCGGGCCGGCCACGGTCACGTCCATCTCGTAGTTGTGCCCGTGCCAGTGCGGATTGCTGCACGCCCCGAAGACCTCGGCGTTCCGCTCGTCGGACCAGTCGGTCCGGAAGAGCCGGTGCGCCGAGTTCCAGTGGACCCTGCGGGTGACGCGTACGGTGGGCATGCTGGCGGGGCTGGGGGGTGAAGTGGCCCGGACGTACCCAGGGTCGGGCGTCGGGATCCGGGGAGCATGAAAAGAGGCCGGGGTCGTCGAAACGACCCCGGCCCCGAAACGCATCGGAGGGGTATTATTGAAGCCCGGGTTGAACTTGAGGCGACTTCCCCAGGGTTTCCGCAGTCCGTCGGAACGGCGTTGCGTCCACGCCGGAAGTCAGTCCCGGCTTCGCATGTGTTGGCTCAATTAACGAGCCCTCCGACACGCATTTCGAACGTAGGCATTCGGCGTTCGCCCGGCAAGCGCGGCACGGTCCACCACGCCGTGGCACGCAACCTTCCCGCAGGAGCATGGCGGCCCGTCCGGATCCGGGCGTGGCCCGGGCCGGACGATCACTCCCCGCGGAAGCTCCTGAGCAGCGCGAGGTTGCGGATGTCACCGGTCACGCCGTCGTCCCCCTTGGGCGTCTCCAGCACCTTCGGGATCGCCGAGAAGCGGGGCGACCTCATGATTCGCCGGAAGGGTTCCTCACCGAGCGTACCCTCACCGATTCCCGCGTGCCGGTCTTTCCTGGAGCCCATCACGTGCCGGGAATCGTTGAGGTGGAACAGCCCCAGCCGCTCCAGGCCCAGAATCCGGTCGAACCGCACCCAGACGCCCTCGAAGTCGTCCACGAGGTCGTACGACGCGGCCCAGGCGTGACAGGTGTCGAAGCAGACGCCGACACGGTCCCGTAGCTCCGCCGGCACGCCCTCCCGGATCCGCGCAAGCGACTCGAAGCTTCCCCCGACGCTGGTCCCGCTCCCGCAGGTGATCTCCAGGAGGACACGGGGTCCGTCGGGCACCGCAGCGAGGCCCTCGGCGACCCCGCGGGCGTTCCGGACGATCCCGGCATCGGCGTCGCCGTCCGTTGCGTTGCCGGGATGGGTGACCAGCAGGTCCACCCCCAGGACCGCGCACCGGGCGAGCTCGGCCCGGAAGCTCTCCGCCGACCGTCGCCAGAGCACGGGATCCGGAGAGGCGAGGTTGATCAGGTAGGAGTCGTGGCTCACGACCGTGGTGATGCCGTGGGCGGCCCGCTCGGCCCCGAAGGCCGCCCCGGCCTCCGCCGACAGCACCGGTTCCGCCCACCGGTTCGGCTGCTTCGTGAAGAGCTGGAGCACCCGGGAGCCGATGGCTGCGGCCCGCCCGGGTGCCGTGTGGGCCCCCCCGGCCGTGGAGACGTGGGCCCCCAGCTCGTCACCCTGGAGACCACCGTCCGTCGGGACCGGATCCCCGCTCGATGCTCTCTTTGTCACGATCCCGTCTCCCCTCTCGATCGGGCCTTGCTGCAGGCCGGCGATGCCCCCCGGGGCGGAAATCCTGTCCGCAGGCGGAACAAAGGTACCAGTCCCCGGTCCTGCCGGGGGGGTCGCTCCCCAGGGGACCAAGCGACATAAACATATGGTTCTACGCCAATTGTGGCGTGTTCGCGGCACCTCTCCGGACACTCGGTCCCGATGGGCACGGAGCTTGAAATCACTCCGGGTCCCCAACGACGGGCCATCAGTTCCACCTGCGGAGAGAAGCACCATGCGCATCCATGCCGACGGCTACATCGACCTTCGCGACCCCCGGCGGGTCCGCACCCCCGGCGTGGTCCAGAAGGAGGTCGATCCGGTGCCGGAAGACGAGGCGGTCTCGTTCCTCCTCAGCCACGCCTTCCCCGGATACCGGAAGATCGTCCGCCCCCTGAGCGAGAACCACCGCCGGCGCATCCGTCTGGCACGGTGGGCCGACTCGGTCCAGGAGCGCATGAACCTGGTCGATCGCGTGTGGCGCGACATCACGGAGCCCGTTCTGCCCCCGGCCGACGAGGAGAAGCCCGAGCTCGTCCAGGTGATCCTCTACGGGAAGAGGGAGTTCCCGCTCTACCTCGACGGCGGCGTCACCCGGGTGATCCCCCCCGGCGGTGTGCCGGCGGGCAGCTACGAGACGATCCCGCAGCTGGATCTGAAGACCGCCTGACGACCCGCACCCGCGGCAGGGGATGCCGCGGGGACGGTGCTGGACCTGGAGAGGGGGGCACGGCTTCGGCCGGCCCCCCTCCCTGGCATCCGACCCGGGTGTCTCCCGGCCGCCGCATCAAGAGGCCCCTCCGGGCTGGTGGGTCGCTCGGGGCGGCTCCCGGTCCGCTCGACGGTCACCGGATCCGGTCAGTCCGGCAGTCCCGGCTCGGTCATGGACCGGACGTCCAGCGCCGCATCGACCTCGTCGGCCGGGAGCAGGTCCCGTTCCAGTACGACGTCCCGGACCGACCGGTGCTCCCGGGCCGCCTGCTTGGCCACCTCGGCCGCCCGATCGTAGCCGATGTGGGGGTTCAGGGCCGTGGCGATGGAGGGGTTCTTCTCCAGGAGCTCGCGGCACCGATCCTCGTTGGCCGTGATCCCCTTGACGCAGCGCTCCGTGAAGGCGCGCACCACCCCGGCCAGGATGCCCACCGACTCCAGGAGGGCGTGGGCCATGACCGGCATCATGACGTTGAGCTCGAAGTTGCCCCGCTGACCTCCCACGGTGATGGTCGTGTGGTTCCCCATCACCCGGGCCGACACCATCATCACCGCCTCGCTCAGAACGGGGTTGACCTTGCCGGGCATGATCGAGCTTCCCGGCTGGATGGCCGGGAGAGAGATCTCGTGGAGCCCGGAGGTAGGGCCCGACGCGAGCCAGCGGACGTCGTCCGCGATCTTCATGAGCGACACGGCGACGGTGTTCAGCACACCGGACACGTTCACCACCGCATCCTTGGCGCCCTGCGCTTCGAAGTGGTTCTCGGCTTCGCGGAACGGGATCCCCGTGGCCTCCGCGATCCGCTCGATGGCCCGTCCCGCGAAGGCCGCGTCGGAGTTGATCCCGGTCCCGACGGCGGTCCCGCCCAGGGCGAGCTCTTCCAGCTCCCGCTGGACGGTCTCGAGCCGGCGGACGGCCTGCCGCACCTGGTGGGCGTAGCCCCCGAACTCCTGGCCCAGCCGCACCGGTGTGGCGTCCATCAGGTGCGTGCGCCCGGACTTCACGATGCCATCGAAGTCCCGGGCCTTCGCTTCCAGCTCGTCGGCGAGATGGGCCAGGGCCGGGAGAAGCTCATCCTCGATCGCCACCCGGGCGGAGACGTGCATGGCGGTGGGGATCACGTCGTTCGACGACTGTCCGAAGTTGACGTGGTCGTTGGGATGGACCCGGGTTCCGTCGCCGAGGATCTCACTGGCCCGGTGGGCCAGGACCTCGTTGGCGTTCATGTTCGTCGAGGTGCCGGAGCCGGTCTGATAGACGTCCAGCACGAACTGGTCGTCCCAGCGCCCCTCGGCCACCTCGGCGGCGGCCACGGCCACCGCGGCAGCCACGTCCTCGGCCACGAACCCCATGGCACCGTTGGTCTCGGCGGCAGCCTTCTTGATCACCCCCAGCGCCTGGATGAAGCGACGGCTGAACCGCTGGCCGCTCACGGGGAAGTTCTCGAGGGCCCGCTGGGTCTGCGCCCCGTAGAGGGCGTCCGCGGGAACCCGGACCTCGCCCAGCGAATCCTTCTCGGTACGGTACTCGTTCATCGATCGATGGGTTGGTGAGGGGAGAGGGCCTCCGAAAGCTCCGGCCCCCGACGCCCCGGGTAAAGGCCCGGGGCGCCCGCGGGTCAGAAGGTGACCCGGTACATCAGGCGCAGATCCCGGCCCGGCAGGGGCACCGTCTCCTTCAGGAGGGAGACGTGGCTCCGGGCGTCGGCGTCCGTGAGGTTCCGACCCTGGAGCACGATCTCGTGCACGGCCCAGCCGGTGAAGAGCCTGTAGCCCAGGGTCGCATCGAGCGTCGTGTAGCCGGGCGTCGGCTCCTCGAAGGCGGCCACCCGGTCCTGCTCCATGACCCGACGGACCGTCACCCGGGCCTGGATGGGCTGGCCTTCCCAACGGAGGCCCGCCGCCAGCCGGATGGGAGGGATCCTCGGGAGGGGATCTCCCGGGTCGGTCAGCGTCGCACGGACCCAGTCCCCCTGGATCTCCAGGCCCAGATGCTGCTCTCCCCGATGGAAGAACTCGAGCTCGGAGCGCGCCTCGAGACCCGCGAAGCGGGCATCGGCCTGGGTGTAGACGACCTCCTGGAGGCCGTCCCGCTCGTTCCCGGTGAAGTCGGGGTAGATGTAGCCGTCGAACTCGTTCCAGAACGCGGACACCTCGCCGCGGAAGCTCTCCCAGTGGTAGTGGAGCGTGGCGTCCAGGGACCAGGCCACCTCCTCCGAGAGGTCCCGGTTGCCCACCTCGTAGGACCGGGTCGCCAGATGGGGGCCGTCGGAGAACAGCTCCTCGGCCGTGGGGAGCTTCACCGACCGGCTCCCGGCCAGCGAGAGGCTCACGGCCTCGGCCACGTCCCACCGGACCCCGGAGGACACGCTCACGCCCACGAAGTCGTCGCTGAAGCCGGTGGCGGATTCCGAGGACTGCTGCCATTCGACCCGGCCGCCCAGCTGGAACCGCGTGGCCCCCAGGTCGGCCTCCTCGTAGACGAAGGCCGCCAGGAGATCCGTCTGGCTCGGGGGCGTGAACGCCTCCTCCCCGATGGCGGAGAAGTCCCGGAAGACCCCCTGGAGCCCGATGGCGCCCTCGAAGGGGCCCACGACCCGGTGGCGTGCCTCCAGCCGGCCCTCCCACTGGTCGTTCGTGAACCGGGTGCCCACCTCGGTGCCTTCCAGCTCCTGGTGCTCGTAATCGTTGCCGCCGAGCCGCAGCCGCAGCGCCTCGAAGAAGCCGCTCCCGAACCGGAGCTCACCGGCGACGTCCAGGCGTCGCTGACGCATATCCACCCGGACCGCTTCTTCCTCTTCCTCCTCGACGGGCACCTCCCCTTCGTCGTGGGGACCGTGCCCCGGCACGCCGTAGAGCTGGTCGTACCCGGTGACGGCGGCCCCGAAATACCCCCTTCCGCCGAGCCAGGAGGCGCCGAAGGAGAAGCTGGTGTTCTCGGTGGACGAGTTCTCCAGGATCCCCGGGATCTGTCCCTCCTCGATGGCCTCCTCCTCGTCGAGGTCGGCGTACCCCGGAATGTCGTAGTCCCCGGTGTCCCGCCAGCTTCCGGCCCCTCGGAGAACGACGGGCCCCGCGCTTCCGCGCACGTGGCCGCTGACCATGCGCTCGTCCGCCGCCGTCCCGCCGGCGGTGATGAGCTCACCCTCGACGACCTTCGCCGGACGCTCCTGGGGCACGCGACCGTCCAGCACGTTGACGACTCCGCCGATGGCCGAACTCCCGTACAGGAGGGTGGCGGGGCCCCGGACCACCTCGATGCGCTCGGCGGACGCGGGGTCCAGGCTGACGGCGTGATCCGGACTCGTGTTGGAGGCGTCACCGGTGCCCACCCCGTTCTCCAGCACCCGGACCCGATCTCCGCCGAGACCTCGGATCACGGGGCGGGACGCGCCGGGGCCGAAGTAGGTGGACGACATCCCCGGCTCGTCCGCCAGCGTCTCACCCAGGCTGGGCTGGATGCGATTGCGGAGCTCCCGGCCGCCCAACACCCGGGCCGCCTGGAACAGCTCGTCCTGCCGGGCGGCCAGGGGACCCGCCGTGACGACCAGGGCGTCGATCTGGAAGAGGGGCGACAGCACGATCTCGACCTCGACCGTCCGGCCGGCGAGAACCGTGACCCGCTCGTTGCCCTGACCCAGCCGCGGGTCCCGCACCTCCAGCAGATGGGTCCCGGGCAACACGTTCTCGAACCGGAATCGACCCTGGTCGTCGGTCTGGGCGCTGCGGTCCTGCCCCACGATCCGGACCGTGACCTGGTCGGCGGAACCCATGGTGACGGTGGAGACGTGGCCCTCGATGATCCCGCGGTCCTGGGCCGACAGCGGGGATGTCGAGAAGAGCGCGGAGAGGAGAGCCAGCGCGGAGAGAAAGGAGCTACGGAGTACGGTCGGGAGGCACATGGGACACTCGAGTTCGTGTGTGCTCGGACACCGGCAGCGAGGGCCGGTGGGAGGAGGATTCCCCGGGACGGGGCATCACACGACGAGCGGTGGACCTCTGGCCGGCGGAGCGCGCCGGACGGCGGGGGCGAGGGGAAGGAGCTGGGGCCCGGCCGGGTACTCGAGCACGGTGGCCAGGGCGACGGCGTGAACGGCCGGCGGCTCCGGGACGTCTGCGACCTGGCCGATGTGACAGACGGCGCAGGGGACCGCCTCGCCGGGACCGTCGTGGCTGTGCTCCGCGGAGATCCCGATGCCGGAAAGGAGGCACAGGACGAGCAGAGCGGTCAGCCATGCTGCCGGCCTCCGTCCTCCATGCTCTCGTCCGGTCAATGCCGTCATTCCCGCTCCGCTCCCTGTTGAGATCCCGTCCGCGTCAAGATACCGGAAGAGGCGCCGCGAGGTCCAGCGGGCTACACCCCGAGGAGCAGCAGCACGACCCCGGTGGACAGCGGGATGACCAGATTGTCGTCGATTCCCGTGGGCACGGTCTCGAGGACGGCCACGGCCAGTGCGGCCAGAAGCGTCAGGGGGCTACCCGTACCCGTCCACAGGATGACACCGGCCACCAGGAAGAACGCGGTGGTCCCGCTCACCGAGCCGGTGCCCATCCGTCGCCCCCCCAGGTGCTGGCCCACCACCGCTGCGGCGGGGTCGGCCACCGCCAGGACGAGGATCGCCAGGATGGCGTGGGTGGGCTGGAAGAGCAGGTAGGTGAGGAACCCGCCCACCAGGTACCAGGTCGAGGACGCGATCCCCGCAGCCTCCCGGGCCGAGACAAGGGGTCGAAGGAGCTGGAAGAAGGTCCGGTTCCAATCGGGCCGGCGCAGGCGTTGCACGTCGAGGCCCGCCGCCACCAGGAGGAGGAGGAAGAGGACCGCGAGCGTCGTGTCCCTGGACCATCCCAGCATGGCCGGGAGCAACGCCATGGCCAGGCCGCTGACCATGTGGAAGATCCGGCGCCACGGCTGCAGGCCCCTGGTGGCCTGGACGAAGGGATCCAGGTCTTCGGGCCAGGGAGCGTCGGGTCGAGAGGGGTCCGTGGACATGGGAGCAGTCTAGTGCCGATTCGCGGGGGGGAAAGGGGGTTCGAGGCCGGCGTCACGGAAGCGAAGCGCGTCCGTGACCGGCCCCATACCCGTCGTTCACGGTTCCACCGCCGGGGGCGCGAGCATCGAGCCATGGAACGACCCCGACCCCTGCGGACGGTATGCCCGGGGTAACCGTGCACCTGCATCTCGCCCACCGTGTCCTCGACGGGTGGCGCCGCCGTCCTCGCACGGCTCCGTTCGACCCCTCCCGTCCGACCCTTCTCAACGTGTACCGCGTCGGTGCCATGGGCCCGGACGCCGGCTGCGTGCCCGGCGGCTTCCGACCCCTCTCCGACCTGGCAAACGCCCTCTCTTCGGGCACCGTGACCCGCACCCTCCTGGCGGCGGCCCCGGTCGCATGCTGCCCTCGTCTCCGGACGCGCTTCGGCGATCCGGTGGGATGTCCGGGCTCCGGACCCGGGTGGGCGGCGCTTCCGTTTCCGCCGCCTTCCTCCTCCCCGCCCCGCCGCCGGAATGGCTCATCGAGGCGGTTCACGAGGTAGAAGGGGCATTCCCCGGGTACGTGGCCGAGGTGAGCGAAACCGGCGGAAGCCGTCTCGCCGACGTGAATCTGGACACCGGCCGGCCCGACCTCGAAGAGCCCCACTACGGAGGCTTACGTAGAGCCTGCGCATACATTGTGAAGCAGGGTGGGGCCCCCCCGACTCCAGGAACCGGTATCCGGAGCCGCCTGACCATGCGAATCGCACTCTTCACAGACACCTTCGTTCCGTCCCTGAACGGCGTCGCCCGCGTCCTCGGCCTCCTGATCGAGCACGCCAACCGCCGCGGCCACGAGATCGGGGTCGTGAGTCCCTTCATCGAGGACCGGGACTGGCCGGGCACGTCGTTCCACCTCCGCCTGCCGGGCATCGAGCTCCCCTTCTATCGGGAGTTCATGGCCTGCCGTCCTTACGTCGGCCGGGAGGGCAGCGAGACACTGCGAGCCTTCGCTCCAGACCTCGTGCACCTGGCCACGGAGGCCCTGGTGGGGATGGCGGGCCGCAGCTGGGCCCGGGCGGCGGGCGTGCCGGTGGTCACCTCCTACTGCACGAACTTCCCGGAGTATCTCGCCGGGTACAATCTCGGCCTCCTGGAGAAGCCGGTCTGGAGCCACCTCCGACGTTTCCACGACGAGGCCGTGATCAGCTTCTGCCCCTCGGAGGCCACCCGACGGGAGCTCCGTGAGCAGGGCTTCCACGATCGGTTCCGGATCTGGGGACGGGGTGTGGATTCGACCCTCTTCCACCCCCGGCGCCGCAACGAGGCCCTTCGTCGGGCACTGGCTCCGGAGGCCGACGTCCTCCTCCTCTACGTGGGCCGCATCGCCCCGGAGAAGCGGCTCGACCTGCTGGTCGACGCCTTCCCGGAGCTCCAGGCCCGGACCGACGCCCGACTGGCGCTGGTCCTGGTGGGTGGAGGACCGGCGGTGCCCGAGCTCCAGGCGCGAGCGCCGGAGGGGGTGGTCTTCGCGGGATACCGGCGCGGCGAGGATCTCGCGGCCCACTACGCCTCGGGAGACGTCTTTCTGTTCCCGTCGGACACCGAGACGTTCGGCCAGGTCGTGACCGAAGCCATGGCGAGCGGGCTCCCGGTGGTGGCGCCGGCTCGGGGCGGCGTGCTGGACACCGTCCGCCCTGGGGATACCGGCGCCCTGTTCGAGCCCGGGAGCGTCGACGATCTGGTGAAGACCACCCTGCCCCTCATCGAGCGACCCGGGCTCCGTGCGGAACTGGGCGCCCGGGCCCGTCTGCACGCCGAGGCCCGCAGCTGGTCCCGGGTCTTCGACGGCCTCTTCGCCGATTACGGCGACGCGTTGAGTTCACGCAACGGTTCTGTTACAAAACAGACCACGGATCGTGCGACCGCATAGGCGAGCTTTGGGCATGAACAAGCCGTCGGGGACCACGTCACCCGAGCAGGGAGGCCCAGGATGCCCTCACTCCTTCTGAGGCTGGGCAGCTACGACCAGCGGCTCCTCCTGGCTCTCTTGACCAGGCGGCGGCGCGGCATGGACCTGTTCATGCGCAGCGTCACGCACCTCGCCGATTGGCCGGTGGCTGTGGCCCTGACGCTCTCGGTCGCCCTGGGCGCCTTCCCGGGGCTCGAAGCCACCGGGGTCCGCATGGCGTGGACCCTCGGCCTCTCCCACCTGGCCGTCGAGATCCTGAAGCGGGTGTTCACCCGGGAGCGACCGCTCCCTTCGAAGGGCCTGGAGTGGCTCGTCAGCGTTCCGGACCGGTTCAGCTTCCCGTCGGGGCACGGCACGGCCGCCATGGCCATGGGCCTGCCCCTGGCCCTCACGCTCGGATGGCCCCTGGGCGCCATCATCGGCTCGCTGGCGGTCTGCATCGGGCTCTCCCGCTGCTACCTGGGTGTCCACTACCCCGGCGACGTGGTGGCCGGGTGGGCGCTTGCGGGCTCCGTCTTCACGGGCGTCACCCTCGTGGGCCTCTGACCCTCCTCGCGACGCTTCTCCGTCAGCGCTCGCCGCTTTCGCGGATCGATCGGTGGTGACCGCCGGCTCCCTCCCCCCGGCCCCGCGCAGGAACGGCTTGCACGCACGCCCGTCAGGACCGAGGTGGACGCGACGGCCGCACCTCCACCCGGCTGACCAGGGTATGGCCCGGATAGGAGAGGAGCTGTAGCACCGTCTCCCCCAGGTCCTCGGGCTGGATCGCCCAGTCCCGGTCGCCGTGGTCGGAGAAGCCGGTGTTGACGCTCCCCGGCATGAGGATGGCGGTCCGGATCCCTTCGTAGCGCAGGTCCAGCATCATGGCCTCGGTCATGCCCAGGAGCCCGAACTTGGACGCATTGTAGCCCACGCCCCGGCCGAAGCTGTTCCGGCTCGCCAGGGAGCCCACGTTCAGCACCCAGGCGTCGTCGGCCTCCCTCAAGGCGTCCAGCGCCGCCTTGGTGCAGTGGAAGACGCCGTTCAGGTTCGTGTCCACCTGCACCCGGTACTCGTCGACGGTGAGCTCCTGGATGGGCTTGAAGATCCCGACGCCGGCGTTGTTCACCAGGATGTGGAGGGCACCGAAGGCATCCAGGGTCGCGGCCACCAGTGCCTCGCACTGCGCCATGTCCCGGACGTCGCAGGGCCAGCCCTTCACCGTCCCGGGATGGGCCGCATCCAACTCGTGCGCCACCGCCTCGGCCCGCTCCCGGCTCCGGGAGGTGAGCATGACCGACGCACCCTGCCGGGCCAGCGCCGTCGCCACGGCCCGGCCGATTCCCTCTGAGCCTCCGGTGACTACCGCCACCCTCCCGTCCAGATCTACCATTGGGTCCCCCTGTTCCACCGTCTCATCTTCCGATCGTCGATGCTCCGAGGACCCCTTCCGCCCCCCGATCGTTCCTCCTGGAGGGGGGGGACTCGCAAGGTCGCCCTCGTCACCCGGGGCGGGACCCGGCTGGGGCGTGTGGTGACGCTGGGATTGGCCGACGCGGGCTACGACCTGGCCGTCCTGGCCCCGGGCGTCACGGCGGAGGAGGCACGGCTGGAACGTCAGGTGGGACGGCTGGGGCGTAAGGTCCGTCTCCTGGACGGCGCACCGGGGGAGGCCCGGGGACCCGACCGCATCCTGGAGGAGGTGGACCGGGGCTTCGGCCGCCTCGACGCCGTGGTGACCTTCCCGGGACCGGCGGCCACGGACGGGGACCCGGACGCGGAGTCGATCCTGTCCGAGCCGTTCCACCTGGTCCGCCGCAGCGCCGCTCGACTCAGGGACACCCGGGGCTCGGTGGTGGTCTGTCTCGGGGATGCCGGAGATCGTGCCACGGCGCCCCTTCGGGCCCTCACTCTCGCCCTGGCCCGGGCCATGGCCCCCTACGTGCGCGTGAACGCGGTGGCGCCGGGTGACGGCGCGCCTCCCCGCGACGGGGACTGGTTACGGGCCGTCCTCTTCGTGCTGGCCTCCCCCCATCTGCGCGGCGAGGTGGTCCGGGTCGGAGACGGGGACCGCCGCGCCTGAGGTGGTGGGCTCAGGAGGGGGTGCCGGCGGCCTCCGGTTCGACCGCCCGGTGCGCCAGCCACCGCTCGGCCTCGAGGGCGGCCATGCAGCCGGTCCCCGCCGCCGTGACGGCCTGACGGTACGTGTCGTCCATACAGTCCCCGGCGGCGAAGACTCCTTCGACGTTGGTCCCCGTGCTGCCGGGCTCGGCCACCTGGATGTATCCGTTGTCCTTCAGATCGATCTGATCCCCAAGGAAGCCCGTGTTGGGCTCGTGGCCGATGGCCACGAAGAGGCCGCCCACCTCGAGGGTGCTCTCCTCGTCGGTCTTCCGGCTCCGGAGCCGAAGCGCCTGGATCTCCGGATAGCCGTTCACCTCGCCGCCCAGGACCTCTTCCACGACCGTGTCCCAGATCACCCGGATCTTCGGATGGGCCAGGGCCCGGTCGGCCATGATGGGCGACGCCCGGAACTCGTCCCGACGATGGATGATCACGACCTCGCTGGCGAAGTTGGTCAGGTAGATCGCCTCCTCCATGGCGGAGTCTCCGCCCCCCACCACCGCCAGGCGCTTGTCGCGGAAGAACGGCAGGGCGCCGTCGCACACCGCGCAGGCCGACACCCCGCCCCCACCCCGGGCCAGCTCCTCCTCCCCGGGGACCTCGAGCCACTTGGCGTTCGCTCCGGTGGCGATGATCACCGCCTCGGCCTCGACCACCTTCCCGCCGGACGACGTCAGGCGTCGCGGGTACACGTCGAAGTCGACGTTCACCACGTCCTCGGAGATGATCCGGGTCCCGAACCGCTCCGCCTGCTTCCGGAAGGCCATCATCATCTCCTGTCCGGTGATGCCCTCGGGGAAGCCGGGGTAGTTCTCCACGTCGGTGGTGAACATCAGCTGGCCCCCGGGAATCATGGTCCGGCTCGCCGCACCCTCGAACACAAGGGGCTCGAGGTTGGCCCGGGCGGCATAGATGGCCGCGGTCCACCCCGCGGGCCCGGACCCGATGATGACCACCTTCTCCCGTTGGATCTCCGACATCGTCTCGCGTCTCCCGGGCCCGGCGCTGCCGGACCGCTCCTGATTCACTTGTCCTTGAACACGGCCAGGCTGGTGGAGTGTCCCGGATTCACCCGGGCCTCCGGATCCACGTAGCGGGCGGCGTTGTTGGCGGCGATGGCCGCCTCCGCGAAGCCCGTGGCGATGAGGTCCAGCTTCCCCTCGTAGGTCACGATGTCCCCGGCGCCGTAGATGCCCGGGAGGTTCGTCTCCATGAGGGGACTGACCTTGATGCGGTTCTTCTCGAGCTCCAGGCCCCAGTTCTTGATGGGCCCCAGGTCCGGCTTGAACCCCAGGAAGGTCAGCACGGCGTCCGCGTCGAGCCGGAGGTCCTCGTCGGTCCGGTTGTCGAAGACGGTGACGGCCTCCACGGTTCCGTTCCCGTGGAGCTCCCGGACCTCGTGGTAGGTCATGAGTCGGATCGTGCCCTCCGCGACCGCCTGATCCAGCTGCGTCACGGTGGCGTCGTGCGCCCGGAACCCGTCCCGCCGGTGCACGACCCAGAGCTCCTGGCAGATGTCCTTGAGGATCAGGGCCCAGTCCAGGGCGGAGTCCCCGCCCCCCACCACCACCACCCGCTTCCCCCGGTAGGCTTCGGGGTCCTTCACGGCGTATTCCACGCCCCGGTGCAGCAGCTCGTCGTACCCCGGGCAGCCCAGGGTCCGGGGCTCGAAGGCGCCCCGGCCGCCCGCCACCAGCACGGCCCGGGTGCGGTGGTCCCCCGAACGGGCCCGGAGGACGAGGTGGTCGTCCTCCCGCACGATCTCCCGGACCTCGTCGTCCAGGATCACCTCGGGGTCGAACTGCATGGCCTGGTCCACCAGGCCCCGGGCCAGATCCTTGGCCAGGATCTTGGGGAAGCCCCCCACGTCGTAGACGTATTTCTCGGGGTAGAGGGCCGTCAGCTGGCCGCCCAGCTCCGGCAACGAGTCGACGATGCGGGTGTCGAGGCCCCGCATTCCGGCGTAGAAGGCGGCGAAGAGCCCGGTGGGCCCCCCGCCGATGATGGTCAGGTCTCGGACGGTGCTCATGAGGTGGTCACGCGAGGAGGCCGCGGCCCGTGAAAGGTTCGCGGCGGTTCGGAATCCAGCAATGAAAACTCACCCCGCGGCGCATCGCGGACAACCCGCCGCCCGCCGTTCCGGACCGGTGCGAAGTGAGGATCCCGGGGATCAGACCGGGTCCCCAGGGGGCTCGCCCAGATAGGCGCGGCTGGACTGGTACTTCTCGACGCCCCGGAGGGCCAGGATCTTGATCCCGGCGGCCACCGGCACGGCCAGGAGCAGGCCCACGAACCCGAAGAAATAACCTCCGGCGGTGATGGCCAGGACGATCCACACCGGATGCAGCCCCACCGAGTCACCCACGATGCGAGGGCTGATGACCGTGCCCTCGAGTCCCTGCACCACCCCGAACACCACGGCCACCTTGAGCAGCGAGTACCCCACGGTTCCCGACAGCAGGGCGATGATCACGGCCGGGAGGAGGCTCAGGGCGAGCCCCACGTACGGGACCACCGAGAAGACCGCGACCACGCTCCCCACCAGGAAGGCGTAGGGGAACCCCCAGGCCCACAGGCCCAGCGCCGTGAGCAGACCCATGAGGAGCGCCACGGTGATCTGGCCCCGGAGATACTGTCCGAGGAGCCGATCGTACTCGGCGAGGAGTCCGAAGACCGACTCCTTCCGGTCCCGGGGGACGAGCTCGCCGATGTGATCGACCAGGGTGTTCCAGTCCCGCAGGAGGTAGAAGGCGATGACCGGGGTGAGGATCACGTAGCCCAGCAGCGAGATGAGGGCGCCGAGTCCCCGCCCCACCCCGAGGACGCCCGCCCACAGCCGGGACACGAACTCGTCGAAGCGGGTCTCCAGGAACTCGGCGATGCGGGCGGCATCCAGGCCCGCCAGTCGCTCCTCGATGGGCGGTCCGACGAAGGGGATCCGGCCGATGAGGGTGTCGGCTTCACGGGCCCAGAGGGCGAGACGGTCGAGAGCGCCCGGAGTGGCGGCCACCAGCTCCCTGGCCTGGCGCTCCAGGGCCGGGAGGCCGAAGGACAGGGCCACCACGAGGCCCGCCAGGACCGGGACGACCAGGATGGCGATGGCGAGGCTGCGCCCGATGCCCCGCTCCTCGAGGTGGTCCACCAGCGGGTCCAGGAGGTAGGCCAGGACCAGCGCCACCACGAAAGGCGCCAGGATGGAGCCGGCCGTCAGGAGCACCCAGATGACCACCAGACCGGTGGACACCCGGAGAAGGAGGCTCCGGGCCGACATCGTCTCCTTCGGCAGGAGCAGGACCAGGAGGACCAGGTAGAGGATCACCGGGCCCAGCTGAACCTGGAGGGCGAAGAGGAAGAAGGCCAGCACCAGGAGGACGGCGGCACTCCGGGTGACCGACCAGATCTGTTCCGTGCTCATGGGGTCGCGTGCGTCGGGGGAGCCGGGAGCTCAGAAGATCGACAGTCGGACATACCGCTTGGGATTGAGTCGCAGATCCTCGAGGAGGAGCTCCAGCTGACCCAGGGCGTTCGAGGCCTGTCCCACCAGGTCGCCCCGTGTCATGAGCTGCCCGATCACACCCTCTCCGGCCTCGATGCGGGCCGTGAGCCGGTCCATGCGGGCGAACGACGAGTCCAGATGGGTGATGGCGCTGGTCAGCCCGCCCGAGGTGCCGCCCATGGCATCGGCCAGGCGCGCCAGATCCTCGGAGCCCCGGGCCACGTTGGCCACGATCGAGTCCACCTGCCCCGAAGCCATGATCTGATCCGTCCGCTCCAGCGCGGAGCGGGCCACGGAGGCTGCGGCGCTGATGTCCTCCGACGCCTGGCGGACCTCTCCTTCGATCTCCTCGAACGTCTCGGCCGAGCGCCGGGCGAGGAGGCTGAGGTCCGAGCTCAGGCTCTCGATGTTCTCGAGGGTGCGCGAGACGTTCTCGGCGGAGGAGTCGTTGAAGGCCCGGTCGATCCGGTTGGTGAGGACGGCCAGGTTGTTGCTGATCTCGTTGGCGGCCGCGGTGAGCCGGGTGATGTCCGGCAGGGCGAATCCGCCGATCACGAGCTGACCCTCCGGTCCCGACGTCCCCGGAGGTACCTCCACGTAGGCGAAGCTGGGAAACCGGGCTTTCGACACGATCTCGACCTGCCACTCGCCGAAGAGGGACTCGGCCGCCACCACGGCGGCGATGTCCTCGATCTCCGGGAGCTCCTGGTCCAGGAGGAGGAGGATGCGGATCACCTCTCCGTCGGGCTCCACCTCGAAGCTCGACACCCGGCCGATGGCCACGCCCCGGAACTTGACCTGGTTCCCCTCTCTGAGCTGACCGACGTCCGCCACCAGCACGTCCACGGGGACGCTGGGCAGCCCGAAGCCCGAGCCCGTCAGCCACAGCGAGCCCGCCGCCGCGACGGCGGCACCCAGCAGGATCACGGCCCCCACCAGGATCTCCCTCGATCGACTCACTGCAGCTCCTCCCATTCCTCGGGACGGCCCTTCACGAACGCGCGTACCACGGGATCGTCCGACTCCTGGATGGATTCCGGCGGGCCCACGGCCTGAACCCGCCCCTTATGAAGCATTGCGATCCGATCCGAGATCCGGTAGGCGCTTTCCAGGTCGTGGGTGATGACCAGGCTCGTCACCTCCAGCTCGTCCTGCATCTGGGCGATCAGGCGATCGACCATCGTCACCGTCACCGGATCGAGGCCCGTCGTCGGCTCGTCGTAGAGCAGATACCGGGGGTTGAGGGTGATGGCCCGGGCCACGCCGGCCCGCTTGCGCATACCGCCGGAGAGCTCGTCGGGATACTTGTCCTCGTTCCCGGTGAGGTCCACCCTTTCCAGCGCCTCCCGCACCCGGTCCCGGATGTCGCCTTCCGTGAGACCGCGGATCCGTCGCAGCCCCATGGCCACGTTGTCGAAGACCGTCATGGAGTCGAAGAGGGCTGCGAACTGGAAGACGTACCCGACTTTCCGGCGGAGCTCGTACAGGTCGTCCAGTTCCAGTGTCCCCACCTCCTCGCCGTCCACCCAGATCTCCCCTTCGTCGGGCTCGATCAGTCGGATGATGTGCTTCAGGGCGGTAGACTTGCCGGAACCGGACGGGCCGATGACCGAGACGACCTCGCCCTCACGGACCTCCAGCGAGAAATCCGTGAGGACCTGCTTGTCCCCGAAGGCCTTGGCCACGCCTTTCATCTCGATGCTCATCCGGCCCCGCTCAGCTCAGGAGGGTGGCCGCCCAGAAGGCGTCCAGCACCAGGATGACCATGCTGCTGACCACCACCGCCCGGGTGGTAGCGATCCCCACTCCGGCGGCGCCCCCGGAGCAGGTGTAGCCGAAGTAGCAGCCGAGCCCGGTCACCACCAGTCCGAAGCTGGCGGCCTTGACCAGGGCGAAGATCACGTCGAAGGACTCGAAGAAGAGGCGGAGTCCGCGGACGAACTGCGGCGTCGCCATGTCGAGCATTCCCAGGGACGTCAGCCAGCCCGCTCCGATCCCCATGGCCATGGCGAAGGTCACCACCACCGGGAACATGAAGAGCCCGGCCAGCACCCGGGGTACCACCAGGTAGGCGACGGGGTCGTACGCCAGGGACTCCAGGGCGTCGATCTGCTCGGTGACGCGCATGGTGCCCAGCTCGGCCGCCACGTTCGCCCCGACCCGTCCGGCCAGGGCCAGACCCGTCAGCACGGGCCCGAGCTCGAGGATGATCGTCTTCCCCACCAGGGCCCCCACGAAGTACAGGGGGACCGTGCCCGTGAAGGTGTACGACGCCTGGATGGCCAGGACGATTCCCGTGAAGGCCGCGATGAACAGCGCGATGGGGATCGAAGCCACGCCCACGGCGACCATCTGCGGGATCAGGTGCTGGAGCCAGATGTCCCCTTTGCGGAGGGCGCGAACGGCCCCGGCGGCGAGCAGCCCCAGCCGCCCCACGTTCCCCACCACCGACAGGCCGGCGCGGCCGACCCATGCCACGGGACTGACGACTGACACGCGTTCCCTCCTGGGACGTCGGACGTTCTGGAACCCGGCTAGGAGCCCGAGGGCGGGAGACTCCCCTTGAGCAGGAACTCGACCTCCTCCGTGGCCCCTTTCCCGTCCGGGACACGGCACGCCACCCGGATGTGGGTGATCACGGCTCGTGGGTCGGTGATGGCGACCTCCACCTCCAACCCCTGGGTCGGCGACGAGATCCCGGTTCGAACCCGCTCTCCGGGAAGCGCTTCACGGCGGTCGAGGGGATTGCGGAAGAGCGTCATCGTGGACTGGCGACCCGTCGTCAGGGAGCGGGTCACCTTGACCATACGGAGCCAGTCCGGCTGGTAGCTCACCGTGTAGGGGTGGCCCCGCTGGTCCTCTCCTGCACCGTCTCGATTGTGTCTGGCCATGCAGCCCTGGGACCCCGATCTGGAGGAATCCGTGAAAAAGCATCTCGATAAACGAATGTTTCCCGGCAAATCCAGGGTGTCAAGGATCCTGTTCGCGCAAGGATCATCGAGGGTATCGGCCGCCGGAAGCCGCTCTCGTTCGAGCCGCGTGATTTCCGCAATTTCACGCCCGCCACAGCGGCCTGGCCGACGGAAAGGGGCCGGGCCTCGCTTGACCCCCTCCCGGGGCCGCGTTACGGTCTTGCCGCGCCGCACGACCTCCCTTCGGCGTCCCCCCCATCCCGACCTCACTGATGAGGCCTCCCGGGACGCCCACCCCTCCATTCGCTGAAACGCACGCCCGGCGTGGATATCGCGGAACTCAGGAACAAGACCCTCGGTGAGCTGCAGGAGATGGCCGACGAGCTCGGCGTCCACGACGCGGCGAACCTGAACCGTCGGAAGCTGATCCACCGGATCCAGAAGAACCTTCTGGCCAACGACGTGGGGCTTCAGGCGCACGGCGTCCTCGAGACCCTGCCTCAGGGCTACGGGTTCCTCCGCTCCCAGGAGTGGAGCTACCTGCCGAGCCCCGACGACGTCTACGTCAGCAAGGGGCAGGTCAAACGACTCGACCTTCGCACCGGGGACTCCATCGTCGGGCAGGTCCGCCCGCCCCGGAAGGGCGAGCGATACATGGCCCTGACCCGGATCGACCGGCTGAACGATCTCACGCCGGATCCCGAGGCGCCCCGGTCCAACTTCGACAAGCTCCGTCCCCGATATCCCGAGGGCCGCCTCCGGTTGGAGGAGAACCCCCCGACCCTCTCCATGCGCGTGGTGGACCTCATCGCACCCATCGGAAAGGGACAGCGGGGTCTGATCGTCTCTCCACCCAAAGCCGGCAAGACCACGCTCCTGAAGCAGGTCGCCCGGGGAATCATCGACAACCACCCCGAGGTGCACCTCATCATCCTCCTCATCGACGAGCGGCCCGAGGAGGTGACGGAGATGCAACAGCACCTGTCGGACGCCGGCGAGGTGGTGGCCTCGACGTTCGACGAGCCGGCCACGCGCCACGTGCAGGTGGCGGAGATGGTTCTGGAGAAGGCCAAGCGACTGGTGGAGGCCGGGCACCACGTGGTGATCCTCCTGGACTCCATCACCCGCCTCGCCCGGGCGTACAACACCGTGGCGCCACGGTCCGGGAAGATCCTCACCGGAGGGGTCGACGCCGGCGCACTCCAGAAGCCCAAGAAGTTCTTCGGGTCGGCCCGGAACATCGACGCCGGTGGCAGCTTGACCATCATCGCCACGGCCCTGGTGGACACGGGCTCCCGGATGGACGAGGTGATCTTCGAGGAGTTCAAGGGGACCGGGAACATGGAGCTGGTCCTGGACCGCCACATCGCCGAGCAGCGGATCTTCCCGGCCATCGACCTCAACAAGTCCGGCACCCGTAAGGAGGAGCTGCTCCTGAGCGAGCGGGAGCGGAACCGGGTCTTCCTGCTCAGGAACTACCTGGGCGACCATCCCCCGGTGGAGGCGATCGAGTTCCTCCTGGGACAGATGCGGAAGTACGAGACCAACGACGAATTCATGGACGCCATGGCCGCCGGGGGCTGAGCCCTGCCGGCCCCGCGTCCACGTCGAGCCTACTCGTCCAGGACCGCCTCGTACCGCGGGTTCACCACCAGCTCGCCGTCCTGGAAGACCTTCCGGTCCCAGGGGAAGATCAGCTCCTGGTCGGTCTCCAGCGCCGAGTAGTCGGGCTTGAAGCCGTCGGGCCTCACGAAGCAGGTCGCCGTGCGGACCTCGGTGGGCCCCACGTCACGCACCGCAGCCAGGGCCAGGCGGAGGGTGTCGCCGGAGGTGGTGATCTCATCCACCAGCAGGACCCGCCGTCCCCGAAGCTGTCCCGGCGCCGCGGAGAGCACCTCGGGCCGCTCCCGTACGTGCTGTCCGGCCTCCTTCCGGGTGATGGTCATGGCGAAGAGGTCGGTCCGGAGGATGGAGGACACCACACCGGCGGGGACGACGCCGGCCCGGGCGATCCCCACGACGATCTCCGGCTCGTAGTCCCGGGCGACCCGGAGGGCCAGGGCACGACACAACTCCCCGAACATCTCCCAGGAGACGGCAAAGAAGTCCTCCGGGCGGCGCGGGGATTTCTCTTCGAGGAACATGGGACCTCCTGGAGTCGGGGGACGCGTACGTTGACGAAGCCGCGGCCGGGAGACAACCTCCACCCATGGTGAACGACCAGCAGGATCCGGAGCTTCAGGAGCGCGCCGATCAGCGCCTCGAAGCCGCCCTTCGAGCCGGCGGCGCCCGGGATCCCCGGGACTTCTACCGCGTTCAGCTCAAGGAGCTGCGTGCCGAGAACCGGTCCGGCTACGATGAAGCCGTGCGCTACTACAAGGAGGTCCTGATCCCCCGGGTCGCGGACGAGACCCAGGACGTTCTGGCGGCCTGGACCGACTACGGGCGGCACCTGGCGCAGCTCCGGGCCCCCGGACGCACGGTGTCCGTGGACGGGACCGGGCGGGCCGTGGCCTACGAGGCACCGACCACGCCGGACTCGCTGGTCCTCCATCTCCCGGACGAGAACCGGCGGGCCGCCCTGGTGGTGGGACTGCCGTCGGAGCTGTCTCCCGCGCAGCGTGCCACGTACGACTGGCTCGTGAGCGGTCGACGGTCGCTCAGGGAGGCCAGGACATGAGCGAGCGGCTGCCCGCTCCCCGGAACATGGTCTGGTCCCCCCGCCCCGGCTGGGCCACGGTGCGCCTCATCGGCACCTGCGCCGACCGGTCCCTCCGCAGGGGCCAGGTGGTGGTCCACAACCCCGGCGAGGAATACGACATTCCCGGCCAGGACGAAGGGCTGCCTGCGGGAGCCATGGTGATCGTGCTGGCGGAGGCGACCCGGCTCGTGGAGGACGACCTCCACCTGGTGCCGGAGCACGCGGTGGTGGCCGTGGGGGAATCCCTTCCCTGAGTCCAGGCGGCGGCCCGGACGGGCACCGGGGCGCGGCGCCGGCAGCTCTTCGGTGCTCCGGGCGTCGGATCAGTTCCAGCCGGGCGGACCGAAGACCACCTCCACCCTGAAGGCGGCCTCGTCGGTCCGGGCGGACGACGCCCACTCCGGCCGGGAGACCCAGACGGGCACGTCCAGCCGGAGCCGCAGGGGCGAATCCTGCAGCCCCAGCTCCAGCCCCGCGCCGGCGCTGTAGACCACGTCCCGGTCGGAGGCCGCACCCGTCCCCGACACCAGGGCCTCTCCCCACCCTGCACCTCCGAACGCGACCGGCCTCAGGGCGAACGGGAAGCCGAGGTGCATCTCGAGCTCGGGTGCGGCGAGCTCGAGCGTCCCCGTGGCCAGGGCGCCGAAGGGGAGCGCCGAAGTGTACCCGGGCAGGGTCCCGCCCCCGGGGACCCGCCCCGTCGCCTCCAGTCCGGCGCCGGCGGAGCGCACCCAGGGATTGCCCCACCTGAGGAACGGGTCGCCCGAGCCCAGGGAGAACATGCGCTCCCGGGGACCGTGCTCCGTTCCCCAGCTGTCGTCGGCATCGGCGGCGCCCGGGTTCCTGGCCCACAGGATGCCGCCGAAGAGGCGGCCGGCGAGCCGCCAGGCCCCCAGCTCCGCCACGGCGTCCGCGGCCAAGGACCCTCGGGCGTACCGCTTCCCCGCCCCGTCGAATCCGGACGCCGCGGTCCCGTCCAGCGAAAGGGCCAGGCCGCCGGGCGACCCGTCCAGCCCGCCGGTCACCCCCAGCTCGAACACCGAGCGGGAACCGCCGTCCCAGCGCCCGGGGGTCAGGTAGTCCCAGTCGTACACCCGGACCGCCGTCGCGAAGACCCCCAGGACGCGGCGGCGCGAAGTGAGGGGGTGGCGCCGGAAGTCGCGCTCGTACCTGAGCGTCCCCGCCAGCCGGCCCTCGCCGAGGAACGCCTCACCGGAGAATCCGTTGAGCAGGCCCTCCCTCCAACGGGGATTCCGGAACTCGGTGTAGACGCTGCCCAGGTCCAGCACGTCGGAGGCCTCGCCCTTGTCCCCCGCGGGAATGGCCGGGAAGCCGACCAGGGTCGTGGCCTCGGACAGGCCCAGCACGGAGGTCCGGAAACGGACGCCGGCGACCCAGCCCCCGGCGTCGTTGGCCCAGGCCAGCGGAAGGATACCCTCCTGCACCCGGTCCAGGGAGTGGCGTGGCGGGCGGCCCGGGTTGTCCAGGTAGGCGTCGTGGTTGGGCCTGCGGAACCAACCTTTCCTCCAGCCATCGTTCGCCGGGTTCCAGTCGAGGGTCCGACCCTCGGGGTCGAGGCGGACCTCCCGGGGCTCGAAGTCGGTCCAGACGTCCACCACGCGGCGTCGCTCCATCCCCTGGACCACCGTGTCCTTGGTGAGCGTGAGACCTTCCACCCGGATGGGCACGGGCATGCGGAGGTCGCCATGCTTCTCGAGCTCGATGCGCGTCCAGTACCCTGCGCTGCCCCGGACCACGTCCACGTCCCCGATGCCGTAGTCCACCGTGCCCGTGGTGTGGAGCCACTGCGCGAAGTACCAGTCCAGGTCCATGCGCAGGACCTCCTCGGCCACGGCCTGGAAGTCGGCGGAGGTCACGTGCCGGAAGCGGTACCGGTCGTAGAAGGTCCGCAGCACGCGGGTCATGGCCTCCTCGCCGACCATCTCCCGGAGCATCCACAGGACCAGGGAGCCCTTGGTGTAGACCATGGCACTGTAGACGCCCTGCTCGGCGTAGGCCTCCCCGTTCTGCACGACGGGCTCCGAGATGTCCCGGAGCTCCAGATCCAGGACCCTGCGGATGCTTCCCTCCCAGGCGTCGGGCGAACCCCCGTTCCGCTCGAAGAACCAGGCGGTCTGGAACGAGCTCATCCCCTCGTCCAGCCAGCCCTCGTACCACTCGTTGTTCGCCAGGATGCCGTGGGCGTAGATGTGCCCTACTTCGTGGAGGATCAGGCTCTGGGAGGCCGAGCCGTCCATGATGAGCATGGGAAACTCGGTACCGCCCCCCTCGAGGCGGTGGAGGTTGGTGACCTGGGGGTAGGGGTAGTCGCCGAAGATCGAGTCGAGCCACTGGAGGGCGACGGCCGTGCGGGCCACCGCAACGCCGTTCCCCCAGGTCGACTCGTCGCCGGGGCGGTAGAGCACCCGGATGGCCACGTCCTCCCAGCGGCCCTGCTCGAAGATGTAGTCCGGCGACGCCGACCAGGCGAAGTGGTGGACGTCCTCGGCGAACCAGCGGACCTGCCGGTGGCCGGTCCGGGGCTGGGCGCCCAGATGCCCCAGGGGCTCCGCGACCACCAGATTGCGGGCCGGGAAACGGTCACAGATGCGCTCCCCACCCCGGTCGATGCAGGGGCGCCCCTCCAGGGATCCGTACCACTCCCGCTGCAGGTCGATGGGGCCCGTCCCCCGGACGGCGGCCCGCTGCCACCCGGGGTCGCCTTCCACGGGCACGCCCGTGGCCCCCATGACCTGGTCGTCCCGGACCTCCAGGGTCACGTCGTAGGTGGCGAACTCCCCGTAGAACTCCCCGGCCCGGTAGAGGGGCTGGGTCCGCCAGCCCTCGTTGTCGTAGACGACCACCCGGGGATAGCCCTGGGCGAAATCGTAGTGGCGGCCGTCCCGGCCCTGCCTCCGGGGCACCGAGGAGGGCCTGGAGGCCCACCGGACGTCCACCGCCAGGCTCTCCCCGGGCGCCAGGGGGTCCGGCAGTCGGAACCCCACGATCGTGGAGTCCGGAGCGTGGGGATAGAAGGGGAGGAGAACGTCCTCTCCCATGCGGATGCCGAGGATCCGCTCGAACCCGTGCTCCCGGGGCCCCAGATCCTGGAAGGTCCGGATGCCGTACTCCAGGTCTTTCCGGGCCCAGGCGGAGTTGGGCCGGAACGCGTTGAGGTACAGGTGGAAGTAGAACTCGCTCAGGGTGTCCGGGCTGTTGTTCCGATACCGGACCCGGGAGAACCCCTCCAGCGTCTCCGCGTCCTCGTCCAGCCTGGCCTCGATGCGGTACTCGACCCCCTGCTGCCAGGAGGTCTGGGCGGTGGCGGGCGCGGCCAGGAGCAGCAGGGCTCCCAGGAGGCGTGAACGACTCATTCCATCTCCGAGACGCGAGGTTTCATGCGGATTTGCCGTCGGCGGGCGGGGCCCCGGCGGGCCCGGCCACGGATTGTACCGAATCGGGGGGGGTGGGGTGGAGCGCGCCCCCCTCTGGAAAGGTTTCACGGGCCGGGCGGCCGCGGGAATCCCCACGTTCTCGTTGGATCGACCGTCGTGCCGGACCGTGGGCCTGCGCTTGCCGAACCGGGACCGGCGCGCACCGTCGGGCCGACCACGCCCGCTCATCCGGCCGGAGCTCCACCATGTCCCCGTCGCCCGCCGGCGCATCCGCGAGATCGCCGGGCACGTGGGTTGAGCGGTGCCGAGCACGTGCTCGAGAGCGAGTTCATCACCCTGGACGCCCTGGGGAACTGACACGGAGACGCGACTGTGGCCGGCAGCGCAACCCACCGGCCCGCCACCCGGCGGGCCCCGACACGTGGTCGGAACCCGCCGGTGGACCGCTGGAACTCGTCGTCCCGGACCCCCGCCCGGGACCGTCTGGCGACGGTCGGGCCGCCTACTCCTTGCAGCTGGCGCTGCCGCTCACCTCGCCGACCCCGTCCGGTCCGATGCGGACGTTGAGCCGGAGCTGACCGCGCTCTCCGCCACCGGGGCGGATCTCCATC
>DATHRY010000072.1:0-17125 GCA_035464715.1 Longimicrobiales bacterium
GGCCAGGAGGATCAGGGCGTACCCGAAGGCCCAGGACGGCAGCCCCAGGTTCTGGGCCAGCACGTCGATCACCTGGATGATCGCCCACGAGGCGGCGACGTACACGCCTACGGCCTTTCGGGGTGGAGGTCTTGCTCGTCATGGGCACCAACTTGTGGGAGGGCGGTCTTCGCGCACCTCTGCGCGAAGGACGGACCCCACCCCGCCCCGCTGGCGAAACCACCCCCCACCCCCGATCATCAGGAAGCGACCCTCCCGCCGACGCGCCGACGCGCAGGTGATGCGATGGACGACCATCCGTCCCGCCTGAAGGCGTTTCTGACCGAGCTGAAGCGCCGGAAGGTCTATCGCGTGGCGGCGGCCTATGCCGCCGTGGCCTTCGTCGTGTGGCAGGCCGCGGAGATCGCCCTGCCGGCGCTGGGGTTTCCCGCGGCGGCGCTCCGGTTCCTGGTGGTGGCCTCGTTCCTGGGATTCCCCGTGGCGGTGGTGCTGGCCTGGGTCTACGAGCTCCGGCCGGAGGAGGAGTCCGCGGAGGGAGCCGCGGCGCCCGGCGTGCACCTGGGAAGGTGGCCCGTGGCGGCCGCCGTCCTGGTCCTGGTGGGGGCCGGCTGGCTGGCCGTACGCGTCCTCGGCGGGGGCTGGGAAGGACCGGATCGGACGCGCGTGGCCATCTTCCCCCTCTACTCCCGCGCCCCCGACGGCGCGGCCCTGGGCGAGGGGGTGGCGGACTTGGTGGCCGTGGGGCTCGACGGGGCTCCCGGGATCACCGTGGTGGATCCCCGCTCCCTCTGGTCCCCGTTCGTGTCAGCGTCGGCGTCGCCCTTCGCCGGCCTGGACGAGAACCAGTACGCGGAGCGGAGCCGCAGCTTCGACGCCTCGCACTTCGTGACGGGCACGGTCCTGGAGGCCGGGGGGAGCCTGCAGGTTTCCCTCCGGGTCCACGAGACGGCCGAGGGAAATCCCATTGCCTCCATCCGGGCCTCGGCGCCCAGCGACAGCCTGGGGCCCCTGGTGGACCAGCTGACCGTGGACCTGGTGGCCTCCCTCTGGCGGGGAGACGAGATCCCCGCCGTGGGTACGGTGGACCACCACGCCACCTCCGATCCCCAGGCGCTCAATGCCTACCTGGAGGCCATGGCGTACGCCCGGCGCGGTCGCTTCGACGACGCCACCGAGGCCATCGAGCGGGCGGTGGCCGAGGACTCGACCTTCGCCCTGGCCCACTTGGAGCACTTCCGGATCCGGAGCTGGGTCCTGTCTTTGAACAACCAGCCCCTGATCGGGCTGCGGGAGATCATCGACCGAGCCATGGCGTACCGGGATCGTTTGACGCCCCGGAACCGGCTGCGGGTCGAGGCGGCCCGGGCGGTGGACGGGACGGACGTTCCCCTGGCCGCCTCCCTCCTGGAGCGCATCATCGAGATCGACTCCAGCGACGCCGACGCGTGGGCCTCCCGGGCGGTCCTCCTGGCCCATGACGGCTGGATCGTGGGGCAGCGCTTCGAGGAGATCGGGCCCACGGTCGAGCGGGCGCTGGAGCTGGACTCCCTGAACGTCCCGCTGCTCTACACCCTGGGCCTCTCCCACCTCCTCACCGGAGACACCGCGGCCGCGTCGGCCGCAGCCGACGCCATGGATTCGGTGCACGCCGGGGGACCGCTCCCGGGGGGCTTCCGCGCCACGCTCTCCATCCTCACCGTGCCGGAGCCGGGGCTGGATTCCGTCCTCGCCCAGGTCTCGGAGATGGCGGCGGGGCCGGTGATCGGGGCGATCCGCCTCACCCGCATATTCGACCTGGAGCGTTCCCGGCGGCTCGCGGTCTTCCTGCGAGACTCGGCATCCCAGGTCGTCCACCGGCAGCTCGGCTTCGGAGCCGCTCTCCAACTCGCCGCCGCCCGGGGCGAGGCCGCCCGGGTGGACTCCATGGCCCACGCCCCCGACACCCAGCCGCTCCTCCGGGCTCGGGTCCACCGGTACCTGGTGGCCATGGCCCTGGCGGGTAGGGGGGATGGGGAGCTGGCCCGCCACGCCGCCGACGAGCTGGCCCGGGTGGCTCCGGCGGACTCCCTCGCCCAGGCCATCGCGACCCGGGACGAAGCCTGGGCGGCCGCCTGGGGCGCCGGCGCCTACCATGCAGCGCTGGGCGACACCCTGGTCATGTCGGCCTACCGGGACGCCCTCCTGGCGCAGGGCGTGGCGGAGGAGAGCACCGTGCCCCGCTGGGCCGAATCCCTCGCCGCGGACCTGGACGCGCGCGTGGCGGCACGGCGGGGCGACGAAGAAACGGCGCTCGGGGCCGCCCGGCGGGCGTACGAGCTCTGGAACATCCACAACGCCGACGCGGGGGGGTGGGATCCGGAGCCCGGGATCCGCTTCCACCTGGCGCAGCGCCTGGAGGCCGCAGGGCGGCCCGGGGACGCCGAGTGGTACTATCGCTCCTTCCTACCTCCCCACTGGACTTCGTTCTACACGGTGCGGGCGGAGCAGGCCCTCGCAGCCGAGAGAGGAGAGCCGTCGCCATGAGCCCCGCCCCCGACTACCACGGCATGACCTGCCGCCGCTGTTCCCCGGCTCCAACACCTCGCTGAACAACATCACCACCCAGGTCCTCATCGGGTTCGGCCCCGGTCTCGAGCAGAACGACAACCGGGTGTCCGTGAACCATTACCACACATTCAATCCAGACTTCAACCGCGATTCGGGCTTCACCCTGATCGTCGTGTGTCCCACCTAGGCGACCGGCGCGATCGATGACGGCCTCGCGAATGAGGCTGGAAACATCCAGGTCGAGCCTTAGCGGCAAGCCATCGTGCAGCCTCTGAAGGCACGTCGATCTCATCTCGGCCTGCTCGAGAGATCAGCGGGGCATCGGGCTTCGGCCCGGTGCCCCGTCTACGTGTCCCAGGGTGGCGCTCGCTCCACCCCTCGGTGGATGTCTCCCAGACCGGTGGTGAAAGAAAATCCTTGTTACGCCAGATGTTTGCGGAAAGACTGCGCATGGTCCGGCGAGGGGCTGCCCTCCCGTCCTCGCCCGGGGTCACGCATCCCACTACTCGCTCGCTGTGGCAGCCGACGGGCTGGTGAACGCAACCGCGGAGGTTCGCATGAAGATCATTCCCGCTGGAGCGATCATGGTGGCCGGACTGGTTACCGGCTTCGCCCTTCCGCTGCAGGCGCAGGAAGGGAACGTCAGCATGGGCTACTTCGTGACGACCGACCTGGCCAACGTCGTGCAGCTCGAGGAGGGCATGCGCGGTCATGTCGACTGGCATGCGCAGCAGAACGACCCCTGGCCAGGATTCATCTATCAGGCGATGCACGGTGGGGTCGAGTATGTCTGGGTCTCGCCCAATCACTCGTGGGCCGATTTCGACAACCCGAGCGTGGATTCTCATGCCGACATGGTGGATTTTGCGGAGCGCGCGGGGTCGCACACCACTGGGATCGATATCCGCACCTGGGTGACCTGGGAGGAAGTCTCCATGTCGCCCGCACCTGACCAGGTCGTTCCGATCTGGCAGGTGATCGAGTGGGATCTCAGGGCCACGGCAGAAGGCGTGGAGGCCCTTCGATCCGCCTTCGGGAAAGTGAAGGCAGCGTTTGAGCAGCAGGGGATCCCGAATCGATACACTGTCAACGAGGTCGTGGGGATCGACGGTGGCCCGCAGATGTTCGTGGCCATCGCCCACGACTCCATGGGCGAGTTGGACGAAGGGGAGCCGGGGGCCCTCCAGGGCCTGCTGGCGGAGACCTACGGTCACGCCGAAGCCATCCAGATCACTCGCACCTTCGAGGAGTATCTGACGCCCACGGCGAATCGCATCTGGGTGCTCCGACCTGACCTGTCCCATATGCCGGGCATGTAAGCCCGACGCTTCCGGCCAACCACCCCAGCCGTACGTCGGCATCGGGCCGCCCAGAGGCCGACGGGGGTGGTTGGTCCTCACGGAGGCGGGGTACCAGGCCATTCACCGCCGACCTGCAGCGGAGATTCGGCGAGAGAGCTGGAGGCTGAAGGAGACGGAGTCCACCCCTGCGCAAGGAGAGTCTGATGAGAGCGTCGAACCTGTGGTTCGTGCCCCTGGGTTGCCTGGGTTTCGCAGCCTGTGCTCAAGGCGGGCCCGCCGTAGACGTCACGGCGGAAACCGACGCACTTCGCCAAACCGAGCTCGCCTACCAGGAGGCCGCCTCGGCGCTCGATGCAGATCGCGTGTCCGAGTTCTACGCCACCGACGCCGTGATGTACCCGCCGAATGACGCTCGGAGGTCCGGACTGGACGCGATCCGGGAGTTCGCTGCCGCGTTCACTTCAGCTCCCGGCTTGCAGATGGACTGGGACCTGGTGGAGGTGAGTGTGGGCGAGGGGGGCACGATGGGATATACCCGGACAGAAGGCGTCGTCACCGTGACGGGCCCGGACGGCGAGCCCCTCCGGCAGCGCGTGAACGACATGCACGTCTGGGAGAAGGACGCAACGGGCGAGTGGAAGCTCACGGTCGACATCTGGAATTCACCCGACCCGATGCCGGGGGGATGACACGGGCTTACAGGCGACAACCGCCCGGCCCGGGGAACGGACCCCTAGTGGAGCCAGCCGGGCTCGTACCGGCGACCTCTGGCTTGCGAATCGATCCTCGCTGGATCGCGAGATCGAAGGGAGGACGGCGATCGAACCCTAGTCGAGTTCCACCCGGATCCGGGCCACGATCTCTCGTGCGGCGTCCCGGGTCTGCATGAGGTCTCGGACGATGACGCGTTCCTGAACGATTCTCAGCGAGAGGATGCCCTCCAGTCTTCGACTGCCGAGCAGGGCACCGTAGTCGACGTCCGGCCCGTCGGGCATCCCCGCGCCGAGCCCGACTCCGTCCAGCGGTGCCGCCGAGGACTCCCGGAGGATGGTGAGGAGCGGCACAGACTCGAGAAGGAACGGGATCCAGACCTGGTCACGCGTCCGCGTGAGGGCGTTCTCCTCCTCGAGCGCCTCCTCCACCACACCCTGCCACGCCGCCAGCATGCGTTTCAGTCGAGGGTCGCTGATCAGGCCGATGTCTCCGGAGGACAGGAGCGCATCGATCGCTCCCGACGAGAGGTTGGTCGTCCTCGCTCCCACCATCGCGTCGTAGACGATCCCATCGAGGTCGCCGTCGACCTCGGCGGCGACCGTACCCTCACTGGAGATGCGAAGGAGCCGTAGGGTGCGTTCGATCGACTCCCTGTGATCCTGGATCGCGTCGTTCAGGATCGAATCGTTCGCCTGAAACTCCGCGAGCAGCGACTCCAGGGCGATCTGCTCCCGCACCCCCTCCTGACGCTCATCCCACGCGGCATCGATTGCGAACGCGAGCAGGATCGACGTGACGATCACCGCGCCCTCGATCAGGACTCGGCGTATCCGGGTCCCGCCTGATCCGTTCTCGTCGGACATTCGCTGCCGCGCGGTCGGGCCGGATGGTGAAAGGTCGGTCAACTCGGTCCCCGGATGATCGGGCTCAAGGTACGGCGGGCGTCGCGGTATGACGAGCGCCCATCCGCCGTGCCGTCCCCTCGACAAGAGCCCTGAGGCGGGCCCATGCCTCGGAACCGGGTCATCCCCCGTTCCCTTCCCACACCTCCCCGGTCAGGGATTCGAGGAAGGCCAGAAGCTGCCGCTTCTCCTCCGACGTGAGCCCCAGGGGTTCGATCTCCGGGTCCAGGTAGGGGTTCGGGGTTCCACCCCGATCGTAGTGATCGATGACGCCGGCGAGATCGCGAATGCTCCCGTCATGCATGTAGGGGGCGGTCCGGGCCACGTTCCGGAGGGAGGGCGTCTTGAAGGCACCCCGATCTTCGGGTTCTCCCGTGACGGCGAACCGCCCCCTGTCCGACGCACCCCAGGATACGCCGGTATTGTGGAAGGAATGATCGGTGAACAACGGCGCCAGGTGACATACCCCGCAGTTCGCCCGCCCGACGAAGAGTCGGAAGCCCTCCCGGGCGTCCGGCCCCAGGGCTCCGGCCTCCCCATGGAGGAATCGATCCACCGGCGCGGCGCCGGACCGGAGCGTCCGGACGTAACTCGCCAGCGCATGTGCGATCCGGGTGCCCGACACTTCCTCCGTTCCGAAGGCACGCCGGAAGGCGCGTCGGTAGCCGGCCCGGTCCTGGAGGCGAGCGACCAGGGCGTCGATCTCCAGGTCCAGTTCGTCCTCCCCGGCGATGGGACGGAGCATCTGCTCCTCCAGCGTCTCCACCCGGCCGTCCCAGAGGAACGACGAGCCATAGGCCGCGTTCACGATGGAGGGGACGTTCCGGATGCCCTCCCGACCTTCCACTCCGACACCGGCCCTTCGGCCATCGGTGAAGTAGAGCTCCGGACGGTGACACGAAGCGCAGCTCCGGGTGCCATCCACCGAGATCGTGGGATCGAAGAAGAGCGTTCGTCCCAGGGAGACCTTGGCCGTGGTGACGGCGTTGTCCTCGGGTACAGGCGCCACCAGGTCGAGCCCCAGAGGCACCGGGACCCGGTAGGAGGCGCCCTGGGTGGCGGCGCCTTCCAGCACCACCCCACCCCCGCTGCACGCGGCCAGGGCCAGGGCACCCACCAGGAAACGGAGACGAATCATCGGTCCTCCTGGCTCCCGCTCTGGTCCGACACGGAGTTCCCGGCCCCGTCGAGACCCTCCATCGCCCAGACCTCGCCTCGGGGCTCCCCGGAGCGAAAGGCGATCCTCCGTCCATCCGGATGCACGGCCAGACCCTTGGGATCGACGTGCTCCGAAAGGTGGACGACCTCTCCGCCGCCCTCCGCGGCATCCACCCTCCACAAGGTGACCTCCGCGCCGGCGGCGTAGCTGGTCGACTCGTCCGTCAGGAGCAGGATCGAAGCCCCGTCCGGAGTCCAGGCGAACCCCGCCGGGTAGGACTCCTTCGGCGCTCGGAAGAGGACCCGGGCCGGACCACCCTCCAACGGAATCGTGCCCATCGATCCGGCGTTCGGCCCTCGGTCGAGGTCGTGCACGACGGCGGCCAGGGTGGTCCCGTCCGGGGAGATCTCGATCCGGCCGGGCCACCCGATCTCACCCAATCGGCGCTCTTCGCCGGTGGCGAGGTCGTGCGCCACCAGACCCAGCCAGCCGTCGGACGTCCGGTCGGGTGTCGGTACCCCGAGGTAGACCGTCCCGCCGTCGGCAGAGAGGGCGAAGTGGCCGGGCGTCACCCCGTCGGTCCGCATCAGCATCGAGAAGGCCCCCGTCTGGAGATCCACCCGGTACAGTCCGGGCCGCGCCTTGTCGTCGGACGTCCCGAGAACCAGGGAGGTCCCTTCCGGGTCCCACCGGATCCGGTCCGTCGCCTGGAGCTCGAGCCGTACGATCTGTGGCTCGGCCCCACCCGCCGAAACGATCCCGAGAACGGAACCGGAGGTGCCCGGGCGTGACGCGGAGAAGGCCAGCTGACCCCCGTCCGGCGACCAGGCCCAGCCCATGACCTCCATCCGGGAGGGATCCACCAGCGGAGCGGAAGGGCTCGTGACCGCGCCCACGTCGAAGTCCAGCGTCCCGCTCCTGAGCGTGGGGGGGTTCACGTCGACCCCGTAGTAGAAGCTTCCGGGGCCCGAGCCCAGGGGCTGAACGCTCCACATGTCCCCCCGCAACAGAACGGCGGGGCCGGTGGGACGTCCCTCGTGCATGGGCATACGCCAGACGCCGGGGGACCCACCGCGATCACTGTGGAAGAGGAGATCTCCGTTCGGGTGCCAGTCCAGGAGCCGATCCACGCCAGGGCCGTCCACCACAACGCGCTCCTCGTCGCCGTCCGAGGTCACGACGATGATGTCCCGGTCCGGGGAGCCGTCCTCCCTCTGGAAGTCGTAGGCGACGTAGCGGCCGTCCGGCGAGAAGGCCGCCTGGAGGGGCTCACGCCAGTCGAAGCTCCGCAGGGCCTGGAAGCTCCCGTCGGAGGTGGAGATGAAGGCCAGGTGCGTGACGGTATGGGTGTGATTCTCCTGCCCACCCATCCAGACCTTGGCGAGGATGCGCTCCCCGTCGGGGGACCAGTCGAAGGGGACGTACGGTTCGAACTCCGGATTGTCGAAGAGGATGGTGGGCTCGGCGGGCCGAGGGCTTCCATCCGCCGTCGGCTCGAAGTCGAGGACGTGGAGCTCCACGTTCGGGACCCGTTGCCAGACCAGGAGGACCTGGTCGCCGTGGGAGGAGAAGAGAGACCCGGCGACGCCCTGGTAGGGGATGTCGGGGCCCCGGGGGGCGTTCGTGAGACGATGCAGGTCCCCGGTGCTCAGATCCTGAACGGCGAGATCGATGCTGCTCCAGTCCACCATTGAGAGGTAGCGCCCGTCCGGGGACATCGAGGAGAACCGGAAGGTGCGGTAGCTGCTCGTCCAGAGCCGCCGGAGTCGGACGTCGGACGCCGAGGCGCCGTCCGGAGGGGCCACCGTCGACACCGCCCGGTCCGCAGGCCCGTTCCCGTCGGCCGCGAAGGCCACGGCCTCGCCGTCGGGAGACGCCTGGCATCCCACGGCTCCAATCAACCCCAGGATCCACAGCTTCGAGCGTGCGTTCTTCATCGGGATGCTCCTTCCGTCGAGGTTTGTGCCTGTGTGGTGGCGGGCATCGGGTGCGTCCTCTCTTCCTGGAAGGTGTGGGCCTCGGCTCGAGCGGCACGGTCATGTCTCGTAACACTTTGTCAAACAATCATTTGTATCCGTGACGCTCTCTCCGGGATCTCACCGACCGTGCCATGGATCGATACACGGTCTCCCCACGTCGTTACACGGCCGCTGGTCGGTCACCGGGGAAGGTGGACCCGGACCGTCGTCCCGCGGCCCACGTCGCTCTCCAGCTCGATCCGACCCTCGTGTTCGTCCACGATGCGGCGGACCACCGTCAGCCCCAGGCCCGTCCCGTCGGCTCGCGTGGTGTAGAGCGGATCGAAAATCCGATCCCGGTCCGCGGGATCGATGCCCCTGCCCGAGTCGTGGACGGCGACGGCCAGCTCGGTCTCACCCTCCTTCACCTCGATCCAGGCGCGACCACCACCGTCCAACGCCTGGGCGGCGTTCAGGAGGAGGTTGAGGAAGAGTTGCTCCAGGGCTCGCTCGTCCCCCTCCACGGACAGTTCCGAATCGGTCCAGGGTCCGGACTCCAGGATGGCGGATCGCTCGGCGAAGGCGGGTTCAGCGGCCGCGGCGGCCGCCGCGAGCACCGGACCCAGAGAGACGCCTCCGGGGCGCCAGCTCCCGGTGCGGGCCACCTCCAGTGTCTCGGACACCGTCGCGTCCAGGCGGCCGATCTCCCGTAGGGCCCGGGCCTGGGCCTCCCGGAGCGGGGAATCCGGGGGAAGGGATTCCTCCACCCTCTGGAGGTCGATGCGGATCGCCGTGAGGGGGTTCCTCACCTCGTGGGCCAGCGTGGCGGCGAACTCTCCGACGGCGGCCAGGCGCTCCCGGTTGGCGAGCTCCCGCAGGGTCAGGCGGAGACTCGCCGTCATGGCGTTGAACGCCTGGGCCACCCGACCCACCTCGTCCTCACCGGCATCGTCGATCCGGACCTCCAGCTCCCCCCGAGACACGGCCTCCGCCGTGGATGCGAGCTCTTCGAGGGAGGCCGTCATCCGGCGGGTCAGGACGTAGGTCACGAGGAGGCCGGCGGACGCCACCAGGCCGATCCACCACAGACCCTGGCGAGCCGCCTCCTCGAAGGGGGCTGCGAAGGGAGAGAGCGGTGCCGCGGCCACCAGGGTCACCGCCGGCTCCGTCACGCTCCGGCGCCTCGTGAGCCAGTCGTCTCGGCCCCAGGAGAACCGCTCCTCCGCCATGAGCGACGGATCGAAGGGCACAGGAAGAAGGGGCGTGGTCCCTCCGGGCGCCACCGCACCGAGTACCAACCCTGCCAGGGGCGTGGACATGGCTCCTCCGGAAAGGAGGCCGGCGAACTCCAGGTCCACCACCAGTCGCCCGAGATCCTCCGAGGGAAACCGGCTGTGCACCGGGAGGATCTGCCGGAGGGTCGCCCCCGGAGGCGGTTCCGGTCGACGCAACGTCCACAGCTCATTCCCCTCCAGGTCCTCGACGCGCACCCGCAGGACCGCGGCGTCCAGCTCCCGGAACAGGGTGTCGAGACGGGCCGGCGGGGCGGCGACCCCACCTGACACCCCCCCATCCCCCCCCGCCGCCGGGTCACCAATCCCGAGCCGTTCCCTCAGGACGCGCTGCACGGTCCGCTCCTCGGCGAGGAAGAGGAGGTCGGAGCGCTGCCGGAGCCAGTTGGTGCCGATCCGGGTCACGGCCTGATCCAGGGCCTCCTCGAGGCGGACCCGCAACAGCTCCTGGCCCGAGCGTTGGGCCGTGCCGGTCAGCCAGAGACCCACCAGGGCCAAGGGGACCACGGAGACCACCAGCACCGTCAGCAGGATCCGCGAACGGAACGAGAGGGAGGGCACTCTCACCTCCTCATCCTCCGGCGTCGTCGGCCCAGGAACCGGGCCAGTCGATCCCGTGCTTCTCGATCAAGCGGTCGAGGCGCGGCCGGGAGATCTCCAGGATCCGGGCGGCCCGGGACTTCTGACCACCGGCGGCGTCCAGGACCCGAAGCACCTGTCGTCGCTCCGCTTCGGCCAGCGACATGTCCGAGGCCGCCTCGACGTCCCGGCGTTGGATCAGCTCGATGTCCTCCGCCCGGATCACGTCGCCGGCACTCATGACCACGGCCCGGGCGATGCAGTTCTGGAGCTCGCGGACGTTGCCGGGCCAGGCGTGTCCCCGCAGCCGGTCGAGAGCCTCCGGCGCCAGGAGGGGTGGCGGACGGCCCGCGGCCTCCGCCGCCTTCAGGATGAAGTGGTCCACCAGGGGGGGGAGGTCCGCCATCCGGTCGCGAAGGGGAGGAAGGGTGATCTCCACGACCCGCAGGCGGTAGTAGAGGTCCTCCCGAAACGTCCCCGCCGCCAGCATGGCCTCCAGGTCCCGGTGCGTGGCGGCGATGACCCGGGCCTCGGTCCGCTCCGGCGCCTCCGCACCCACGGGATAGAACTCGTGTTCCTGGAGCACCCGAAGGAGCTTGGCCTGGAAGTCGAGGCCCGTGTCCCCGATCTCGTCCAGGAAGACGGTCCCCTTCCCCGCCAGCGCGAAGCGGCCCTTCCGGTCCCGGGTGGCCCCGGTGAACGAGCCCTTCAGGTGCCCGAAGAGCTCGGACTCCAGGAGGGGCTCGGGGACCGCCGTGCAGTTGACCGCCACAAACGGCTCGTCCGCGTACGCGGAGCCTTTGTGGATCTCCCGAGCCAGGAGTTCCTTCCCGGTGCCGCTCTCCCCCCGGAGGATCACGGTGGTCCGGGACGCGGAGACTCGCCCCACCACCTTGAAGATCTCCACCAGGTCGGGGTGCCGGCCCACCAGGCGGTCCGACGCCCCGCGGTCGTCGTCCGGAACCTCCCGCCCGGCGTCGGCCCGGGTGTCCCGGTCCTCGAAGATCCGGTCCAGGAGCCGTCGCAGGCGATGGAGGTCCAGGGGTTTGACCAGGAAGTCGACAGCTCCCTCCCGCATGGCCTCGGCCACGGTGGGAAGGTCCTCGTGGGCGGTCATGATCACCACGTCCGTGGAAGGCGCACGCTCCCGGACCAGCTTCAGCAGCTCGATGCCGTTCATTCCGGGCATCTTGAGATCCGACAGGACCACGTCCGCCGGCGTCGTGCCCAGCTCCGCCAGGGCCTTCTCCGCCGAAGGGGCCGTCCGGACCCGGGTGACGTCGTCTCCCAGGGCCTGGGAGAGGGAGGTGAGGATCCGGGAGTCGTCGTCGACCAGGAGGATGGAGCGGGTCACGGTTCGCTCCGTCGGGAGAAGCTCCGGAAGGTCGCTGCCACCTCCCGGGCCGTCCGGGGACGCTCATCCGGCTCCTTGGCGAGACAACACATCACCGCCGCCTCCAGCTCGGGGGGAAGGTCGGGCCGCCACCGACTCGGAGGGGTCGGCGCGGCACAGATGTGCGCCGTCAGGATGGCCCTCGAGGTCTCGCCGGAAAAGGGGAGCCGCCCGGTGAGGAGCTCGCAGGCCACCACGCCCAGGGCGTACAGGTCTGCCCGGTGATCCACCTGCTCTCCCCCTGCGGCCTGCTCCGGGGCCATGTAGGCGGGAGTACCGATGACCGACCCGACGAGCGTGTCCCGAACCCCGGAGGCGTCCCGAACCGCCCGGGCCACGCCGAAGTCCGCGACCCAGGCGTGGGAGCCTCCCATGAGGACGTTCGCCGGCTTCACGTCCCGGTGTATCACGCCCACCGAATGGGCCGCTGCCAGGGCGTCGGCCACGTCGTGGAGGACCGTGCACGCCCACGAGACGGGGAGCGGGACCCTGCGGTCCAGCGTCTCCCGCAGGGAAGGCCCGTCCACGAAGGGGGTCACGAAGAAGGGCGACCCCTCCCACTCCCCGGAGTCGATGAGGGTGAGGATGTGGGGATGGTGGAGGCCGGCGGTGATCCGGATCTCCTGGAGGAATCGTTCCCGCCCGATGGAGGCGGCCACCTCCCGCCGGAGCACCTTCACCGCTACCGGGCGCTGGTGCCTGACGTCGAAGGCGCGGAACACCCGGGCCATGGCCCCGCGCCCGACCTCCTCCTCGAGTTCGTACCGGGCCCCCAGAAGGGGCCGGGCATCCGTCGGGGATGTGCCGGACTGGGCGGCGTCTGGGCCGAGGGCCGTGTCCGCCCGGTCCTGTCGAACGTCTGCGGCCCTCCCCTCCCCCACCCCCGGGAGCAACCGTTCGACCACGTCCCGTACCGTGGCCAGGTCGAAGGGTTTGCAGAGGAAGTCGGCGGCCCCCTCCCGCATGGCCTCCACGGCGGTTCCCACGTCGTGGTAGGCGGTCATGATCACCACCGGCGCCCCGGGCACGAGCTCCCGGGCCGCTCGAAGGAGTTCCATTCCCCCGACCCCGCGCATCCGGATGTCGGTGAGGATCAGCTCCGGCGGCGCCGCAGTCTCCAGGAGATGGACGGCATCCTCGCCGGACGCAGCCTGAACCACCTCCAGGTCCCCGTCGCCCAGCGCCGAGGCAAGGGAGGCTCGGATGGCGTCGTCATCGTCCACCAGTAGGAGGCGTGGCGTCACGAAGAGAGAGGGGGTCGGGAGGGTACGGGGACTCCACATCCCGAATGGCGAGAAGCGTGCCGGACCCGCCGGGTGGGGGCACGCCGCGCCGCGTGGGGACGTTCCCGCCGGAGAGCCCGGCCCGGCGTGGAGTCGGAAGTAACGAAACGTTACACGGATGTCACGCGCTGAGCCCATATCGCGCCCAGATGGACAACTGAATCGGCCCCCCGAAGCACGCCTCACTCCGGACGTCGCCCGGACCATACCCACGCCTTCCATGAAATCATGGCGCATATCCGGGCAGGGTACACATGTTGGCGGGACCCACAGCCGGCGGTCCCCATGCAGAGCGACCCGACGTTCGAGGCTTCGGCCGAGTCACTCCGGGAGAGGCTCCAATCGAGCCTTGGAGACCGATACGCCATCGAAGGACTGCTGGGCGCGGGCGGGACCGGTACGGTCTTCACCGCCCACGACCGCAAGCACGACCGAAAGGTCGCCCTCAAGGTTCTCCGGCCGGAGCTCGCCGAGAGTCTCGGGACCGAGCGTTTCCTCCGTGAGATTCGTTTCGCGGCCCGACTCTCACACCCTCATCTCGTCCCGGTCTACGACTCGGGAGAGGCGGACGGGCTCCTCTACTACGTGATGCCGGTGATGGAGGGCGAGAGCCTGCGCGCGCTCCTCGATCGGGAAGGCCCGCTCGGGGTCGAGGACGCCGTGCGCATTGGCCGGGAGATCGCCGACGGGCTCGCGCACGCACACGAGTCCGGCATCGTCCACCGCGATGTGAAGCCAGGCAACATCCTCCTGTCCGGAGGCCACGCGCTGCTGTCGGACTTCGGCATCGCCCGGGCGTTCGAGGTAGCCCAGGATACGCATACCGGGAACGTCGTCGTGGGCACGCCGGGGTACATGAGTCCCGAGCAGATCTCGGCCGGGGTCTCCGTCGACGAGCGCTCGGACATCTACTCACTGGCCTGCGTCCTCTTCGAGATGCTCACGGGCCGCCCCCCTTCGCCGGCCGGTCGATCACGGCCGTCCACGTGGGCCAGTTGCAGGAGGCAGTCCCGTCGCCGCGTGATGAGCGGCCCGAGGTCCCCCGGTGCAGAAACCCGTTGGCTCCAGTGGGAGAGGCGTGCCGTGGATGGCGAGGGTGCCGACGCTCTCTGCTCGACCCGCGTCTCGATCAGGACACCAAGCAGCCGGCGGATCCCCGCCCTCAACCCCCGCCCATTCTCGCGCGGAGCTCCTCGAACCAGTTTACGACGACAATCGTCTGCCCCGACTCCTCCTCGACGGTGTCCCGGTCCGCGGGGGCTCAGTAGCGACGTCGGTACGAGATCTCTTGGTTCTGTGGCAGGCGGCCCGAAACCATCCACCACCCGCCCTCGTCGGATCTGAGTGAGGGAGCTGCATTGCCCCCCGGGCGCGTCGCGCTTCCAGATTGCAGATCGCGGGCGGTGGATGTCATGGGCGTATCGCGAACCTTCCGACTTCTCCTGATCCCCCTGTGGAGTGTGCAGGGTGGGGTGATGGCTCGAGACGAGCCCGATTTCGGACTGGCCATGACCCACCTGGAGCTGAACCTGGACCTGGACCACGACCGGGGGTCCCTGGCCGGCTCGGCGTCCTACCGGATCGCCAACCTCGGGGACGTCCCGGTCCAGGATGTGTCCTTCAACCTGGGTCGGCTGATGACCGTCGAGTCGGTCCGGCTCGGCGGCAATGGCGTTGGCCGCGACGGTGGCGGCCGCGAGTTGGTGTTCACCCAGGCCATCGACGTCTTCGCCGATTCGCCCCGGCGACAGGTCAATCACGTGGTGGTCGTCCTGCCCTCGCCACTGGAGCCGGGGGACGAGGTGTGGCTGCGGGCGGAGTACGGGGGCTTCCTGGTGGGGTACACCGAGACGGGCTCGATATACATACAGGACCGGGTCGTCTGGAACCCCCTGATTCCGTACCTCGAGGACGGGCGGTTCTCCATCCTCCGGACCGATGCCTTCGCCTGGCCGGTCATGGGCACGCTTCACGCCCGGGCGAACCGCGTCGCACCCCGGCCCGACTTCACCTTCCGGGCGGCAATCACCGTCCCCGAGGCCTTCACCGTGGCGAGCAGCGGGCGGCTCGTCCGGCAGGAGACGCAGGACGGTCGCACAGAGTTCGTCTACGAGAGCACCCACCCCGTGCCGTTCCTCAACCTCCCTATCGCGGAGTACGCGGTCCTCCAACGCGTGGGGGTGAGGGTCTACCATTTCCCCGCCGACTCCGCTGGAGCTGCTCGGGTGCTGGATGCCGCCACCGACGGTCTCGACCTTCTCGCCCGCTGGTTCGGTACCCTCGGCTTGGAGCCGGACGTGGTGGTGATGGAAATCCCCGAAACGTGGGGCTCCCAGGCCAGCCTCGCGGGGGGGATCATCCAGACGGCGGACGCGTTCGGCGAGGACGCCTCTCTGTCCCCCCTCTACCACGAGCTCTCTCACCTCTGGAACGCCCCTGACCTGGATCAGCCTTCGGCCCGGTGGAACGAGGGCCTGGCCACCTTTCTGGCCCACCGGATGTCCGATGCCCTGGACGGCTCGGCGGGCATGGACGCCGCGGTGGAGAGCACGGCGGACCGACTGTTGGCTACGGTCTCCAGATCCCCGACGCTGAAGTCCGTCCCCTTCGCGGAGTACGGGGAGGTCGAGGCCACCGACCTCTCCTATGGCGTCGGCTTCCTGATGTTCTACGCCCTGGAGTCGGCGCTGGGACGGGAGACCCTGGACTCGGTGCTCAGGGGGTTCTACCAGGACCACAAGGACCGGGGTTGGACGTTCGAAGGCCTGGCGGAGGAACTACAGGCCCAGACTTCGCAGGACCTCAGCGGCTTCATCGAAGACTGGATCCTCACCACGGCCTGGTTCGACCAGCTCCAGGCCGGCGTTCCCCCCCACAGGATCGGTCTCAACCGATAGGCCAGAGAGCGAAGTAGCCTTCCGGTGGTTCAGCGGCCCCGATCCAAGGTCAGTACTAGGCTCCAGCCATCGCGCGTAACCTGGGAGTCCGGGACGGGCTTGGTGGTCTTGCGCCTGGCATCAGGCCACGGAACCCCGCATCGCCACTCGCGAATTGATGAGGTTGGAGGTTAGAGTGCCCGCCGTTCTGGCGATCCACCCAGGTGGAGACATGGCCCGCCCGGCGGTCCCCCTCCCCACTGAGGACCCCCCGCCCCACCTCCCTCCCGGCGACGAAAAGGCCACTCATGCTCGCGATCGTCCGTTCCTCGTCCCGAACGCTCCTGCCGGGGATCGCCGCCCTCCTCGTCGGCTGTGGTGGTGAAGAGTCGGTGATCGGCCCCGACGAGTTTCACCCGATCGGGGGATCCTACACGGGGGGCATCGAGGCGACCGGCGGCGACGGCGATTTCTTCGGGGCGATCTTCTTCACCCTTTCCCAGTCACAGGGGTCGCTCACGGGGACCTACTACGTCACGGGCGATCTCTACCACGAGTCGGGGGGAAGGTTCTTCTGGGGAAGCGACGGGACCGTGGAGGGGAGTATCGCGCCGGGGCCAAGCCCGGAGGTGTCCCTTACCGTCACGCCCGACACCTGTCTGGACCAGCCCTGGACCTACGTGGGGAGCTACGACCCCGGCCGCAGGCAGATCTCCATTTCCGCCGACGTCCTGGTCCGGTTCACCTGCGTCTCCCTCCCCATGAGGCACAGTACGGTCCTGACGCGGGATTGAGGGTCCATCGGTCGCCCTGCCCACCCGCCCTCTACCGCCTGGAGCGCCGCCCTGAGCACCGCCGAGCCCGTCCTCGTCGCCGAGACGGCCCCCGACGCCGCTGCACCCGACGCGGGGGGCCGGCGCCTCGTCTCCCTGGACGCCTTCCGGGGGCTGACCATCGCCGGGATGATCCTGGTCAACAACCCGGGGAGCTGGGCCCACGTCTACCCTCCCCTCCGCCACGCGGAATGGCACGCCTGGACGCCCACCGAGCGGTGAAGAGTTCGTGGCGAGCGCGCCCACCGTACTCATCGACCCCTGGATGTTCCTGGGATGGATCCCGTC
>DATHRY010000073.1:0-17188 GCA_035464715.1 Longimicrobiales bacterium
CCCGATGGCGAGGCCCACGTGCTCCGGGCCGCTCGATGGGATCCGGAGGCGGGCTTCGGCGCCCCGGCCGAGGTGATGCGCGCCAGCGACTTCTTCGTCAACTGGGCCGACTTCCCCTCCGTCGTCGAGTTCGCCCCGGACCGCTGGGTGGCCCACTGGCTCCAGCGGGGCGGACAGGGGACGTACGACTACGGTGTACGGATCGCCACCAGCGACGACGCGGGCGCCACGTGGAGCGAACCGTGGACGCCCCACGAGGACGGGACCGCCACCGAGCACGGGTTCGTCACGGTCTGGCCCGACGGCGAAGGAGGGTTCGAGCTGATCTGGCTCGACGGACGCCGCTACGCCGAAGGACCCCACGGCGCCGCCACCGATGAGATGACCGTCCGGTCCCGCCACCGGGGCGGGCATGGGGACCCGGCGCCCGAGCGACTCCTGGACGCCCGCGCCTGCGACTGTTGCCAGACCGACGTGGCCATCACGGCGCGGGGGCCCGTCGCGGTGTACCGGGACCGGTCTCCGGACGAGGTCCGGGACATCTTCGCGAGCCGCTGGGAGGACGGGGGCTGGTCCGAGGGGCATCCGGTCCACCGGGACGGCTGGGTCATCCCGGGCTGCCCCGTGAACGGGCCCGCCGCCGAGGGCAGGGGAGAGGCGATGGTGGTGGCGTGGTTCACCCAGGCGGACGACACGCCCCGTGTCCGGGTCGCCTTCTCCGCGGACGCGGGGGAGACCTTCGGAGAGGCCATCCAGGTGGACGACGGGCGGCCGGTGGGCCGGACCGACGTCGTACTCACGGACGATGGCGGCGCGCTGGTCCTGTGGCTCGAGGACACCGGCGAGGGAGGGGGCGATCTTCGACTTCGCAGGGTGTCTCCGGACGGTCGGGTCGGGCCGTCGAGGACGGTGGCGGTGACCCGGAGTGCCCGGGCTGCCGGATTCCCCCAGATGATCTCGGTGGCGGGGGGCGATCTGTTGCTGGCCTGGACCGTCACCGGGGCCGACGGGCCCGAGGCGGTGCGGGTGGCCCGGGTGGAGGTCTCATGAGGCGGCTGGCCGCCGCGCTCGGCCTGGCGGCCCTCGCGGGCGCGTGCATGCCCGTCGACGGAGGTGCGCCGGGGGTGGGCGACCCGCTCCCCGACCTCCAGGTCCGGACCATGGACGGCCAGGAGATCGGGCTGGCGGAGTTCCGCGGTGAAGGCGTCCTGCTGAACCTGTGGGCCACGTGGTGTCCCCCGTGCCGGGCCGAGATGCCCTGGTTCCAGGAGGTCAGCGAACGCTACGCCCCTCGGGGACTCCGGGTCGTCGGCATCTCGGTGGACAACGCGGGGGCGAGGGACCTGCTGGAGGGCTTCCTCGAAGAGGCCGGCGTTCGGTACGACATCCTCCTCGACCCCGCCATGAGCAGCATGGACCGACTGGGGGTGCTGGGGCTCCCGGCCACGTACCTGGTTGATCCCGACGGGGTGATCCGGCACGTGCGCATGGGTCCCGTCGCCGAAGGGGACACCGTCTTCCTCCGACAGATCGAATCCGTCCTGCCCGGCGCCACGCCGTGACCCGGCCGGTGGACCTGGCCACGGTGGAGACGCCGGTGGCCGTCGTCGACCTGCCCCGAGCTCGCGCGAACGCTCGGCGCGTCGTCGCCTACGCCAGCGAGCACGGGCTGGCCTGGCGACCCCACGTGAAGACCCACAAGTCCCGGGCCATGGCCCGGGTCCAGCTCGAGGCCGGTGCCCGGGGACTCACGGTGGCCACCCTCCACGAGGCGGAGGTCATGAGCACGGTCTGCGACGACCTGCTCCTGGCCTATCCCCCCGTCGGTGCGGCGAAGCTGGCCCGGTTGGTTCGCCTGCCGGAGACGGTCCGGCTGTCGGTGGCCCTGGATGCCCCCGAGGTCCTGTATCCGCTGTCCCGGGCCGTACGCGAGGCCGGGCGCACCATCGATGTGCTCGTGGAGCTGGACGTCGGTCTGGGGCGGGTCGGGATCGGGGAGCCCTCCGAGGCCGCCCGACTGGCCGCGGAGATCACCGAGCTCCCGGGGGTCCGCTTCCAGGGCCTCATGTTCTACGCGGGTCACCTCAGGGCGCCGGGTCCCGAGCAGGACCGGGGGATGGCGGAGCTGGCCGGCTTCCTGGAGCGGACGTACGAGGCGTTGGAGGGCAGGGGGCTCGAGGCGGAGGTGGTCAGCGGAGGCACCACCCCGACCCTGTGGCGGAGTCACGAGCTGCCCGGCCTCACGGAGATCCGCCCCGGGACATGCATCTACTTCGATCGCGACGCCGTGGCACAGGGCGCCGCGACCCCCGACGAGTGGGCCTACTCCGTCCTGGCCACCGTCGTGAGCACCCGGGTCCCCGGCCGTGCCGCCGTGGACGCCGGGTCCAAGGCCCTGGCCAAGGAGGCCCGGGGGCCCGCCGGCTTCGGGGTGCTCTTGGAGCACCCCGAGATCACGGTGACGGCGCTCTCCGAGGAGCATGGCGTCCTCGATCTCTCCGGGTCCGGTTGGCAGCCCCGGGTGGGAGACCGTGTCCGGATCGTGCCCAACCACGTGTGCGTCTCGGTGAACCTGCAGGACCACATCGTCGTGGTGGATGGAGGTCGGGCGGAGGCCTGGCCGTTGGAAGGTCGGGGGCGGGGTCCCTGGCCCGAGTCGCAGGAATCCCATCAGAAGAGGTCGACATGGAACAGCTGAAGTACGTCGAGACGAGCGGCGCCCCCGAGGCCATCGGCCCCTATTCCCAGGCGATCGTCGTGAACGGGATGGTCTACTGCTCGGGGCAGATCCCCTTCGATCCCGAGACGATGAAGCAGGTCGAGGGCGGGGTCGAGGCCCAGACCGAGCAGGTCCTCCGGAACCTGTCCGCCGTCCTGGAGGCCGCGGGGTCCTCCCTCGGGCAGGTCGTGAAGACCACGGTGTTCCTGAAGGACATGGACGACTTCGCCGCCATGAACGCAGTCTATTCCCGCTTCTTCGGAGATCACCGGCCCGCCCGGGCCGCCGTCCAGGCCGCCCGTCTGCCTCGGGACGTGGACGTCGAGATCGAGTGCATCGCCCGCGTCTGACCGACCGGGCCGGGCCTCGAAGCCGGCTGCGGGCGGCGTCTTCGCTGCGCCCGGATTCGCGAGTTCTCTGCGTATGCGCCCCCGCTCCGGGGCACCTGTGCCGGACGTGCACGCGCGGCCCAACCCCATAAGGACATCTGACGAAAAAATTGTGTTGAGGGTTGCTTGACATTCCTCGGCCCGGTCCCGTATGGTGCCGCCTTGGCGTCGCAGGGGCGGCGCGTCCCGAGGCGGACGGGAGGAGTGTGTGGGGTGGATAAAGGGGTGAACGCACCCTTTCCGGCGCGCGAGCGCCGGTCTCTATAGATCGTTTCGTTAGAGCTCAGAAAGGGTGGTTCCCATTCCACTCCATGACGGGAGGACGGAAATGAGTGGTCCTATGTCCGCTCGCCTTGAGTCCCTTGCGCGTCGCGGAGCCCTGTTCGGGGCAACCGTGCTCGCCCTGGGACTGGCAGCCCTGCCGGCGGCGGCCCAGACGGGTCAGATCGTAGGGCAGGTCCGGGATGCTGCGACGCAGCGTCCCCTCGAGGCGGTCCAGGTGTTCATCCAGGGTACCAGTGTCGGTGCCCTCACGAACGCCGCGGGTCGCTTCCTTCTTTTGAACGTTCCGGCCGGTTCGCAGGAGGTCACGGCCGAGATCGTCGGGTACCGCGTCGCGCGCCGGTCCATCGTGGTCGAGGCGGGTGAGGCGGTCACTCTCGATTTCAACCTCGAGCAGACGGCGATCCAGCTCGATCAGATCGTCGTCACGGGGGCCGGGGTGGCCACCGAGCGGAAGAAGCTCGGGAACACCATCGCATCCATCGATGCGTCCGCCCTCGAGAACGCGCCGATCAACGACTTCTCCCAGATGATCGCTGGTCGCGAGCCCGGCGTCGTGGCGCTCCCCTCCTCCGGCTACACCGGTGAGGGCGCCCGCATCCGGATCCGGGGGTCCTCGTCGCTGTCCCAGCTCAACGAGCCCATCGTCTTCGTGGACGGCATCCGGATAAACAGCGGGGCCGTGCCCAACGGGAACACCCAGGGTGTCGCGTCCCGTCTCGACGACATCCCGCCCGAGTCCATCGAGCGCGTCGAGATCCTCAAGGGCGCGGCCGCGGCCACCCTGTACGGGACCGAGGCCTCGAACGGCGTGATCCAGATCTTCACCAAGCAGGGGCGGACCGGGTCCCCCAGCTTCACGCTCCAGGGTGACTGGACGGCGATCCGTACCCCGACCAAGCGCCTGGAGCCGCACGCGAGCTGGCCCCGTGATGCGGACGAGGCTGCGCGGATGCAGGAGCGCTGGGGGGTGAGCCTCCAGCCCTACGAGGTCTTCCAGACCGACATCCTCCCGGAGCTGTTCACCACGGGCTTCGGCCAGGTGTACAGCGGGTCCGCCTCCGGTGGGTCCGACGTGTTCCAGTACTTCGTGTCGGGCCGGTTCAGTGACGAGAACGGTCCCTACGACGCCGCGCAGAACTTCGAGCCCGTGGAGGGCCTGGATCCGGCGGAGGACACGAACCGGCGCCTGAACGCCACGGCGAACTTCACGATCATCCCGAGCTCCAAGTTCCGGATCGGGATCAACACCCTGTACGCGGAGACGGATCAGACGACGCCGGACAACGGGAACAACATCTACGGCGTGTTCCCGTCCGCCCTGTTCGCGCAGCCTCGGCTCGCCACGGAGACCAACTACTACGGGAACCCGGCGTTCGCGACGCTTCGCGAGAACATGTACCAGATCAACGAGTCCTACACGTCACGCTTCGCGGGTGGCGTGAATCTGGGCTTCACCCCCACGGACAACTTCCGGCTGGACGCGGTCTTCGGTCTCGACTTCGCCTCGGACGACGTGATCGGGTTCCGCCCGTACGGGTGGAACGTGGACGGCTTCTCGGCCAGCACCCCGGACGGTAACCGGAGTGTGACGGAGCGTCGGAGCCGGGAGCTCACGGCCGACGTGAAGGGATCCTGGATCATCGACTTCGAGATGGGGAACTCGCTCTTCGAGAACACCCTCCTCTTCGGGACCCAGACCTTCGTCACCCAGGACGAAAGCGCCGGAGGCTCGGGCTCCATCTTCCCGGGACCCGGACTCGAGGTGCTGAGCGCGGTCGGCAACCAGTCCACCTTCGAGAACTGGCAGCGGGTCGTCCAGGTCGGGGGATACCTCCAGGACCAGATCGGCTGGAACGACTGGGTATTCCTGACCCTCGGCGGGCGCTGGGACGCCAACTCGGCGTTCGGTGAGGACTTCAGCACCCAGTTCTACCCCAAGGCCTCCATCTCCATCGTCCCGAGCCAGGGATTGGGTTGGTCCAACGAGACCTTCTCCACGCTCCGGGTTCGAGCTGCCGTCGGGCAGTCGGGTCTCCAGCCCGGGGCGTTCGACGCCTTTACGACGTATCAGGCGCAGCCGGGCCCGTCGGGGCCGGGCGTGGGGCCGGACAACCTCGGGAACAGCGAGCTCGCGCCGGAGGTCTCCACCGAGTGGGAGGTCGGGGCGGAGATCGGTTTCTTCAACGACCGGGCCTCGCTGGACGTGACGTACTGGGATCGTACGGTCGAGCAGGCCCTCGTCGCGCGGCAGTTCCCGGTGACGGGCGGATTCGTCTCCTCTCAGCTCGTCAACATCGGCGAGATGGTGGGGAACGGGCTCGAGATCAACGCCCGTGCGGCGGTGATCCAGGGTGAGAACTTCGGCCTGAACGTCTTCGCCAACGGCGCCTACCTCGAGCAGACGATCACGGACCTGGGCGGCGCGCCGCCGCTCAAGATCGGCGGATCGTACCCGCGGTACACCAACTGGCTCGTGGAGGGCTACGCTCCCGGGACGTTCTTCGGGTCCGAGACCGCGGACCTTCCCATTCCCCTCAACCTCCCCGACTACGCCCCGATCCCGAATGCGGATCCGAGCCTGCCGGCGACCTGTCAGGTGCCCACGGAGGCCCAGGCACTGGCGTACTTCTCCGAGCCCCGCAACCCGAGCGACTTCAAGCCGTTGACCACGGCCAACGACGGGTTCGGTAACGTCCTGCCGGGCCAGATCGCCTCCAACAACTGCGGGAACGGGTACCTCCAGACGCGGCTCGGCAAGCCCGATCCGGACTGGCAGGGGTCCTTCGGCTTCAACTTCTCGTTCCTCGGAAGCTTCGAGCTCAACACGCTGTTCGAGTTCAAGGTGGGTGACTTCTACGTCCAGGAGCTGTCCAACATGTTCCGGCGGGCGCACCCGACCATCGGTCGGAACACGCCGCGGGCCGCCGAGCTCGAATCGATCATGCGGAATCCGGCGAGCAGCGCTGACGAGCGGCTGAACGCCGCCGTCGCGTGGGCCCGCGAGATCGAGGCCCTGTCGCCCATGTCCGGGATGAACGGGGTGCACAAGGCGGACTTCATCAAGTTCCGCGAGCTGTCGCTGACCTACCGGGTCCCGTCGGACTTCGTGAGCGGCTTCGGGCTGAGCACGGCGACCCTGTCGTTCGGGGCGCGGAACTTCGGGGACTGGGTCAACGGTGACTTCCGTGGCATGGACCCCGAAGGGAACGTCTATGGCCGCTGCAACGGGGGCCTGGACTGCAACTTCCTGAGCTCTACCGAAGGATTCGGCGTTCCGGTGCCGGCACGGTACACCTTCTCCACCCGCATCACCTTCTGAGGGGGAGACCAGAAATGAACAAGCAATCGAGATGGAAGGTCTCCGGGCTCCTCGTGGGGGTGTTCGCCTTCACGGGCTGCGGTGGCCTCCTCGACGTGGACAATCCGAACAACCTCGTCGAAGACGACGTCCAGAAGGTCCAGGCGGCCTCCGCCGTGGTGAACGGCGCCGAGGCTCTGGTCTGGGAGGCGGTCGGTCAGATCTGGGCGCCCTACCACGTGGCGACGGACGACTTCTACTGGATCGGCTCCAGGGATGCCTGGTTCTCGCTGGACCAGGGGATCGTCGACGACCCGTACAACGAGTTCGCCGACGCCGCCTTCCCGTACCTGGGAGAGGCGCGCTGGATGGCGGACTACGCCCTCGAGACCATCGACACGCACGTGGCCGACGGTGTCGAGGGCATGGAGATCCTGCAGCCCCGGGCGAACCTCTATGCCGGGATCATTTACATGATCATCGCGGAGGTGCAGCAGGACTTCGCCTTCTCGGATCGGCAGGAAGGCCAGCCGGCCGTCGGGCCGGCGAACATGGGTCAGGTCTTCGACCAGGCCATCTCCTACTTCGACGCGGCGGTGACCGGGTTCGCCGCCGCCAGCGGCGAGACTGCGGATGACCTCGGTCTCGCCGCGCTCGCCCTCCGGGCTCGGGCGAAGCAGTCCAGGGCCATCCGGGCGGTGATCCAGCCGAGCCCGCCGTCCTCCGGGGATCCCTTGGATGGGATGGTGGCCGACGCGGGTGCAACTGCCGACGCCCAGGCCGCGCTGGACGCCATCGGAGATGCCGACTGGGCGTACCAGGCGACCTACAGCGCTTCGACGGTGAGCAACTCCTTCTCATTCGAGGTGAACAACCGACAGGAGAACAACATCGACCCCGCCGTCGCCGTGGAGGACGAGGAGTGGGCGGGTGACGGAGTGAAGTACGATGCCGTCATTCTGGATCCGGTGGACGGAATCCCGGATCCGGCGCTGCAGGCCCGGGTGGATGCCTTCCGGGTCGAAGGATCCAACTATCAGCCGGCGGATCTGGTCACGGCCAGGTTCCTTCACCTCATCGTCGCGGAGGCCGCGCTCGCGAGCGGGGGTGACTTCACCGGGGCGATCAACGACCTTCGGGCGTTGAACGACGATCTCAGCGCCTACCCCGGCGGATCGGACGTGGACATGATGATGCATGCGCGGCGGGTCAACACCTGGGGTATGGGTGTCCGGATGTCCGACATGTATCGGTGGGGGATTCAGGCCGATCTCTGGGCGCCGACCAGTGCGGCGATCGTGTCGCCCGGCACCCTGCTGCCCATCACCTGCATCGAGATCAGAGCCAACTCGAATTTGAGCGGCTGCTGATCCACGGGGGTTCCCGTAGCGGTGCTTGAGGCGCACCCGCACTTCGGTGCGGGTGCGCCTGCGCCGTTGGTGGGGCCCCTGCAACCTTCAGTGAAAAGGCTATGGGAAAAGCGCTACAGACCCTTGGAATCGTCGCCTGTGTCGGCCTTTCCGGTTGTGGCATCTTCGGCGAGGACCAGACCCCGAGACAGATGACGTTCGAGGTCCGCGGGGAGTCCGGCACCGTTGTGGACGTGGTGGTGTCCAGCCAGTTCGTGTCCGGCGTGACGGAATCCGGCACGACCCAGGTGACCCTCGGCCTCTCCGACACCCTGACGGTGGTCCTCCCCATGGACTCCACCTTCGACATCCGGGTGGACCGGCGGTTCTTTGCCGAGGTCATGCCGGCCCCGGCCGACACGCTCGAACAGGTACGGGTGGTCGCCACGCTGGACGGCCGGTCGCTGTTCAACGAGCAGGGCGACATCTTCCCGGAGTCTCCGTTCCGGTTCGTCTACGTCTTCAACCAGCCCACGACCCAGGTCATCGAGGTCTTCTGATGCGCCAATCCTCGAGGGTGGACCGCATCGTGGCTCTGGTCGGGGCCTTTGCCCTGTCCGGATGCTACACCTACGTGCCTACGCAGTCGCCGGCTCCCGGGACCGAGGTGAGGGTTCGGATCCCGATCGAGAGCCCGGTGGAGGGCAGCAACGTCGTGACCGACATGCTGTCGGTGGAGGGCTCGGTGGTCAGCTCCGGCGACACCCTGGTGCTCGCCACGGAGACCACCCAGACCTTCGGCAACTTCCGTGAGGTCCGGACGCTGGACACGCTGCGGGTGTCCCGGGCCCGACTGGCCTCCCTCGAGGAGAAGACCTTCAATCGCGGGAAGACCATCGGGTTCACCGCGCTGGTCGTCGCGGGGACCGTCGCCCTCGTCCTCGGCGTGGCGGGTACGGTGGGAGGAGGCGACGACGGGGGGAACGGCGGGAACGGAGGCGGCACCGGCACCTCGATCACGGTCGGAGCCCTGGGTGGCCTGGTGGCGCGCCTCTTCGGAGGCGGTTGAAGGCTTTCTCCGGCGAGCGCACCCCGTCCGGTCCAGACGACCGGTCCCTGCTTGTGGATCGGAAAGGCGCCGCAGCACGGTCAACACGCGGCCTCATCGGCGTGTCTCCCGGTCGTGCGGGGACAGGTCCTCAACGACTTGCGTTCGCCCATGCCCCCGCCTACGCTCAGCCGCCGCGCCGGACCAGCGCGGCGTCCAATCCCTTTCAGTACCTGACCGAGGGTTCGTCATGCGCAGTATCTTCCGCAGCGTTTCCGTCCTGGGCCTGGGCTTCGCCGCCCTGGCGCTCCCCGCCCGGGGCCAGCAGTACGATCCGGCCGTCTTCGAGGGCCTCGAGTGGGACAACGTGGGCATCGACCGCGGAGGTCGGTCCATCGGGGTCGCGGGCAGCGACTCCCGTCCCATGGAGTACTACTTCGGTGCCACGGGTGGCGGACTCTGGAAGACCACCGACGGAGGTCTGAACTGGGCGCCGGTCACCGACGGACAGATCAATTCGGCTTCCGTAGGGGCGGTGGCGGTCTGCGAGGCCGATCCCGACGTCGTCTACATCGGGACCGGTGAGACCCAGATCCGGGGCAACATCCAGCAGGGGGACGGCGTCTACAAGAGCACCGACGGCGGAGAGTCGTGGGAGCACATGGGGCTCGCCGAGACGCAGAACGTGTCCCGGATCCGCGTGCACCCCAACGACTGCAACACGGCGTGGGTCGGCGGCTTCGGCGTCCACTCCGCGGACAACCCCGAGCGGGGGGTCTACAAGACCACCGACGGCGGCGCCACCTGGCGTCTGGTGCTCCACGAGAGCCCGAAGGCCGGGGCCGTCGACATCTCGGTCCATCCGGGCAACCCCGACATCGTCTACGCGGCGATCTGGGAGGCCTGGCGGAAGTCTTGGGGCATGAGCTCCGGCGGACCGGGCTCGGGCCTGTGGCGGAGCCTCGACGGGGGTGAGACCTGGACCGACATCTCCAGGAACGCGGGGCTCCCCCAGGAGGGCGTCCTGGGCAAGATCGGCGTGTCCGTGTCGCCGGTGAACCCGGATCGGGTCTACGCCATCATCGAGCACGCCGAGGCCGGCGGGGTCTACACCTCGACCGATGGCGGGGAGACCTGGAGCTACCAGAACGACGAGCGGCGGCTCCGGCAGCGCGCCTTCTACTACACGCGCATCTATGCGGACACCCAGGAGGAGGAGAAGGTGTTCGTCCTGAACACCGGGATGTACTCCTCCGACGACGCCGGCGAGACCTTCGACAGCCGCTACGACGTGCCCCACGGCGACAACCACGACCTGTGGATCGCGCCGTCGGACAACATGCGGATGATCAACTCCAACGACGGCGGTGGAAACGTCTCCTTCAACGGGGGCGACACCTGGACCGACCAGGACTTCCCCACGGCCCAGTTCTACCGGGTGATCACCACGGAGCACGAGCCGTACTGGATCTGCGGGGCCCAGCAGGACAACAGCACCGCCTGCATGCCGTCCAGCGGGTGGGGCCATCTCTCGGCCCGGGGCGGGGGGGACTACTTCACCGCGGTGGGTGGGTGCGAGTCGGGATATATCGCCCCGCATCCCGTGAACACCGATCTCTACTACGCCGGCTGCTACGGCGGCTCGCTGTCCCGGTACGACCACTCCTCGGGCTTGACGCGGCAGGTGAACGTCTGGCCCGAGAACCCCATGGGCCAGTCGTCCGAGGATCTGGACGAGCGGGTTCAGTGGACCTTCCCGATCGTCTTCAGCCATCACGACCCCAACGTCCTGTACACCGGGACGCAGAAGGTCTGGCGGACCGACACCGAGGGACAGAGCTGGCGGGAGATCAGCCCGGACCTCACCCGGGCCGACCCGTCGACCATCGGACCCTCCGGCGGGCCGATCACCCTGGATCAGACCGGGGTGGAAACCTACGCCACCATCTTCGCCATCGCGCCGTCCCACCACGATCCGAACGTGATCTGGGCGGGATCGGACGACGGCTACGTCCACATCACCCGGAACGCCCTGGATCCCGATCCGAGGTGGACCAACGTGACGCCGCCGGATGCGCCGGACTTCGTGCGGATCAACACCATCGAGGCGTCCCCTCACACCCCCGGGAAGGCGTACGTGGCCGGGATCCGGTACCTCGTGGACGACGACCGCAGCCCCTACGTCTGGGTCACCGAGGACTACGGCCAGAGCTGGGAGAAGCGGGTGAACGGCATTCCCGGCGACGACTTCATCCGGGCGGTCCGGGAGGACGTTGTCCGCCCGGGCCTGCTGTACGCCGCTTCCGAGAAGGGCGTGTACGTGTCCTGGGATGACGGCGCCAACTGGCAGTCCTTGTCCCGGAACCTCCCGGTGGTCCAGGTCTCGGACCTGGTGGTGGAGGACAACGACCTGGTCATCGGGACCCATGGGCGGTCCTTCTGGGTCATGGAGGACATCGGCATCCTCCGGCAGCTCACCCCTGAGGTCGTCGCGGCGGATTTCCACCTGTTCGATCCCAAGGATCCCGTGCGGGGCTTCGACAACACGGTGACGCTCGAGTACCGGCTCGCCGAGGACGCCGACGAGATCCTGGTGGAGTTCGTGGATCTCCAGGGGAACGTGCTCCAGGAGTACTCCGCGTCGGCCGAGGACGAGGTCGAGGAGGAGGAGCAGGGCGGTGGCGGGTTCGGTGGCTTCTTCGGGGGTGGGGGCAACAACCGGCCCTCGCTCGACGCCGGCACGAACCAGTTCCGCTGGAACATGCGGACCGAGGGGTGGACCGACTTCGAGGGCCGTATCTTCTGGGCCGCCGGAAACGTCGGGCCCGCCGTGCTCCCGGGGATCTACACCGCCCGGGTGACGGTGGACGGAGAGAGCCAGACCCAGGACTTCGAGATCAAGATGAACCCCCGGGCCGCCGCCGACGGCGTGACGGTGGCGGACCTGGAGGAGCGGTTCCGCTTCGCCACCCAGCTCCGGGACCGGGTCACCCAGGCCAACGAGGCCGTGATCCGCATCCGGGACCTCAAGGGTGAGGTGGACGACCGGCTGGAGCGGTCCGACAACGGTGAGCTGGAGGCGCTCGGTGGAGAGGTAAACACCAAGCTCACCGACGTCGAGGGAGAGATTTACCAGTATCGGAGCCAGTCCAACCAGGATCCCCTGAACTTCCCCATCAAGATCAACAACAAGCTCGCGGCGCTCCTCAACCAGGTGGAGGGCTCGGAGACGCGGCCGACGGACCAGTCGTACCAGGTCTACGAGCAGCTCTCCACCGAGCTGGACAACGAGATGGAGCGGCTCCAGATCATCATCCAGCAGGACGTCCGCCGTTTGAACGACCTGCTCCGGGAGCTGGGGATGGATCCAATCGACATCGAGAGGCTGATCACCTGACGCGCCGTACCGGCCGCTCGACCGGACCTGACCACGCAGACCGGACGGGCGTCCCGGGGGCGATCCCGGGGCGCCCGTCCGCGCGGGCTGCCCGCGATCCGTGCGGTCGGGGGCCCGGAGGCGGTGGCCCGGGGTACGGCGGGGGGGCACGTGAGGGGGCGGAGGGGGTCTGGTGGCCCCACGGGTCTTCAAAACCTTGTAGCCCGGCTGAACCCCGGGTTGGTGGGTTCGATTCCCACACGCTCCCGCCACCCCACCTTTCCGACGGGGGCACCGGTCGATACGGGGCCGTTCCGTGCCCCGCCGTTCGGCTGATACGTTAGGGACCATGCGCATCCTCCTCCCGTTTCTGGCGGTTCTGGCGCTCGCGGGCCCGCTGGCGGCCCAGGCGCCCGTGGCCCCCGAGCCGCAGTCGCCGTTCCCGGATTCCGTCACCGTGGATGAGGGTCCTTCCCCCCTCGGGGCATTCCTTCGAGCCATCGCCCTGCCGGGGTGGGGCCATGCCAGCATCGGCTCCCACCGCCGTGGCATCTTCTACGTGGCGGCCGAGAGCGGCACGGCGTGGATGCTCTGGCGCACCGCCAGCCGCAGGTCGAGCGCCCGGGAGATCCTCTCTCTCCGGGAGTCGGTGGTGCGTGCCGAGCTGCTCGCCTCGGGGGAGGTCCCGCCCGAGGAGATCGACGCCGTCGTGGCCGAGGACCCGAGGGTCGGTGAGGCCCAGACCCTGGTCGATGCCAGGCAGGGCCAGTTCGAGGACTGGGTCGCCATGGGGATCTTCCTGACCTTCCTCAGTGGGGCCGACGCCTTCGTGTCGGCTCACCTCCGGGATTTCCCGGATCCCATCGACGTGACCGTGGGGCCGGGCCCCGAGGGCGGGGTCGAGGTGGGCGCGCGCCTCCGGTTGGGTCGACGCTGAGCCCGCCGGTCAGGGGGTGAATGGGACGTGGTGCCCGTCGGCCTGCCAGCTCAGGAGCAGGGGGGAGGTACCACGCTCCAGGACGGCGAAGGTCCGGTGGTTGACCCAGTCGCCGCAGTTGAGGTAGTACCGGCCGGGGTACGGCTCCGTCAGCATCGGGATGTGGGTGTGGCCCAGGACGACCAGGTCCACCTCCGGACGAGCCTCCAGCATCTCGGCCGCCCACGACTCCAACACCCGGGATCGGACCCGTTGCGCCTGATGGGGCCCGCCGGTCCGCTCTGCCTCCGCCTTCCGCTCCACCGTGGAGGACGCGCGGTTGGCCACCCGGCTCCCCAGGTCCGGATGGAGCCATCGGTACGCCCAGCGGAAGGGCCCGCTACGGAGGACCGCCCGCAGCAGCTTGTACTTCCGGTCGCCGGGACCCAGCCCGTCCCCGTGGGCCAGATGGACGAGGTGGCCCGCGAGCTCCAGGTCGATGGGATCCCGGTGGAAACGGAGCCCGATCTCCTCCTCCAGGAAGCGCCCCCCCCACCAGTCGTGGTTGCCCCCCATGAGATGCACCGTGACCCCCGCGTCCACCACGGCCGCCAGGACGCCCAGGGCCCGGGTGTATCCCTGGGGGATCGCCGTGCGGTACTCGAACCAGTAGTCGAAGAGGTCTCCGTTCAGCACCACCGTGTCCGCCTCGGCTCCGGCGTCTTCCAGCCACGCCAGGAAAGCCCGCTCGTTCTCCGGCGGGATCGCGCCCAGATGGACGTCGCTGGTCAGATGCACGAGGGAGGAGGACATGGCGACCGAAGGTACCCAATGCCAGGGGGACTCGCGACCGGGCCTCACGTCTTCGCCACCGGGGTCCGGGTCCCTACATTCAGAGTTCCGTGCTCCCCCCAGCCTACCTGTCCGTGATCCGTCAACCGTCTCCCCGCCGATGTGGGCGCCTCGGCGCATCCGTCATCCTGGGACTCGCCTTCCTGACGGGCTGCGGCGGGCCCGGTACGCCGGAAGCGGTGGGCCCCGTGGCGGACCCCGAGGCAGCGATCCGTGGCCTCGAGGTCGCGACGGCGTTGGAGGGACCGGCGCGGATCGATTTCCGGTGGTTCCTCACGGAAGAGGGTGTCCGGGTGGGAGGGCAGGGGGTGGCACGGGTCGAGCCGCCGGACCGCGCGCGCCTCGACCTCTTCCTCTCCAACGGGGAGGCGGTGGCCGCCGCCATCCTCATCGGAGACGAGCTCGCCTTGCCCGTCTCCCTTCCGGGGGACATTCTCCCGCCGCCGGCCCTTCTGTGGGGGACGGTGGGCCTGGTACGCCTCGGGACCGGCGTCTCGGTGCTGGACGGACAGGAGCTAGCCGACGGTGGGCGCCTGATCCGGACGCGCCTCGCGTCGGGCGAAGGGGTCACGTACCGGGTCCTCGACGGGCGGCTGCGGGAAGTAGCCCAGCTCGAAGGCGGATCGGTGGTCAAGCGGCTGGCCGCCTCCTACGACGACGGGGTGAGCATCCCCGCCGAAGCCGTATATCGCGATCTCGCGGCGTTCCGCGAGCTAACACTCACCCGCGAGCGTGTCGAGTATGTGGACGGATTTCCGTCGGATATCTGGCACTTCTAGGCTGATCGCCGCGCTGGCGGTGACGCCGACGATGAGCGGGTGCCTGTACGGGTTCAATGCCGGTACGGGCCTCGAGCTGGAGACCATCGCGATCCTCCCCTTCGAGAACGAGACCACCCGCCTGGAGCTCACGCAGGAGCTTCACGACCTGCTCCTCCGGAACCTTCCGGGTGCGCTGGGGCTGAGGCTGGCCGGGGAGGACGTGGCCGATGCCGTGGTGACGGGCACGATCCGGGACTATTCCCTCCGGGCCCCGAACTACCGGGGTGGGGGTGATCCCGGGCAGGCGCCCGAGGTGCTCCAGCGAGAGGTCAGCGTGGTGGTGGCGGTCCAGATCCTGGACGTCGAGCAGAACCTCATCCTGTGGGACGACCCGTCCCTTCGGACCGAGGGGCAGTACCTGGAGGGATCCGAAGAAGAGGAGACGGCCAAGATCCAGGCCCTGGACCTCATGGTCCAGCGGATCGTGGACGGCCTGCAATCCAACTGGTAGGGAGGAACGTCTTGAGTGCCGTCGAGAAGCGTCGCAGCATCCTCGGACTGAGCCTTCGGGCCAAGGTTCTCCTCGGAATGTTCGCCGCGGTGGTGTGGTTCGCCAGCGCACCTCCCACCGCCTCCGCCGTCGGGGCGGATGCGGGGCCGGTGGCCACCGCCGTCGCTCCGGCCGCGAGCGTGGCCACCGCCACAGCCGCCGAAGAGGCCGCCGCCGAAGAGGCCGGGGCGCTCGAGGAGGAACACGAGGAGGACCACCTGACCCCCTCCACCTTCTTCCTCATCCTGATCTCCATCCTGATCTTCGCCAAGGTCTTCGGCGAGCTGGCGGAGCGGATCGGACAGCCGTCGGTCCTCGGCGAGCTCATCGCCGGGCTGGTCCTGGGCTCCTCGGTCCTGGGCATCGTGCCTGCCGCCGGCATCGGGGCGGAGGTGATCCATCTGTTGGCCGAGGTCGGGGTGGCGATCCTCCTCTTCGAGATCGGGCTGGAGACCGACCTGAAGGAGATGTTCCGGGTCGGCGGGTCCTCCGCCTCCGTGGCGTTGGTCGGTGTCGCGCTCCCCTTCCTCCTCGGGTACCTCTACTGGCTCCTCGCCGATCCCAACATCGGAGCCCACCCGGAAGGGATCAGCCACGGCATGGTGTCGGTCTTCGTCGGCGCCACGTTGACGGCGACCTCCGTGGGGATCACGGCCAGGGTACTCACGGACCTGAAGCTCATGCACCGCGCCGAGTCCAGGATCATCATCGGCGCAGCGGTGATCGACGACGTCCTGGGCCTTGTCATCCTGGCGGTCGTGAGCGGGCTCGCCTCCGGTGCGGCCCTCTCCTTCATCGGCATCGCCCAGACGTTCGCCATCGCGGTGGGCTTCCTGGTCGCCGCGGTCATCATCGGCAACCTGGTCGCTCCGAAGCTCTTCACCTTCGTCGACCAGATGCGGGTCCGTGGGATCCTGCTGGTGAGCGCGTTCTGCTTCGCGCTGCTCTTCGCGGCGCTGGCGGACAAGGCGGGCTCCGCCCTCATCATCGGATCCTTCGCGGCGGGCATCGTGCTCTCCTCCACGAACCAGTTCGATCTCATCGTGGAGCGGGTGGAGCCGGTGGCGGACATCTTCACCCCGATCTTCTTCGTGTCGGTCGGCGCCGCGGTGAACGTGAACCTCTTCCTCCCCTGGTCCGACGAGTACAATCAGAGCGTCATCGTCGTCGGAGCCATCCTCGTCGTGGTGGCGTTCATCGGGAAGCTGGTCGCGGGGTACGTCGTGGGGTGGGGCAAGGAGAAGCTCAACCACGCGGCCATCGGCGTCGGGATGGTGCCCCGGGGTGAGGTGGGCCTCATCTTCGCCGATATCGGTCGGAGGGCGGGAATCCTCTCCCCGGAGACGTTCTCGGCCATTCTCATCATGGTGATCGTCACCACCTTCATCGCCCCGCCGCTCCTCAAGGTGGTGTTCAAGCCGAAGGATGGAGATCGAGGTGCGCCCCAGCCGGCGTCGCCCCATGGAGGGGGACATTTCTGATCGTCTCCTCCGGCCGCTGCCGCCGGCATCTCTCGGAGGGGAGCTCCGGGCCGCCCTGTGCGGCGCCCTGCCCGACCTGGCGCCGGCGCCCGTCCTGCTCTCGGACCTGGGCCGGGGAAAGGCGTCGGTCCTGACCTCCGCCGGCGCCCGGGCACCCGGCGCCG
>DATHRY010000074.1:0-4350 GCA_035464715.1 Longimicrobiales bacterium
CAGGGCCGCTACCGGCTCCAGCGGGAGCTCGGCCGGGGCGGCATGGCCACCGTCTATCTGGCGGAGGACGTCCGGCACGGGCGGACCGTGGCGGTGAAGGTCCTGGACCGCTCCCTCTCGGCCGAGATCGGCGAGCGGCGCTTCGAGCAGGAGGTCCGGACCACAGCGCGCCTGAATCATCCCCACATCCTCCCCCTCTTCGACTCCGGCGAGGCGGCGGGCCGCCTCTTCTACGTGATGCCGGTGGCCCAGGGCGAGTCGCTGGACGCGCGGTTGGCCCGGGAGGGGCGCCTGGTCCCGGGAGAGGCCGTGGCGATCGCCGTTGACGTGGCCCGGGCCCTGGCCCACGCCCACGAGCTGGGTGTGGTGCACCGCGACATCAAGCCGGCGAACATCCTCCTGCATCAGGGGGAGTCGGTCGTGGCGGATTTCGGCGTGGCCCTGGCCACCGGGGCGGAGAGCCGGCTTACCGCCGACGGGCAGGCGGTGGGCACGTTCCTCTACATGAGCCCGGAGCAGGTCGGGGGCGAGGAGGATCCGGATGGACGCGCGGACCAGTACGCCCTGGGCTGCGTGCTCTTCGAGATGCTCACGGGCGAGCCGCCGTTCCCCCGGTCGACCGCCCGCGCGGCGGCCACGGCACACCTCGTGGATCCGCCCCCACCCCTGCCACCGACCGGGAAGGGGCACGAGGGGTTGGCCGGGGCCCTCGCCCGGGCCCTGGCCAAGGATCCACGGGAGCGCTTTCCCTCCATGGCCGCGTTCGCGGAGGCGGTGGCGGAGGCCCTTGGCGAACCGGAGTCCGGTGCGAGCGAAGGGGTGGGGTCGGAGACGTCTCGCCCGCCGGGTCTCGTGGTCCTGCCCTTCGAAAACCTGAGCCCGGATCCCGACAACGAGTACTTCAGCGACGGCCTCACCGAGGAGGTCATCGCCGACCTCTCGCGCGTCCGGGCCCTGCGGGTCATCTCCCGGACTTCGGCCATGCGCCTCAAGGCCACGGACAAGGACCTTCCCACCCTCGCACGGGAACTGGACGTCCGATATGTCCTGGAGGGCGGCGTCCGGAAGGCCGGGGACAAGCTCCGGATCACCGCCCGGCTCATCGAGGCGGTCACGGACCGGACCCTCTGGAGCGAGCGCGTCGACGGGACCCTCGACGACGTCTTCGAGATCCAGGAGCAGGTCGCTCGGGCCATCGCCGACGCACTGCGCGTCCGCCTCTCCCCAGCCGAGGACGAGGCCCTGGGGGAGCGCCCCATCGCCGATCCCCGGGCCTACGAGTCGTACCTGCGGGCACGCTACGAGGCCTGGCGGTTCTCCCCCGAGGGCCTGGAACGAGCCACGCGCTACATCGAGGCGGGACTCGAGATCGTCGGCGAGAACGAGCTGCTCCTGGGCACCCTGGGGCACATCACGGCCATGCACGTGGAGTCGGGAGTGGCCGCCGGGCCCGACGTGATGGATCGGCTGGAGTCGTTGGCCGGGCGCATCTTCGCCCTCCGCCCCGACTCGGCCCGGGGGCACTGGATCCGCATGTTCGCCGCCTTCCAGCGCGGCGCCATGGGAGACGCCATCGTCCACGGGCGACGCGCCATGACCGCCGATCCCGACGACCCCGATCTCCGGACCTTCCTGGGCTACGTGTACGCGAACGTGGGCCGGACCCGGGAGGCGGACCGCATCCTGGCCCCCGCCGTCGAGGCCGACCCGCTGACGCCGGTCACCCAGCTCCTCCCCGGATTCGTCGCCGTGGTCGAAGGCCGCTACGACGATGCCCTGGGCCCCTACCGCCGGGCCTGGGAGCTGGATCCCGAAAGCCCGTTCACCGGCGTCTTCTACGGTTGGGCCCTGGCCTACGCCCGCCGGCCCGCCGCAGCGATCCCGTTCCTGGACCGGGTGGCCGACGAAATCGGGGGCGGCCCGTTCGCATCCTGGGCCCGGTCCCTGGCCCGGGCGTTGGAGGGGGACGCTGAGGGGGTGGCCCGGGCGATCACCCCGGAGTTCGAGGCCGCCGGTCGGGGCGCCCAGACCTTCGCACGCGCCGTGTCCGATTCCTGGGCGCTGGTGGGAGACGCCGACCGGGCGTTGGAATGGCTCGGCCGGGCCGTGGACCTCGGCCTGTTGAACGAGCCGTTTCTGCGGGAGCACGCGTGGTTCCTCGATCCGATCCGGGAGGACCCGCGCTTCGAGGCCCTGATGGATCGCGTGCGGGCGCGGGTGAGCGAGCTGCCGGCCGAGTGAGGCGGGCGGCCCCCTTGTCCGCCGGCTGCTCTTCCAGAAGGTTGCGGCCATGGACAGATACGCGCGCAGGATCCGGCATCCGCTCCCCCTCCTTCTCACTGTCGCCTGGGCCTGGGCCCTGGCCCTCCAGCCGATGTCCACAGCCGCGCAGGTGGCGGCCCCGGCCGACGTCTCGGGGCAGGTGGACGCCCTCTTCGCCCGCTTCGACGGGGACGACGTGCCGGGCTGCACCGTCGGTGTGGACCGCAATGGGGAGCGGGTCCTGACCCGGGCCTACGGGATGGCGAACCTGGAGTGGGACATCCCGAACACCCCCGGCACCATCTTCGAGAACGGTTCGGTGTCCAAGCAGTTCACCGCCGCCGCGGTGGTGCTGCTCGCCATGGACGGGGTCCTGAGCCTCGAGGATGACGTGCGCGAATGGGTCCCCGAGCTTCCCGACTACGGCGACACCATCACTCTGCGCCACCTGCTCAACCACACGAGCGGTCTCCGGGACTGGGGGAGCGTCGCCGGCATCGCGGGGTGGGGCCGAAGCGTCCGGACCCACACCCACGACCACGTCCTGGACATCCTGAGCCGGCAATCGGCCCTCAACTTCGAGCCGGGCCTCCAGTACTCGTACAGCAACTCGGGCTACAACCTGCTGGCCATCATCGTGAGCCGGGCCAGCGGGATGCCGTTCGCGGAGTTCAGCCGGGAGCGGATCTTCGAGCCCCTCGGGATGGACGACACCCAGTGGCGGGACGACTGGACCCGCATCGTCCCCGGGCGGAGCACGGGCTACAGCCCCGACGGAGACGGCGGGTACCGGATCAACCAGCCCATCGAGAACGTGCACGGCAACGGGGGCCTCCTGACCACGGTGGACGACCTCCTGACCTGGAACCGGTCCCTCGACGAGGCGACGCTGGCGGGCCCCGAGCTGGTGCGGACGATGGAGACCCAGGGGGTTCTGAACGACGGCCGCACCATCGCCTACGCCCTGGGGCTCTCGGTGGACGACTGGCGGGGAATCCGGGCGGTGACCCATGGCGGGGCCACCTCGGGCTACCGGGCCTTCCTGGCCCGCTACCCGGACGAGGGCCTGTCGGTGGCCCTCCTCTGCAACGCCGCGAACGCCAACCCCGGGGCCCTGGCGAACGGGGTGGCGGAGCTGTACCTCGCCGACGCCCTCGGGCCCGCGCCGGAGCTTCCCCAGGCCGCGGACGTGGATCCCGAGGCCGTGGCCCGGCTTGCCGGCTGGTACCGCGACGTCCGCACCGGGGAGCCGACCCGCATCGTGCAGGGAGACGACGGCGTGCTCCGTGTCGGGCAGACCCCGTTGGTGCCCATCTCCCGGACGGAGTTCCACATCGGGACCTCGGGCCAGCGGGCCGCCTGGGCCGCCCCCTCCGGCAGCAGCCGCGCCGGCGTCCGCATCGTGGAGGGTGAGGTCGTCGTGGGCCGCTGGGAGCCCACCGAGCCCGCGACACCCGGTCCGTCGGAGCTGGCGGATTACGTGGGCACGTACCACAGCGACGACGCCGAGACCACGCTGACGATCGTCCTCGAGGACGGCGGCCTGGTGCTCCACCGCCGACCCGCCGCCCGGGCGCCCCTCCGGCCCTCGTACCCCGACGCCTTCCTGAGCCCCGCGGGGCTCATCCGGTTCGTCCGGGACGACTCCGGCGCCGTCACCGAGTTGAGCCTCGGCCAGTCCCGGGTCTTCGATCTCCGCTTCCAGCGGGTGGAGGAGGGTCGGTAGGCGGCCCGAGCTCCCGCCCCTCGCGTTGTCGGGGCATCGTCCCGGTGACCGTCAGCCCGGTGCGTTGCAGGGCGTCCCGTCATCCAGCCGACACGGCTCGAAGCTGAACTCCCGTACGCTCCACGGGCCCGTGGTCCCGTCCGTATGCCGGACCCGGACCTTCCACTCCCAGCCGTGCAGGTTGAGGTCGATGACGAACCCGTTGCAGGCGAGGAAGGTGTAGGTCGACGCCTCGACCTCCCGATCGATCAGCGCGTACTCGGCGCCACGGTTCCGGACCAGGAGATCGTAGCCGGCGACGGAAGACCCGTCCTCGATGTCCGCCCAGTCCAGCACCAGCACGAAGCCGTACCCCCTGTGGG
>DATHRY010000075.1:0-5849 GCA_035464715.1 Longimicrobiales bacterium
GGTGCGTCCCGCAGGACCTCGAGCATCGCCCAGGCGCTCCCCGCGGGCTCCCGGGCGTCGGGTGTGGAGTCCACCACCCAGGTCTCCTCGATGCCGTGGGCGGGCTCGTCCCCGTAGAGGAGGGCCACCTTTCCGCCGAAGGAATGTCCGAGGATGCCCCGGGGCCGGACGTCCATGGACGCCGCCAGGGCGTCCAGGTCCGCGACGCACGCCTCCAGGGTGTGGGGCGGGGTCAGGGCAGGGGAGGCGCCGTGGCCCCGGAGGTCGACGGCGACCACACCCCAGTCGGGACGTTCGCGGACCACCGCCCTGGACACGGCGTTCCAGTTGCGACCGGCCCCGTAGATGCCGTGGAGAAGGAAGAGCCAGGATGTGGGCTCGGCGCCGTTGGCGGCGATGAGGTCGTGGTGGAGGAGAGGCATGGGACTCGGTGGCGGGCGTGATCGCGGGACCCGTGGGCGCCCAAGCCTAGAGCGTTCCCCGTCGGCTTTCCAGCCCGGGGCGGGGCGTCTATTCTCATCGGTCTACCCACCCTCTGGCATGGAGTCCTCCCAGTGCGACGATCGATCCTGTTGAGCGCCGTGGTCTTCCTGGCCGCGTGCGGGCCGGACACCGGGTCCGACGGCGAATCCCCCAGGGCCCCCTCGGCCACTGCTCAACCTCTTCCTGAAGGGGTCGAGGCCATCTCCCTTCTGGGTGAGGAGTTGCGGGCGCCAAACTTCCCGGCGGATGTCCGGGCCACCTACGAGGCAAACCTCGCCGCTGCCGAGGCGGCCTATGAGGCGGCCCCCACGGACGCGGACTCGATCATCTGGCTGGGACGCCGTACCGCCTACCTGGGGAGGTATCGTGAGGCCATCGACATCTACACCCGTGGGATCGAGCTCCACCCGGAGGACGCACGGCTCTACCGGCACCGGGGGCATCGCTACATCTCCGTCCGGGACTTCGATCGGGCCATCGCCGACTTCGATCGGGCCGTGGAGCTGACCCGGGGCACCGAGGACGTGGTGGAGCCGGATGGACTGCCCAACGCCCGGGGCGTGCCCACGAGCACCCTCCACTTCAACATCTGGTACCACCTGGGCCTGGCCCACTATCTGAAGGGCGATCTCGAGGAGGCGCTGGAGGCGTGGCGGTCCTGCCTGGAGGTGTCGGAGCACGTGGATTCCCAGGTGGCCACCAGCTACTGGCTCAACAACACGCTCCGGCGCATGGGGCGGGATGCGGAGGCGGACGAGCTGCTGACCCGGATCCGTCCCGACCTGGACATCATCGAGGTAGGCTCCTACCTCGACGTCCTCCTCCTCCACAAGGGGGACAGGGACGAGGAGGACCTCCTGGGGCCCTCTGGAGAGGCCGCCACCCTGGCCAGCACCACCACAGGCTACGGCGTGGCCGTCTGGCACCTGGTGAACGGGCGGGAGGAGGCCGCGTGGGACCTCATGGAGCGCGTCCTGACCAACCGCGACCAGTGGGCGGCGTTCGGGTACGTGGCCTCGGAGGCGGATCTTGCCAGGAGGGACGACGGATGACGGCCGGGGCCCTCCTTCTGGCCGCCGTCCTCCAACAGGCGCCGGTCACGGTCACGCCGGCCGAGCTCACCCTGGAGGTGGACGGGCGGGCGACCCTGACGGCCCGGGTCCTCGGCGCCGATGGCGCCGTCGACCCCGACGTCGCCGTCCGCTGGAGCAGCCTCGACGAGGCCGTGGTGGTGGTGGACGCGACGGGGCGGGTGACGGCGGTGGCGCCCGGGACCGCCCGGGTGGCGGCCCTCACCGCCCGGGGCACGGCGTTCACCGTCGTGACGGTGCCCGAGCTGCCTCCTGTGCGGCTCTTGGCCGCGCTGGAAGGCGGAAACACGGTGCCGGCGGGAGGAAGCGCTCCGCTCCGGTGGGCCGGCGAGTCCAGGCTGGGCACGGCCCTGGAGGTGCCGTCCGCCGTGGTGACGTCCAGCGACCCGTCCGTGGCGGCGCTCGACGCCGCGGGCCGTCGGGTCTTCGGGGTCGGCCCTGGCCAGGCGGTGATCACCGTGGCTGCCGAGGGCCTGGAAACCGAAGTCGTCGTGCGGGTTGCCGACACGGGGGTGGAGCCGGTCCTGGAGCCCGCCCAGCCGCGGGTACGGACCGGTGACGTGGTGCGGTTCCGGGTCGGGGACGGATATCGGCCGGGCTGGTCCGTCGCCGGGGCCGGCGCCCAGATCACGGAGGAGGGCGAGGACGGCGTCTTCGTCGCCGAACGGCCCGGCCGGTACGAGGTGGTGGCCCGGGTGGGGCGGGACCAGGTCCAGTCCACGGTGGTGGAGGTCGTGGACCGGGAGTACGACGCGGAGCTGGTGCTGGTGGGGCGGGGCGCGATTCCCGACTACCACTCGGCGGACACCTGGGTCTTCGAGGGCATCGACGGCCGGGACTACATGTACGTCGGCACCTATCTGCACGACTGGATGACGGCGTGGGACGTCACCGATCCCGCCAACCCCGTGCGCACGGACTCCCTCCGTTTCGACGCCCGGCGCATCAACGACATCAAGATCCACCCGAACAACCGGCTGGGTATCGCCACCCGGGAGGGCGCGTCGTCCCGCCGGAACGGGATCGTCCTCCTGGATCTCTCTGATCCGGCCCACCCGGCGATCCTGTCCGAATACACCGAGACCGTGAGCGGCGGCGTCCACAACGTCTGGATCGACGGGGACAACGACGTGGTGTACGCGGCCCACAACGGGACCTCGTCGATCCACGTCCTGGACATCTCCGATCCCGCGGCGGTGCGGGAGGTGGGCCGGTGGAGCATCGAGCGGCAGCCTCGCACGCTTCACGACGTCATCGTTCAGGACGGGTACCTGTACGCGTCGTATTGGGACGACGGCATCCTGATGCTGGACGTGGGTGCGGGCAGCCACGGGGGCACCCCCACCTCCCCGGTGGAGGTGAGCCGGTTCGCGTACCCGATCGGCAACACCCACGTGGCGTGGCGGTCGGGGCGATACCTCTTCGTGGGGGACGAGATCTTCCCGGAGGGCTGGAACGCGGATCGGCCGGTGCACGCCCGGGGCTACATCCACGTCGTGGACTACGTCGATCCCGAGAATCCGGTGGAAGTGGCCCGTTACGAGGTGCCCGAGGCCGGCGTCCACAACATCTGGATCGAGGGCGACCGGATGTACCTGGGATACTACCAGGCCGGGCTCCGGGTGGTGGACATCTCCGGTGAGCTGCGGGGGGACCTGTACGCCCAGGGACGGGAGGTCGCCCGGATCCTGACGACCGACGAGGGCACCACAGTCCCCAACTGGCCGATGGCCTGGGGAGCCCAGATCCACAAGGGCCGGATCTACTCGACCGACTTCAATTCGGGCATCTGGATCACCCAGCTCAGGGAGCGCCGGACGGTCTTCTAGACCGCCCGCGCCCCAGAAGACCCGTGCGCGCCGTCCTGCTGGAGCGGACCGGGCCGGCCTCCGTCCTCCGCTGGACCGAGGTGCCTGCGCCCGAGCCGGGCCCCGGAGAGGTCCGGGTCCGGGTCCGGGCCATCGGGCTGAACTACGCCGAGGTCCTCTCCAGGACAGGCCTGTACGGGTGGGCTCCGGTGCGGCCCTACGTCCCGGGGATGGAGGCGGCCGGCGTCATCGACCGGGTGGGCGAGGGGGTGGACCGCACCCCGGGGGAGCGGGTCATGGTCGGCGCCCAGCACGGGACCTACGCCGAGGCCGTCGTCGTCCCGTCCGCTCAGGCGCTCCCCTGGCTGCCTGGCCTCTCCGACGTGGAGGCCGCCGCTCTCCCGGTCAACTACATGACGGCCTGGGTCGCCCTGGCCGTGTTGGGGCGTCCCCGGCCCGGAGAGACGGTGTGTGTGTCGCCGGCGGCAGGTGGCGTCGGGACCGCTGCCGTCCAGCTGGCCCGGGCGCTGGAGTGCCGCGTGGTGGCGCTGGCCGGCAGCCGCGCGAAGCTGGAACGGGTACGGGGCCTCGGGGCCGCCGCCGAAGCCTGCTACGGGGAGGACGGTTTCCTGGAGGAGTTGCGCGATGCCGTGGGAGGGCGGGGGATCGACGTGGCCGTCGAGATGGTCGGCAGCCACGTCTTCCGGGCCGTCCGGGACCAGATGGCTCCCTTCGGTCGACTCGTGGTGGCCGGGTACGCGGCGCTGGACTATCGCTGGTGGAATCCCCTGAGCTGGTGGCGAGCGTGGCGGGGCGTGCCTCGCTTGCGGCTGGCCGACCAGCTCCGGCGCTCCCTGGGGTTCTACGCCACGCACCTGGGGTATCTCCTGGACGACGAGGAGCGGCTGATGGCGATCTGGAGTGACCTGGTGACGTTCCTGGATCGACACGCCATCCGTCCTCAGGTGGGGCACGTCCTGCCGGCGGAGCGGATCGCCGACGCCCACCGACTGATGGAGTCCCGGGAGAGCTACGGGAAGATCGTGCTCACGATGAGCTCGCCGGAGGCCGAGGCGTGACGGCCCCACGAGATCCGTCCGGGCGCGTCGGCCTCCCGACCCCGCTTCCCGACCCGCGCGGGTTGGGGCTGGAGGCGGCGTGGCGCACGGTCCGGGACGCCCTCCCGCCCACGCCTCTCCTCGCCGCCCCGTCGCTCTCCGACGCCCTGGGCCGCGAGGTGCTGCTCAAGCTCGAGAACCTTCAGGAGACCGGGTCGTTCAAGGTCCGGGGCGCCCTGGCTCGCCTGGCCCTGCTGCCCGCCGACGCCCGGGGCGTGGTGGCGTGCTCGTCGGGGAACCACGGACGGGCCGTGGCCTGGGCGGCGGAGCGCCTCGGGGTGGAGGCGGTGATCTGCGTGCCCGGATGGGTGGACCCCGTCAAGCGGACGGCCATCGAGCGTCATGGGGCCGAGGCCCGGTTGGTGGGGGAGAGCTACGACGAGGCCGAGGCGGAGGCGGAGCGCCTGGCCCGGGAGACCGGGCGGGTCCTGGTCCACCCCTTCGACGACCCCGCCGTGGTGGCGGGGCAGGGCACCCTCGCCCTGGAGGTTCTCGAGCAGCGGGCCGATGTCGATGAGGTGTGGGTGGCCCTGTCGGGCGGCGGGCTCGCGGCGGGGGTGGCCTGCGCCCTCGAGGCCGCCGATTCCCGGGCGGAGGTGGTGGCGGTCAGTGCGGTCCGGGCGCGGGTCATGCGTGCCAGCCTCGAGGCCGGTCATCCGGTGGAGCTCCCGGAGGAGCCGACCCTCGCCTCGGCCCTGGCCGGGGGGATCGGGCTCCGGAACCGAGTCACCTTCGAGCTGGTGAGGGAGACCGTCCGCCGGCACCGGGAGGTGGACGAGGCCGCCATCGCACGGGCCATCCGCCACGGGTGGAGCGAGCTCGGGCTCGTGCTCGAGGGCGGGGGAGCCACCGCACTGGCCGGGCTGCTGGACCACATGGAGGAGGCCCGCCCCCCGGCAGCGGGAGACGGGCCTCTCGTCGTGGTCCTGAGCGGCGGGAACCTGGATCCGTCCGAGCTGGCCCGGATCCTGGTCGGTCCCGTCGGCGTCTGAGCGGCTACTCGATCCGCGCCACCACCACCACGGCGGGCTGCTGGGCCGTGATGCCGAGCTGGATTCCGCTGCCCAGGCCGTTGGAGACGAACTCGTGGATGCGCAGGCCCGTGGAGCCGATGTCTCCGGAGAACTGGGCACTGGCGAAGGGGCGAGCCATGTTCCCGTTCGACGCCGTGGTCACGGGCCACGGGAAGGTCCCGGCCGGACCGGCGGAGGAGCCGTCACAGGGCGGGTTGTCCGCAGCGAAGCAGAACATCTCGATCGAGCTGATGAAGTCGTAGCTGGTGTACTCCCGGTTCCCCTCGGGGGCGCCGGTCTCGTGGAGCATGAGCGCGCTGGCGTACTGCTCCAGGA
>DATHRY010000076.1:0-7636 GCA_035464715.1 Longimicrobiales bacterium
GAAGGCACCCAGCCTGGTCACGCGGGAGGACCTCAAGACCATGCGGCCGGGGGCCGTCATCGTCGACGTGGCCGTCGACCAGGGCGGGTGCGTCGAGACCATCAAGCCCACCACCCACGACGACCCCATCTACACCGTCGAGGGGGTGATCCACTACGCCGTGGCCAACATGCCCGGCGGCGTGCCCCGGACCAGCACGCTGGCGCTGACCAACGCCACGCTTCCCTACGCACTCACCCTGGCGGAGCACGGGTGGAAGGCGGCCTGCGCCGCCGATCCCGCGCTGGCCAAGGGCCTGAACGTCATCGACGGAAAGGTCACCTACGAGGGCGTGGCGGAGGCGTTCGGCATGGAGGCCCACGACCCGGCCTCCTTCTGGAGCTGAGGGGCGTGGGATGAGCCGCCCGGACCCGGTCCGCTTCGTTCGCCTGGACTCCAACCCCGACCTCCCGCTGCCGTCCAGGGGTTCGCCCCACGCGGCGGGGTACGACGTGCGCTCGGCGGAACCCGACTTCGATCTCGAGCCCGGGGACATCCGCCTGGTGGGCACCGGGCTCCGGATGGAGCTCCCCCAGGACGTGGAGTGCCAGGTGCGGCCCCGGTCGGGGCTCGCGGTCCGGTACGGCGTCTCGGTCCCGAACACCCCGGGCACCATCGATCCGGACTACCGGGGCGAGGTGAAGGTGGCCCTCATCAACCTGGGTCGGGAGACGGTGAAGATCGTCCGGGGCGACCGGATCGCCCAACTGGTCTTCGCCCGCTTCGAGGTCCTGGAGGTGGAGGAGGTGGAGGCCGTCTCCGAGACCGCTCGCGGGGCCGGCGGCTTCGGCTCCACCGGGAAGGCCTGACCACCACCCTGGCGGTTTCCCGGGGCCGGTGGTAAACATTTGATTAGGGGCCGTGGAAAACCCCCGAACCGCATTGCCCTGTCGGTGGTTTCCTGTATAGCTTCAAAGTCTTGCTCCCGGGGTTTCCACCAGACGGCTCCACCCTATCCGCGCCCCACAAACATCGCGTCACGTGTCCCAATTTTCCCGCTGGTTCAACTCGGGCCGACTCCTCCCGGTGAACGACATCGCTGTCGACCTGGGGACGGCGAACACCCTCGTCTACGTGAAGGGCGAGGGGATCGTCCTGAACGAGCCTTCGGTGGTGGCCGTGGAGAAGGCCACCGGGCGGATCGTTGGGATCGGGCTCGAGGCGAAGCGGATGCTCGGCCGGACGCCCGAGGGGATCGAGGCGGTCCGGCCCCTCAAGGACGGCGTCATCGCGGACGTCGACGTGACCGAGGGGATGCTTCGTCACTTCCTGAAGCAGGTCACGGCCAAGCGGATCTTCCGCATCAAGCCCCGGGTGGTCGTCGGGGTGCCGTCCGGGATCACCGAGTTGGAGCGCCGAGCGGTCCGCTCCTCGGCGATGGCTGCGGGGGCCAAGGCCGTCTACATGGCCGACGAGCCCATGGCCGCCGCCATCGGCGTGGGGCTGCCGGTGGAGACCCCGACCGGGAACATGGTCATCGACATCGGCGGTGGTACCACCGAGATCGCCGTGATCGCCCTGTCCGGGATCGTCTCCAACACCTCGATCCGCGTCGGGGGCGACGAGCTCGACTCGGGCATCGTGACCTTCCTGCGGAAGAACTACAACCTCCTCATCGGGGAGCCCACCGCCGAGGCCATCAAGGTCCAGATCGGCTCCGCCTTCGACTACGGGGAGGAGCGGGAGATGGAGGTGAAGGGGCGTGACCTGGTGAGCGGGATCCCCAAGACGGTGACGGTCCACTCCCAGGAGATTCGGGAGTGCATCCAGGAGCCCATCCAGGCCATCGTCGAGGCGGTGCGCCGGGCGCTTGAGATCACGCCCCCGGAGCTCTCCTCGGACATCGTGGACCGGGGCATCGTCATGACCGGTGGCGGCGCCCTCATCCGGGGCCTCGACCGCCTTCTGGAGCACGAGACCAACCTGCCGATCCACGTCGACGAGGATCCCCTGACCTGCGTGGTCCGGGGATGCGGACGGGTCCTGGACGATCTCACCAAGTACCGGCCCGTCCTGACCACCTGACGGGGTCATGCCGGCCTCGTTGCCCCCGAGGGCCGCCGACGAGCGCGGCGCGCAGAAGGAGTTCCGGCTCTCCCTCCTGGTGCTCTTCTTCGCGCTGGTGGTGGTGAACCTGCCCGACGGCGCCCAGTCCCCCATGGCGTCCTTCATCCGGGGCACGGTGCTCCGGCCCTTCCTGGCCATGCAGGAGTCCCTGGTGGCCGCCCGCAACCGGTCCGTGGAGGTGGATGCTCTCCAGGCGCAGATCGACTCCCTCACCGCTCGCGCCGTGGCCCGGACGACGGTCGAGGCCGAGAACCGGCTGCTGCGGGGCCTCCTGGATCTCTCCGGCGAGTTGGGACCCGGCTGGCGGGCCGTGCGGGTGCTCCGACCGGGGACCTCCGACTCCCGCAGCACCCTCCTGGTGGATGCCGGGACCGAGGACGGCATCGCGCTCCGGGCCCCGCTCATCACCCGGGAGGGGCTGGCGGGGGTGATCCGTGAGGCCCTGCCGGACCAGTCGGTGGGAATGGACTGGAGCCACCCGGACTTCCGGGCCAGCGCCATGACCCTGGACGGGTTCTGGTTCGGGCTCGTGGAGAGCCGGGCGGGACCCTTCCGGGAAGCCGACCGGCTCATCCTCATGGGGGTGCCGTTCAACGCGCCCGTGGACTCGGGCACGGTCGTGGTGACCAGCGGCCTCGGGGTCCTCCCAAGGGGCATCCCCATCGGGCGCATCCGGGCCGTGGCCGATTCCGTGGGCGGATGGCAGAAGAGCTACTGGCTCGACCCCTTCGTGGAGCCGGGGAGCGTGACCCATGCCCTGGTGGCCCTCGAGGGGACCGCGGTCAGCGACGACGTGACCGGCACGTGGACCGAGGCGGAGCTGCTCCGGGCCCAGGACCGGGCGGCCCGGCTCCGGCTGCTGGGCGATTCCCTGCGGGCCGCTCTGGATTCCCTCCAGGTCCTCGAGGGGACCCTCAGGGCCCTCACGGCGCCGGACACCGCCGGGGGAGGCGGATCGTGAGACTCCTCGATACCGTTGTCGTGGTCCTCCTGGTCGTCCTCCACCTGATCCTCCACGTCGGGTTCGGGGTGGGGGCGGCGTTCCCGGATCTCCTGACGCTGGCCCTCCTGATCATGGCCCGGGAGTCCCACATGGCCGTGGCGACGGCCACGGGCTTCCTCTTCGGCCTCCTGGAGGACGCCCAGGGGCTGCTGGCCTTCGGTGCCCACGGGCTCGCGTTGGCGGTGGTGGGCGCCCTGGCGTCCCGGACCCGGGAGCTCTTCGTGGGCGATTCCCTCCTCTTCGTGGCGAGCTACCTCTTCCTGGGGAAGTGGATTCGTGATTTCGTGTACTGGATCGCCGCCGGCGCGGACCTGCGGCCGCCGCTGGTGGAAGCGCTGGTGGTGGACGCGAGCCTGGGGGCCCTCTACATGTGCCTGGTCGGGGTCACGCTGACCTTCGTGACGGGGGTGCTGGACGGCACCCGAGGAGCGGGAACGTGAACGCCTATCATCCGCTGGCCCGGAAAGCCCGGGGCCGAGTGGCCCTGGGGGCCCTGGCGCTGTGCGTCCTGATGCTGGGCGCCGCCTTCTTCCGACTCCAGATCCTCCAGGCCGGCGATTATACGGTGACGGCACAGGAGAATCTGATCCGGCGGGTGGATCTGCCGGCACCGCGGGGCACGATCTTCGACCGGTACGGCCGCATCATTGCCGAGAACGTCCCGGGCTACGCCATCACCCTCCTCCCGGCCCCGCTGGACTCCCTCCGGAACACGCTCGGCCGGCTCCAGGGCCTCCTGGAGCTGACGGACGAGGAGGTGGACGACCTCATGGCCCGGGCCACGAGGGACAGGGGGCTCCCCCTGGAGGTCACGCCCGACGCCCCCTTCGAGCAGGTCTCGGCCCTGGAGGAGGTCCGGAGCGATTTCCCCCAGGTCTTCGTGGAATCCCGGCCTCGGCGGCTCTACCACGGCGGCGCCGCCGTGGGCCACGTCATGGGCTACATCGGGCAGATCACCGAGGAGGAGCTCGACGTGCCGGAGTTCCAGGACGGCCGCCGGTACAGCCAGGGCGTCATCGTCGGCAAGACGGGGATCGAGCGGCAGTACGAGGCCCTCCTCCAGGGGCGACCCGGAACCCGGTACGTGGAGGTGGACGCCCGGCGTCGGATCGTCGGGGACATCGCGGGCAGGACCGACCCCGCGGAGCCGGGCCAGGACATCCACCTGTCCCTGGACCTCGAGCTCCAGGAGTTCATCCACGAGATCTTCCCCGACAGCCTGTCCGGCGCCGTGGTGGCCCTGGATCCCGCGGACGGCAGCATCCTGGCCCTGTACTCGGCGCCGTCCTTCGACCCCAACGAGTTCGTGGGCGGGATCGACCCCCAGCGGTGGCGGGAGCTGAACAATGCCGAGACCACGCCCCTCTACAACCGGGCCGTCCTGGGTCGGTTCGCCCCGGCCTCCACCTGGAAGCTCGCCTCGGCCGCCATCGCCCTGGACCTGGGGCTGGTCGACCCGTACGAGCACATGGAGGTCCCGTGCACCGGGGCCTTTCAGTACGGAAACCGGCGGTTCCGTTGCTGGAACCGGGAGGGGCACGGGGACATCAACCTGCTGGAGGCCATCCAGCACTCGTGCGACGTGTACTTCTACCAGCTGGGCCTCCGGATCGGACTCCAGCGCCTCCTTGACGAAGCCAACCGGATCGGGTTCGCCGACCGGTGCGGGATCGACCTGCCGGAGGAGAATCCGGGCCAGTTTCCAAAGGGTCCGGAGTACTGGGAGCGCGTGTGGGGCTACACCCCTCGGGAGGGAGAGGTGCTGAGCCTGGCGATTGGCCAGGGCCCCAACTCGCAGACACCCCTCAAGATGGCCCAGTTCTACACGGCCATCGCCCGGGACGGATCGGCCCCCGCCCCCCGGCTGTACCCGGACGGGCCCTATCCGGCGCCGGAGGGCTGGGAGCTGGAGCTCACGCCGGAGGCCTTGAGCATGATGCGGGAGGGCCTTCGCCGGGTGACCGCCCCCGGGGGCACCGCCTACATGTCCTCGCTGGAGTTCTGGGACCTGATGGGAAAGACCGGCACCGGTCAGAACCCCCTGAGCGTCCGGGGCGAGGCCGAGGACGACGCCTGGTTCGCCGGCATGGCCGGGCCCAAAGGGCAGGCCCCGGAGATCGTCGTGGTGGTCCTGGTGGCCTACGGTGGCGGCGGATCCACCACCGCGGCGCCCATCATGGCCAAGACGGCCGACTACTACCTGCGCCGCAAGCACGGCATCCCTGTGGACAGCATCCAGACCCTCCGGGAGCACGTCATGACGGGACCGTGGCCGAGGTGGGCTCCGGTCCCGCCGCCTCGCCGCACGCCGGATCCCCCGGCGCCCACGCTGCCCGGAACGGGGGGACGGTGAAGCGCCTTCTCCGCGCGTGGGCCGTGGACCCGCCCCTGGTGGCGGCGGTGCTGGCCCTCACCCTGTTCGGCCTCGCCATGATCTATTCGGCGGGGATCACCCACTTCCCCGAGCCCGGCGTGGTGAACGCGTGGCGGCGCCAGGCGGTGTGGTTCGTGCTCGGACTGGTGGCCTTCACCCTGGTGAGCCGGATCAGCGTCCGTTGGCTGGAGTGGGCCGCTCTGCCAGCGTACGTGGTCGGACTGGTCCTCCTGGCGGCGACGCTGATCGTGGGCACGGGGGCCGGGACGGCGGCGGGGACCAAGAGCTGGATCGACTTCGGGGGAGGGTTCCGGTTCCAGCCTGCCGAACCGGCCAAGCTGGCCACGATCCTCGCGCTGGCCCGGTTCCTGTCGTCGAAGGGGGACGCCCCCAACAGCCTGCGGGACCTCGTCGTACCGGGTGCCATCGCCGCCGCCCCCCTGGCGCTGGTCATGCTTCAGCCGGACCTGGGGACCGCGCAGGCCTTCGTGGGGATCCTGTTCGCCGCCCTCTTCTGGGCCGGCACTCCCATCCCGCTGCTCCTGTTGCTGGCCTCCCCGCTGCCGTCGATGATCCTGGCCTTCGACACCGTGTGGTGGTCGTTCTACTTCGTGGTGCTCCTGGCGGCGCTGTACCTCTGGAGGTATCGGCTCTTCTTCTACGAGTCGGTGGCGGTGGTCATCGCGAACCTGGCGGCCGGCACCATCGCGGCCCCCCTGTGGAACTCCCTGGCCCCCTACCAGCAGAATCGCCTTCTGGTCTTCCTGAACCCCGAGGTGGATCCCCGGGGGGCGGGATACCACCTGATCCAGTCCATGGTGGCGGTGGGGAGCGGGGGCGTGTGGGGGAAGGGGTTCACGGCGGGCACCCAGAAGGCCTTCGACTTCCTCCCGGAACAGCACACTGATTTCATCTTCAGCGTGGTCGGGGAGGAGTTCGGGTTCGCCGGGGTGATGGTCGTGCTGCTCCTCTTCACCCTGGTCCTGGGACGCCTCGTGCGACTGGCGGAGGAGGTTGGAGATCCCTTTGCGGGCCTGGTGCTGCTGGGTATCTTCGGCGCCTGGCTCGTCCACATCTTCGTCAACATCGGGATGACCGTCGGCCTGGTGCCCGTGACCGGAATCCCGCTCCCCTTCGTGAGCTACGGAGGTTCTTTCCTGCTGATGTCGTGGGTCGGGGTGGCGCTGGCCGCCCGGGTGGCCCACGACGACGAGCGGATCGTGGCCTGATCCCACCCCCCTGGAGGCCGAATGGCCTGGTTCAGAAAAGACAAGAAGCCCCTGAAGGCCTCCGATCGTCGGGACCTCCCGACCGACGTCTTCGAGAAGTGCGAGGGGTGCGGCGAGATCCTCTACCGCGAGAAGCTCGCCCAGAACCTCAACGTCTGCCCCCACTGCGACTTCCACTTCCGCATCCCGGCGGACGAGTACCTGGAGGTCCTGCTCGACCCCGGGTCCTTCGAGGAGCACGACGCGCACCTTCGCAGCGCGGATCCCCTGGGCTTCAAGGATCTCAAGGCATATGCGGACCGGATCGACGCGGCGGAGAAGAAGGTCGGGCGCAACGACGCGGTGGTGAGCGGGACCGGAACGTTGGACGGGATGGACGTCGCCATCGCGGTAATGGACTTCCGCTTCATCGGCGGATCCATGGGCTCCGTCGTGGGGGAGAAGATCGCCCGGGCGGGACGCACCGCCCTGGAGCGCGGCACGCCCTTCATCGTGGTCAGCGCCTCGGGCGGCGCCCGCATGATGGAAGGGATCTATTCGCTCATGCAGATGGCCAAGACGTCGGCGGTCCTCGCACGGCTCCACGAAGCCGGGCTCCCCTACGTCTCCATCCTCACGGACCCGACCACCGGTGGGGTCACGGCCTCCTACGCGATGCTCGGGGACGTGAACCTGGCGGAGCCGGGGGCCCTGATCGGCTTCGCGGGGCCCCGGGTCATCGAGGAGACCATCAAGCAGGAGCTTCCTCATGGCTTCCAGCGCTCCGAGTTCCTGCTCGAGCACGGAATGGTGGACCGGGTGGTGGATCGCCGGGAGCTCCGGGCGGAGGTCGCCCGCCTCCTCCGGCACATGACCGGGGCCGCCGCGGCCGGCGGGGCGTGACCCCGGCGAACGTCACGCCGGACCGGCTCGATCGCCCCTTCC
>DATHRY010000077.1:0-18080 GCA_035464715.1 Longimicrobiales bacterium
TGGCCGTGGAGGTCGGACACCGCGGTGGCCAGCGGCGTCGCGCCCGCGACCGGGCCGACCATGCCGAACTCCCCGAGGGCGATCTCCGCCGCCTCCTCGGGGGAGGAGCCGCTCTCCACCAGCTCCGGGATCCGGAGGGACAGGTACGCCTGGCCGAGGTCCGCCACGTTCACCCGGAACAGGGGCGAGGCCACCGTGAGGGGCGAGACGAAGTCGAACTGCCGCCGGTAGTACCCGTCCACGGAGACCCGCAGGGCCTCTGCGAACACCCCGGTCCATCCCACTTCGAAAGTCTCGCTCGTGGTCTCCTTGATGGGGTCCACGTCCAGGGCGACGATGCTGTCGAGGGGGAGGAAATCCGGGTTCGCCACGGGAAGGAAGAACTGGATGCCCACGTCCTCCGGGTCCACCCTCCCCAGCGTCGCCATGATGTGCTCGGGGAGACGCCCGCCGTACGCCTCCAGGCCCAGGCGCCAGAGGGTGGCGCGGTCGACGGTCAACAGCTCACCGGGCCCGCCGGGCCGGTTGTACGGCGAGCGCATCCAGTAGCCGCCGGAAGGATTGCGCCACGAGAAGCCGGATCGACCGGTCCCGGACGCCCGGGACGAGAACCTGTTCAGCCCGAAGAGATCTCGATTCTCCGGCACGAAGCCCGCCCCCAGGTCCAGGAAGTGGTTCAACGCCGTAGGCGTCGAGAAGGCCCGGTTGTAGGACGCCCGGAACGCGTGGTTGTCCTTCGGCTGGAAGACCAGCGCCAATCGGGGGGAGAAGACCTTGTCGGGAAGCACCGAGTGAGCGTCGATCCGGCCGGCGACGAACAGGTCCAGGCGGGAGGTCAGGGCGGTCTTCGACTGCAGGTAGAGACCCCATTCGGAGATGTCGTTGTCGGACTCGAAGTCCCCGTAGATCGTCCTGCGGCTCTCGGGTCGGGTGCTGAAGTAGTCGAAGCCGTAGGTGAGGTCCTGGCGGTCGTCGGCGAAGCTGAAGCCGTTCTGGATCTGGATCACGCCGAGGGTGGACCGGTCGATCAGGTCGACGCCGTCCCGGAGGAGGAAGACGTCCCCCGAGTCGCTGAAGTTGAGGTAGGCCTGGATCGCCCAGCGGTCGTAGTAGAAGCGACCCTGGACGAACTGGTTGCGCCAGGTGTCGACCTGGGCGGCGCTGAGGGGGGTCAGCTCGATGCCGCTCACGTCGGTGACGCCGTACGTTGCGATGAACGACCCCCGCCCCGAGAACCGCCAGTCGGCCCGGGCTTCGAGGCCGTAGCGGTGGGTGTCGAAATCCCGGTCTCCGATCCGGCCGCAGGCCTCGGCGGCGGCGGCCTCGTCCAGCCCGCGGACGACCCGGTCGTCGATGCAGGCACCGGGATCGGCGACGGCCGAATCCCGCGCCGCGCCCTCCGCGGGGTCGAAGTACGTCCACTCCCGGCCCCGGAGGAACCCGCCCGAGAGCTTCAGAGCCAGCTCGTCTCCGACCACGAGGCCCGTCCGGAAGGTGCCCTGGAAAGCGGACTGCTCTCCGGCGGCCAGGGAGACCCGGGTGCCGGGGTCGTCGAAGGGGGAGCGGGTGATGACGTGGAGCACCCCGTTCGCCGTGTTGGGGCCGTAAAGGGCCGACCCCGCGCCCGACACCACCTCGACGCGCTCGACGTCGTAGGCGGTCAGCGGGAGGAAATGGGCGTAGTTGACCCGGAGGCCCGGGAGTCCGGACAGCCGGTAGTCCGTCATCAGGTTGAGCGCCCCCGAGAAGATGTTGTTGAACCCACGCACCACCACGTTCGAGGACTGGAGTCCCAGGGTGCCGATGTCCACCCCCGGGGCCTGACGGGCGTGGTCCACCGGGTTCGGGGTCGGGCGCTCCAGCACGTCGCGGGCGTCGATGGAGTGGCTGGCACTCGGGGCCGTCAGCTCGGTGTCGAAGCTCCGGCTGCTCTCCGGCAGGCGGCGGGCCGTCACGATGAAGCCGTCCAGGAGGTAGCCCTGGGACTGCAGGGGCAGGTTCTGGTTGAGGACCTGCCCGGGGAAGACCCGAAGCCGATGAAAAGGCGCGGGAAGGAAGCCGTCGGCCTCCACGACCAGGTCGTAGGTGCCGGCGGCCAGTTGCAGCTCGAAGGTCCCGTCGGTGCGACTGATCACCTCGGTGGGCCCACCGCCCCCGACCACCCGGATGCGCGCCCCGACGACGGCGTCCAGCGTGGTGGCGTCGGTGACGCGACCCGCGATGACGCCCTGCTGGGCGACCACCTCGCCGCCCAGCGCGAGGGCGAGGCTCACGGCCGTCAGGGTCCGGCTCCACCTGGTGCTCACTGGCGCCTCCGGGTCCTGCGAGGGCGTCGAGGCGGCAAACGACAATCGCCCAACGAGTTCCAGCCGGCACACACACCTGAACCTGCTTCACGATCCTCGGATTTGCCAAGGATTCCTCGGGGTGTGGCGCGGTACCGGGATCGGTGACAACGTTCTCTCGCCGGGTTGGCGGGCCCATACGTAGGCACACGTACGCCTCCGTACCGATCGCTCCGGGCCGGTACGCACTGCGGTTCTGAGCGGCCCCGGCCCCGCCGGTTCGCGCTCTCCGAGCGCGGCAATGGCCGTCGGAGCAGCGCCTTTCCGATCTCGCCCGCGCCGGGCGGACCGCTGGACGCCATCGGCCCACACCCCCACGTTGCCGGCCGCACTTTCCCACCAATCGAGACACCGACCCATGCACGTCCGACGCTTCGACGGTCCCCGGGTCCTCCCGCTGGCCGGTCTCCTCCTCCTCGCGGGTTCGGCCACGGGCCTCCAGGCCCAGCAGCGGACGGCCACGGACTATGCCCGGGCCGAGAGCTTCCTGTCGTGGAACGCCGGCACCCAGGTGTCCGGAGACCAGGTTTCGCCCGAGTGGCTCGCGGGGGACCGGTTCTGGTACCGGAGCCGCATCCTGGGGGGGCACGAGTTCATCCTCGTGGATCCGTCGGGCCCCACCCGGGCTCCGGCCTTCGACCACGCGCGGCTGGCGGCGGGGCTCTCCGACGCGGCGGATACGTCGTACGTGGCCGGAAAGCTCCCCTTCGACGAGTTCGAGTTCGTGGATGGGGGAATCCGGTTCCACACCGGCGACTCCATCCGCTGGACCTGCCGTCTGACGGACTACGTCTGTTCGGGGCCCGACGCCGTCCCGGCCCCGCCCCGCACCGAACGGATGTCACCGGACGGACGCTGGGTGGCGTTCTCCCGGGACGAGGATCTCTGGGTTCGGGAGGTTGCCACCGGGCAGGAGCGGCAGCTCTCCTCGGACGGCGAGGCGGATTTCGGATATGCGGCGCCGCCGGAGGGCTGTTGCAACGTGGTGACGCTGGCCCGCCGGGGCGTCACACCGCCTCCGGTGCTGGCCTGGTCCGACGACTCCCGCCGCATCGCGACCCACAGGCTCGACGAGCGAGAGGTGGAGCAGCTCCACCTGCTGGAGGCGGCGACGGGGCGGCCCAGGCTCCACTCCTACCGGGTCGGCCTCCCCGGGGATTCGGTGATCCCGACCTACGAGATCCACGTCTTCGACGTCGAGGCGGGCAGCTCCGCGCAGGCCGACGTGGGGACCATGGAGGCGGTCAACACGTCCTGCTGCGGGCTGGTGAGCGACACCCTCTGGAAGGACGTCCGCTGGGGTGACGACGCCCTCTTCTTCACCCGTGGCGTCCGGAGCTACGACACCCTCCAGCTCTACGTCATGGATCCCGCCACGGGAGGGAGCCGGATGATCCTGGAGGAGACCTCGAAGACCTACGTCGAGGCCAACGGCCGCTCCGGGGGAATCCCCAACTGGCGGCCGCTCAACGGCGACTCCGAGGTGGTGTGGTGGTCGGAGCGGGACGGGTGGGGGCACCTCTACCTGTACGACGCCGGCACCGGTGCGCTGAAGAACCGGATCACCGAGGGGGCCTGGATGGTGGTGGACCTGCTCCACGTCGACGACAACGGGCGGTGGGCCTACTTCACGGGGGTGGGTCGGGAGCCCGGCCAGAACCCCTACGACCGGCACCTCTACCGGGCGCCGCTGGACGGCGGGCCGGTGGAGCGCCTCACGCCGGAGGCGGGGGACCACGCGGTGGCGGTCAGCCCTTCGGGGAGGTACTTCGTCGACCAGTACGGGCCCCACGACGCGCCCCCCGTCACAGTGCTGCGGGATACCTCCGGCCGCTCCCTCCTCACCCTGGAGGAGGCCGACTTCTCGAGCCTCCTGGCCGAGGGATGGCAGTACGCCACCCCCTTCACCGCGGTCGCTCGGGACGGGATCACGCCGGTCCACGGCTACCTCTACTTCCCATCCGACTTCGACGAGTCCGCCTCGTATCCCGTGGTGGACTACATCTACCCCGGTCCCCAGATCGGGCCGATCCGGTCCCGGCAGGCCTCCGTGGCCCAGGGGGGGAATGCCGCGGCCCTGGCGGAGCTGGGGTTCATCGTCTTCGTGATCGACGCCATGGGCACCCCGCTCCGGGACAAGGCCTTCCACGACGCCTACTACGGCGACATGCGGGACAACGGGATCCCGGACCACGTCGCGGCGCTGCGTCAGCTGGCCTCCCGGTATCCCCAGATGGACCTCGACCGGGTGGGTATCTTCGGGCACTCCGGCGGCGGCTTCTCGTCCACCGACGCGATCCTGAGCTACCCGGACGTCTTCAAGGTGGCCGTGAGCACGGCGGGCAACCACGACAACCGCAGCTACGACTACACCTGGGGCGAGAAGTACCACGGCCTCCTGGAGCGCCACGAGGACGGCGGGGACTCCTTCGACTCCCAGGCGAACCAGGAGCTGGCCGACCGCCTGCAGGGCAAGCTGCTGCTCATGTACGGCACGCTGGACGACAACGTGCACCCGAACGCGAACCACATGCTCATCGACGCTCTGATCGACGCCAACAAGGACTTCGACCTGGTGGTCCTCCCGAACCGGAACCACGGGTTCGGCAACGAGCCCTATGTGATCCGCCGGACCTGGGACTACTTCGTGCGACACCTGCGGGGCGAGGAGCCGCCGGCAGGCTACGAGATCAGGGAGCCGGGAGGGTGAGAGTGCCCGGCCGCTTCGGGAGCGGCAGCCGCGCGATCGGTCGGCGCGAGGCCCTGGGCCGGATCGCTGGAGGCCTTCTCGCCCCGGGGGTGCTCCTGTCGGGATGCACCGGGGAGGGCGCGGGGAGCCGGCAAGGGGACGGCCCCATGCTGGGGCCGCTTCCGCCGGTGTTGCTGGACCCTTCGCGGATCCGTAGGAGCTATGTCTGTCTGCGGCCGTTCCGGCCCTCGGGGATGCGGCTGGAGGTGGAGCACGTCGCCGGAAGGAGGGTGGTCCACAACTACGGACATGGCGCGGGAGGGGTCACGTTGTCCTGGGGGACCGCGACCATGGCGGCGGACATGCTCCGGGCGGACGGGGTGTCGGCGGAGACCGAGGTGGCGGTGGTGGGGTGCGGGGTGGTCGGCCTCTCCACCGCCCTGGTCCTGCTGGGCCGTGGCGCCCGGGTGACGATCTACACGCGCGACCTCCCGTTGGACACGACCTCCAGCATGGCGGCGGCCAACTTCTACCCGTCGTACGTCGCCGACCCGTCGGCGGAGACGCCCGCGTTCCTCGACCGGATCGAGCGGGCTTGCCGGATCTCCCACCGCATGTTTCTGGAGCGGCTCCCACAGGCCCGCTACGGAATCCGGTGGCGGCGGCAGTTCTTCCTCACGGACGAGTGGAACGAGGAGATCGAGGCCGGATCGGAGATCTACCGGCGCCTGCGGGACCTCTACCCCGACGCGCAGGAATACGGCCCGAGCCGCCACCCCTTCTCGACGCGCCATGCCTTCGTCGAGGACAACCTCTTCATCGAGCCGCCCCTCTACCTGATGGCGCTCCTGGAGGACGTGCGGCAGGCCGGCGGACGGATCGAGATGCGGACCTTGAGCGGTCCCGAGGATCTCCACGCCCTTCCCGAATCGGTGGTGATGCACTGTACCGGACTCGGTGCCCGGGACCTCGCCGGCGATCCGGAGGTTCGGGGCCTCACCGGGCAGCACGTCTTCCTGGAGCCGCAGCCCGAGGTCGAATACGCCGCCTCACTCAACGGTCGCGGGACACCGTACGTGTTTCCGCGGAGCGACGGGATCCTGCTGGGTCTTGGCGAGGGGGAGGTGGTCACGCCCGCGGAGATGGTGGAGCGATGCCGGGCCCTCGTGCCTGCCGCCGGCGGTGGCTCCACCCCCTAGCGCACCGTGGAGCCCTTCCTGGCGTGCCGCCGCCCCCCACCCCGCAGGCAGGCCCGTGACGGTGCGGTTCGCGCCATCCACCGGTTCGCCGGCCCCTCAGCGGTGCGGATCGTAGCGCGCCGCGTCGAGGATGGACCAGAGGTGGACCAGCCAGCCGAGCAGCACGATCCAGAGCACGCCGGCCAGGACGAACTGGACGACGGCCGCCAGCAGCCGGCCCTGGATGAGCTGTCCCAGCCCTGGAATGAAGAAACTGGCCAGCGCCGCAATGACGTTCCCGGTCGATCCCTGACCCACCGCTCTCCCTCCACCGTGTAGGAGTGTCCGACTTCTGACACCACTACGGGGGAGGGGCCGTCGAGGTTCACGGAGCGGGGCGCTCAGCCCGCCTCCATCTCCCTCCGGGTGGCGGCAAGGTCCCACCGCTCCCCGGCCGTCTCGAAGCCCCGGATGGCCTCTTCGTAGTCCGCGCCCGCCTCGTCCTCCCGCCCGAGACCGCGGAGCGAGCGTGCCCGTTCCCGGAACGCCTCCGCCCGGTCCGTCCCGATGGTGGTCTCGCACAGGGGCTCGAGCTGCTCCACCGCGTCGGCGTACCGCTCCTGCAGGCGGGTGACCGCGGCCACCAGCAGCTTCATGTGGGTGAACAGGGGAAGGTCCTCCGGCGCGCCTCCGAGGAAGGTCGCCATGGTCCGGACCGCCATCTCGGCACCCTCGGCGTCCCCCGTCTCGGCCAGGACGGTCCCCACCTGGTAGAGGGCGCCCGCCACGTCCCACGGGTGCTCGTAGCCCGCGGCTCCGGCCGTCAGCTCGGTCCTCGTCCGGGTCAGGGCGTCGTCCCGGTGGCCCCTCCGCCAGGCGAGCTTGGCCGCCAGGGCCCGGTCCATCCGGGCCGCCTCAGGCCGGTCGTCGATCCATCGGGCGGCCTCGTCGAGGCGGCCCCGGGCCAGCTCGATCTGGGCCAGCGCCCGGCGCACGGGGGGGACTTCGTCCATACGATCGAGGATGAGCGCAAGCGCCTCGGCGGCGGCGTCCACCTTGCCATCCTGCAGACGGATGGCGCTGACCACGTACGCGACGTCGACCTGCAGCCCGGGGTGGACCGCGGGCCACCGTCCCGAGTCGTCCACCAGAGGGCCGAGGTGGAGCTCCGCCTCGGCGTGATTGCCGGCGGAGTAGGCGTCCAGCCCGGCATCGACGGCCTCCTGGGTCGGATCGGGGGGAGTGGCTGCCGGGAGGCCGTCGATCTCCCGCTCCTCGGCAAGGCCGTCCAGGTCCACATCCCCGGGGAGGTCGTCCGGCATCCGGGCCGCGAGTGCGGGGAAGCGATCCCCCAGGTCCTCCTCCTCCCAGGGCTCTCCGGACGGCTCCTCGGGCCCCCCGGCTTCCCTGGGCGGAAGCCAGGCGCCCGTGAGCCGTTCGTGGGCCGTGCCGCCGGCGTAGAGGAGAGGCTCGCCGTCGTGCACGCCCAGCTCGAAGAGGCGGTCCTCCGGGTCCTCGGCGTCGCCGATCAGGGAGAGGAGGAAGGCCTGCGGGTCCTCGCCGGCCTGCCGCCACGCGGCTTCGCCCCGACCCACGATCCAGGCGCGGAAGTACTCGAAGGCGTCGTCGCCGCAGCCGCCCAGGGCCAGGTACGCCGCGCCCCAGAGGTCCCAGTCGTACAGCGTGTCCATGGCCTGGTCGAAGGCCACGCCGTAGGCCCGGACGGACTCCGCACCCTGGGCGACGAGCTTGGCCGTGAGGGCCTCCGCGTGGCGGGCGGGATCCCCGTCGTCGGGTCGGGTCTCGGCCACCAGGGCCCAGAAGTCGGCGGTCATGTCGGCGCTCGGGTCCGGGAGGAGACGATCTCGCAGCGGCCAATCTTTCGGCGCCCCACGGGTCCGCCAGTCGTGCGGTGCCGGGCCCACCCCGGAGCGCCAGGCGCTTGCGCGGTGCCCCCGCGCGCTGGACACTCGTCGTGATGCGCCCCCCGGAACGCCCGGGCGGTCGCGGCCCCGCACCGAATCCGGAACGCCATGACACCGATCCGCCACGCCGGGCGTCCCCGCACCCGGCGCCACCCCGCGCCCGATGCTGGCCGACCTCTTCGCTGAGCTCTCCGGCGCCGTCCTGGTGGACGAGGATGGCCGGGAGGAGACGCTGCGGCTTCTGCCTCCCGTAACCCAGGAGGAGGTCGCCCGGGTGGAGGCGGAGCTTCCGGCGCCGCTTCCCGACGAGATCCGCTCGGCGCTGGCCGTGTCGAAGGGCTTCGAGAACGGGCCCTTGGAATCCCTCTCCCTCGTCGACCTCGGGGGCGCCCTGGGAATGGAGGACATCTTCCCCCACGTCTGGCCCATCGCCCACGACGGCTTCGGGAACTACTGGGTCGTCGATGTCCGGCCTGGGGACGCGGCCTGGGCGCCGGTCTTCTTCGCTTGCCACGACCCGCCGGTGATCGCTTTCCAGAGCCACACGGTGGAGGGGTTCGTGCGCGGAGCGGTGGCCCTGTGGCAGGACGGGCGCCGAAGCCCCGTGGACGAGGTGCACGAAGAGGGGACGTTCCGGATCTGGGCCGAGGGCTCGGGACTCGTGCCCCGGGCCGAGGCTCTCGCGTCGACCGATCCGCGGCTTCGCCAGGTGGCGGAGGGGCTGCCCGAGGACGCCGTCCTCGCCGACCTCCGGGACGCCGGCCCCGGGGACGGGTTTCCCTGGGGCCACTTCGGCCCCCGCGTCGAGTGGACCCGGCACGGCGACGACCGCCTCTGGTCGGTGGTTCCGCCGAGACGGCGCTCCCTGCTCCGGCGCCTCTTCGGGGGAGGAGGCGCATGAGCCGTTCGTCCGTGCGCCCTCCGGTGGGACTCGCGGTGTCCGCCGTCGTTCTCGCCGGTCTTCTTCACGTCGGGGCACGACGCGTCGGGCCCGTGCCCGCCCTCGGCCCCTTCCTGGACCCGGCCAACGGGGTGTGGGGGGTGACGGGGACCGCCGAGCTCCCGGACGAACAGCAGGAGACGATGCCGGGCCTCGAGGGCGAGGTGCGGGTCGTGTACGACGACCGACGGGTGCCCCACATCTACGCCTCGTCGGTGGCGGACGCCTACCGGGCCCAGGGGTGGGTCGTGGCCCGGGATCGCCTGTTCCAGCTCGAGCTCCAGGCCCGGGCCACGGCGGGGAGCCTCACGGAGCTGGTGGGCGCCGCGGCCCTGGAGGCGGACCGGGGGGCGCGGTGGCTGGCGCTGGCGGACGCCGCGGAGCGCGATTGGGTCGCCATGGCGGAGCGGCCCGATCTGAGCGGCCCGCTGAACGCGTATGCCCAAGGGGTGTCCGCGTACCTCACCACCCTCGGCCCCGCGGACCGGCCCCTCGAGTATCACCTGCTGGGTGCCGAGCCGGCGCCCTGGGAGCCGCAGCACTCCCTGTATCTCCTCAAGCGGATGGGGTGGACGCTGTCCTTCGCCACGGACGAGCGCCGCCGCGCCGCGGCCGCGGCCCTGGTGGGCCGGGAGGCGGCCGAAGCCCTCTTCCCCATCGAGGCCCCGATCCAGGAACCGGTCGTGCCCTACGAGGGCACGCGCTACACCGGTGTCGTGATCCCTCCCCCGGGGCCGCCGGATCCCGACGCCGTGCTGTCGGCCGTGGCCTGGGCGACCCTGGAGGCGCCCCTGGAGCGATTCCGGGACGGCGATGGCCCCGTCCTGGGGAGCAACAGCTGGGCGGTGGGTCCGGACCGTTCCGCCACGGGCACCGCGATCCTGGCCGGCGATCCACACCTGGGGCTGACCCTCCCGAGCATCTGGTACGAGGTGCACCTGGTGGTGCCGGGCGAGCTGGACGTCTACGGCGTCGCTCTGGTCGGGATGCCGGGGGTGGTGATCGGCTTCAACCGAGACGTGGCCTGGACCTTCACGAACACCCCCGCAGACGCCGTGGACGTCTATCGGGAACAGCTGGACGACGACGACGCCCCCCGCCGCTACATGCTGGACGGGGCGTGGCGGGAGCTGGAGCTGCGGGTGGAGGAGTACCGGGACCCCGGGGGCGCGCTGCTGGCCACCGACACCCTCTACCGGACCCATCGGGGTCCCGTGCAGCGATCCGGGGGCGTCGCCACCTCCATCCGCTGGACGGTGCTGGAGCAGCAGGAGGGCGGCCAGGGCGAGATCGAGGCCCTGACCCGGATCGGGCCGGCGAGATCGGTGGAGGAGTGGCTGGCCGCGACCTCGTCCTGGTTCGCCCCGATCCAGAACGGTCTGGTGGCGGACCGGGCCGGACGCATCGGCATCCGCTCGGCGGGCTTCTATCCGGTGCGGCCGGACTCGGCCGCCGGCATCTGGGTGCAGGACGGCACCACGAGCCGCTCGGACTGGGTGGGCCGCGTGGAGATCGAGCGGGTTCCCACGGCGGTGGACCCGGAGCAGGGATTCCTGGCGTCGGCGAACCAGCAGCCGGTGGATCCGGAGGCCGAGCCCACCTATCTCGGCACCGACTGGCCGAGTCCCTGGCGCGCCATGACGATCAACGGGCTCCTCCGCTCCAGGACAGCGCACTCGCCGGGCGACCTGGCGTCCTACCAGACCTGGCCCACCAGCGCCCGGGCGGAGCACTTCGTACCCGCCTTCCTCGAGGCTGCCGCGGCCGCAGGGGGGGAGGGCGGCCAGGCGCTCGCAGCCGCGGCGGCGCACCTGGCCTCGTGGGACCTTCGCTACGACCGGGACAACCTCGGCCCCGTGCTCTTCGAGGCGGCCATGGGCGAGCTGGGCGACCGGCTCTGGGACGAGCTCGAGGACGAGGAAGGGGAGCCGGTGGCCCTCCCGGGTACGGCGGTGGCCTGGGCCCTCCTCGGGCAGCCCGGAAGTCCCTGGTGGGACGATCGCGACACCGAGGCCGTGGAGACCCGGGACCGGATCCTGGCCGCCTGCCTGGACGCTGCCTGGTTGGCGCTCCTGGACGAGCTGGGGGAGCCAGGTCCGGCCTGGCGCTGGGGAGACCACCGGGCCGCACGGATCCTGCACCTGCTGGGCATCCCGGCCTTCTCCCGGACCGATCTCTCGATCCAGGGCGGGCCGGGCCTCCTGAACCCGAGCTCGGGGGCCGGCACGCACGGGGCGAGCTGGCGGATGGTGGTGGAGCTGGGCGAGGAGGTCCAGGCCCGGGGCGTCTATCCGGGAGGGCAGTCCGGGAATCCCCTCAGCCCGGACTACGCCGATCGCATTCCGCTCTGGGTCGAGGGCGAGCTCGCCGAGCTCCGCTTCCCGGCCCCCGAGGGCTCCCTGGAGGACAGGGGCCTGGTCCGATCCCGTCTGACGGTGCGGCCGGGGGGTGGGCCGTGATCCCCGTGGCGCTGGTGGGGGCCGCCATGGCCCTCGGGACGTGGGGGTTCGGTTGGTGGGCGGTGCCGGCGGTGGGGCTCGTGGTGGGGGCGGGGCGGATCACGACACGGCCCGTGTGGGTGGCGGCGATGGGCGCGACGCTGGGCTGGACGGGCCTGCTGGCGTGGCGGGCCACGGGCGGGTCCGTCACGGAGCTGGCGACGCTCCTGGGGGAGGTGATGGGGGTCCCGGGCCTGGTGGTCGCCGGGCTGACCCTGCTCTTCCCCGCCCTGGTCGCCGGAGCGGCCGCGGGCGTGGGCCATGGCCTGCGGGCCTGGGGCGGCGAGGCCCCGGAGGGGTCCGCCGGGGCCTCACGCGGTCGGGTCAGGCGTCCCGGTAGGCCTGCTCCAGAGCCGCCACGTCCAGCTTGACCATGGGCATCATGGCATCGACGACGGCCTGGACCTTCATCGGGTCCGGATCGGCCAGCAGCTCCGTGCCTCCGCCTGATCCTCGCAGTCCACGAGCAGCGACACCCCCTCGGAGAAGGAGAAGTACGGGCCGCCGTTGAACCCCATGAGCCGCTGGCCCCCGACCCTGAACTCCGCCGACTGGAGGGGGCCCTCGCCACCCTGGCGGGAGACGCGGATGACCTCCGGATCCGGGAATGTGTCCACGTAGAACGCCAGCGCAGCGTCGAGCTGAACGTCGAACATCAGGAAGGGCGTGACCTTGCTCATGGGTCGGCTCCAGGCGGAGGGACCACGGTGGCCCGCACGTACCCGCCAGGTGGCTGCCAGCAGGAGGGCCATGCGTGGAGAGGCCTCCAAACCTATCCTGGCTCCGTCCCGGGACCAGAGGAGGAGCAGTGGCGAGAGCGAGGTCGTTCGACGCGAGACGGTTCGTCACCGAGGCGGTGAGCGTCACGGCGGGCGTGCTTCTGGCCTTCGGCGTGGATGCGTGGTGGTCCCGGGTCCGGCAGGCCGGCGACGTTCAGGGGCTCGTGGAGGCGGCCGCCCGGTCCTACGCGGCGGCGGGCGAACGGTTCGACCAGATCCACGAGGCCCTGATCACCACCTTCGCCGGGTATGCGCCGACGTCGTTCCTGAGCAGCCTCCGGGGCGTTCACGATCCGACCGACTTTCCGGTGGACCGGGCACGCCTCATGACCTCCGAGGAGCTGGAGGGCGCGGTGGGGAACCTGGCGGTCTGGGCGGACAACCTGAATCGGCGCGTGGACCGGCTCCTGACGTTGCATGATGCGGTGTGGGCCATGCCGTGAGGCCACCGGCCGACGCCGGGGGGGCGAGGACTTGTCGGGTCCTGGCCCTGGGAGGGGTGGCGGGGCCGCTGCTGTTCGCCGCCGTGGTGGTGCTGGCCGCCGCCCTCCGCCCGGGGTACAGCCACCTCCACCAGTTCGTGAGCGAGCTGGGGGCCGTCGGGACGCCCCTGGCCGGGCTCATGAACTACGCCGGCTTCCTGCCCACCGGGGTGCTCCTCCTGGCCTTCGCCGCCTCCACCCGCGCCGTGGCGCCGGGGGACTGGCGGGCCGCCCTCGGGACGGTGCTGCTCTTCTTCTTCGGAGGCGGGGTCGTCGTCGCAGGAGTCGTCCGATGCGACGTCGGGTGTCCCCCCGGGACCGGCTCGTGGTCCAATCTCCTCCATGGCCTGGGATCCCCCGTGGCGTTCCTCTGTGCGATCGGGGCCCTGTTCCTGTTCGGGCGGGCCCTCCGGGGTCGGGTCGGCTGGAAGGGGTGGGGGGCCTACTCCACCGCCTCGGCCACCGTGGCCGTCGTCGCCACGATCCTCCTGACCCTCTCCCTGCGAAGTCGCGAGTGGACCGGGCTCTGGCAGCGGTTGCTGCTGATCGCGGTCTTCACGTGGTGCGGCGCCGTGGGGCTGCGCCTGTACCGGAGGCCAGGGGCGTCCGACGGGGCCTGATCTCGGCGTCCGGGGGCCGGCGGGACGCGGACCGGCGACCGGAGGATCTGGCGGTCGGGGCGCCGAGGCCGCAGCGTAGATGCGCTCCCGGGCGGCCCGACGGGGAACCGGGGGTCCGCAACCGGAGCAGCCAGGGTCCCTCGAACCCCCGCCGGAGTCCCCCACCATGCCTCTCCCGTCGAGCACGCTGTACACGGCCCCGGCCGGGACGCGGCGCCCGTGAGCGGCGCGGACGGCGTCGGACTCCTCGTCGCCCTCGCCGCCGGGATCGGGTTGGCGGCGGCCAGCGGCTTCCGGGTGTTCGTTCCGCTGCTGGGGGTGGCCCTGGCGATGAGGCTCGGACAGATCGACCCCACGGAGGGATGGGCGTGGCTCGCCGAGCCGGTGGCCCTGGGCGTCCTGGCCGTGGCGGTGGTGGCGGAGGTGGGCGCCTACCTTGTGCCCTGGCTCGACAACGCCCTCGATACGCTGGCCACGCCGGCAGCGGTCGTCGCAGGCACCCTCCTGACGGCCCTCATGCTGGGTGACGCACCTCCGGTCCTTCAGTGGGTGCTGGCGGTGGTGGCCGGGGGAGGGACGGCGGGCGTGGTGCAGACGGGCACCGTCCTGGCCCGGGCCACGTCGCTGGGCACCACCGGTGGCGCGGGGAACCCGCTCGTCTCCATCGGTGAGGCCGTCCTGTCGGCGGTCTTCACCGTGCTCGCGGTGGTCGTCCCGTTCCTGACGGTGGCCCTCGTGATCGGCGCGTTCCTCTGGTGGACGCGCCGGCGGAGGACGAGGGCCGGCGCCGCCGCCTGACGCTCCGACGAACCCGCTCCGGGTGGGAGCGCCCGCGCGGGATGGCATGGTCTTCGCATAAGGTGTTGCCGCGACACACACCGACCGGGCCAGGTCCGGCGAGATCCCGGACCCCGAAGGTCTCAAACCCCCGAACAGGAGCGTTCCCATGGGACGGTGCCAAAGGTGCGGCAACGAGTACGACAAATCCTTCGACGTGGTGAAGGACGGAAAGACCCACACCTTCGACAGCTTCGAGTGCGCCATCGCCGACCTGGCGCCCCGCTGCGATACCTGCGGGATCGCCATGATCGGCCACGGTCTCGAGGCCGACGGCCGCTTCTTCTGCTGCGACCACTGCGCGGAGAAGGCCGGGGTCTCGGGCCTGCGAGACCGCGTCTGACGGCGGACCGGCGGGTGGACCGGCGGGCCTCGTCCCAAAGGCGCTCGCCGGCCTACTTCGCCGTGTATCCGCCGTCCACCAGGTGATACGAGCCGGTGATGAAGCTGGCCTCGTCCGAGAGGAGGAACGCGGTCAGGGAGGCCACCTCGTCGGGCTTCCCCAGACGCCCGAGGGCGTGCTGCCCTTCCAGGAAGCCGAGGGTCTCCGCGTCGAGGTTCTCGTCCAGGAGCGGCGTCTTGATGAAGCCGGGCCCCACGGCGTTCACACGGATCCCGTCGGCGGCGTGATCCAGGGCGGCCGCCTTGGTGAGCCCCACGACCCCGTGCTTGGCCGCCACGTAGGCCGACGAGCCGGCGAACCCCACCGAGCCGAGGATAGAGGCCATGTTGACGATGGCGCCGCCCCCGGCCCTCCGGATCTCCGGAATCCCGTACCGCATGCCATAGAAGACCCCGTTGAGGTTCACGTCGATCACGGTGCGCCAGCCGTCGGTCGGGTACTCCCCGGTGGGCGCCGACGCGCCGCCGATTCCCGCGTTGTTCACGAGGCAGTGGAGCGCACCTCCCTTCTCGGTCGCTACGGCCACCATCGCCCGCACCGACGCCTCGTCGGCTACGTCGACCTTCGCGGCCCAGGCCCGACCCCCGGCCCCGACGACCTCCTCCGCCTTCTCCTCCGCGCCGTCCTGATCGAGGTCGGCGACCACGACGGACGCACCCTCTCCGGCGAGCCGATCCACGATGGCCGCCCCGATGCCGGACGCGCCGCCGGTGACGATGGCGATCCTTCCATCGAATCGATTGCTCATTGGCCTGCTCCTCACGGTGGATTGTGGTCGCTCCCGCCGGGCCACGGGCGGACGGGGAGGGTGTCCTGCGGGTAGACTCGCCGGTTGACGTCACCGGAGTACACCGCGGGACGTGTCGGGTCCCTTCTCCCTGCTTCGCCTCCCCTTGCCTGCCGGCGCTTTCCGGGCGGAGGGGTGTAAGGGCCGACATGCCTCCGACCTCCTATCCACCGCTCCGGATCCAGACACCCCGCCTCGTGGTGCGCTGCTGGCGCGCAGACGATGCGCCTCTCCTGCGGGCGGCGGTGGACGAGAGCCTCGAGCTCCTGAGAGAGTGGATGGACTGGGCGCTGGCCGAGCCCACCTCCCTGGAGGAGACCCGGGCCCGGCTCGAGGGGTACGAACGGCGCTTCCTCGACGGCGAGGACTTCACCTACGGCATCTTCGATGCGAACGAGTCCGAGGTGGTGGGCGGCTGTGGGCTGCATCCGCGTATCGGCGACGGTGGGCTGGAGATCGGGTACTGGATCCGCGCCACTCGAGTCGGTCGGGGGTTCGCCACCGAGGCCGCCCGGGCCCTCACCGACGCAGCGTTCGGGGTACGGGGCATCGATCGCGTCCAGATCCACTGCGATCCGGCCAACGAGCGCAGCGGCAACGTGGCCCGGAAGCTCGGCTTCGCCCTGGTCGAGCACCGCGTCGAGGACGCGGCGACCCCCGACGGACTCGTTCGCGACACCCTCGTGTTCCGGGTCCGCCGGGACGGATGGTGAGTGGCCGGGGAAGGTCGGGGTCGTCCAGGCGTCCGGACGTGATCCATTGCGGTTAATCTGTGGCCAGGATACTCTCGCCGCCCTGGATCCGACGACGAGGGGGCGGTCGGCAGTCGACGCCCTCGGGACCGGAGGGCGCCAGGGCAGCCGTGGACAAGTCGGGAGGAGGAGGGGGGCATACCACATCGACACAGGAGGAAGAATGAGAACCATCGCCGTGTTCGGACTCGTCACCGTCGTCGCGTTGACCGGATGTGGAGAGCCGGATGCCCCGACCGCCGTTCTGCCCCTGGAGATCGGGTCCGCCCGGGCCATGGTGGACGGAGAGGGATCGACGGCGCACCTGACGGGCGCGAGCGAGGTGCCCGAGCGGGAGACCCGGGCGACGGGCCAGGCGATATTCCGGCGCACCGCCGACGGCCTGAGCTACCGGCTGATCGTGGCCAACATCGACAACGTCGTCCAGTCTCACATCCACCTGGGCCCCCCGGACGAGAACGGGCCCGTGGTCGCGTTCCTGGCCGGGCCCTTCCCGGCGGGAGGCGGATCGAGCAACGGAGTCCTCGCGACGGGCGTGATCACCGACGCCAACCTCATCGGACCCCTCGCGGGGCAGACCCTCGACGACCTCGTCGCCGCCATCGACGCCGGCCGAGTCTACGTGAACGTCCACACGAACGACGGGGTCAGTCCCCCGAACACGGGTCCCGGCGACTTCCCCGGCGGGGAGGTCCGAGGCCAGATCCGCTGAGGCCGGCCGGGCTGCGTGCTGCGGGTCGGGGCCGGGTGGCCTCGACCCGTCCCGCCCCCGGGCTCCGACCCTTCGGCGATGGCGTAAAGGGCCGGCATGTCCTCTCCGTGGGACAGTCTCCAGGTGTTGCCGCGCCGCAACCACCGCATCCATAAAACACTACACGACTTCGGTTTAGGGGTGTCCGCCGATCGTCTGGCACGCTCGTTGACTCTTCGTCGGCCCAGGTTTCCTCATGTGCAGGGAGGCGACGATGATGGGACGACGATACGGAGCGATGGCGCTGGCCGCGGTGGGACTCGTGCTTGCGGCTGCCGGCCGAGCGGACGCCCAGGTCACGGCCCGGGTGCACGTGGATTGGCAGTGGGGTACCGACGACCACCGGGTCCGGGACGACTATGGCTACCGGGTGGCCCGTCTGCCCCGGGTGGGCGGTTACTACGCCGACGGATACCTGTACCGGCCCGTGGTGGGGATCAGGATCCCCCGGGGCCACAGACCCCGCGCAGGATACTGCCGGCTGTGGTATCCCGGCGTGGCCCCCGGGCATCAGCCCCGGGCCGTGCGCTGCCACGCACTCCGCGGTCTGTACCGATCCGGGGTCCTCATCGTGACCCACCAGGGTGTCCTGCGGCCGGTGTGGGACGGCCATACGAGTCGCTACTGGGCGGGGTATCGGGACGTGCGGATGGTGTGGCGGGACGACTATCGGTACTACGACTGGGACGACCGCCGGTACGACGATCGGGACTACCGCCGCTACTACGACCGGGACGGGGACTGGTGGGACGACGAAGGGCGGTACCGGGGGTCTGCGTACAACGCTCCGGCCCGCGTGGTCCCGCCTCCGATCGGGGTCCATGGGGAACGCTACGGCGACCGCGGTGACCGGTACGAGCGGGACGACCGACGGGATCGCGATCGAGCTCGGGGCCACCGGCAGGATCGCGAATCCTGGAAGCGGAACGACGGGCGGTCCGGCCCCGGGATGGGCCGGGGGAACGGACAGGGGAACGGTCGGGGCCGGGGAGGTGGGGGCCGGTAGCACTCAGGAGACGACGGGGAGGGTCGATCCCGGCCCTCCCCGTTCCCGTGCCCGGCGAACCCGGATCGCGCGCCGGGCTCCCACCCGA
>DATHRY010000078.1:0-3044 GCA_035464715.1 Longimicrobiales bacterium
CGGTTACGGTCGACGTCCCGGTCGGCCCCCAGGTCGACCGTGGGCGCTTCGTTCGCGATGTCGAAGCGGATGATCTCGGTCGTGACCTGGATGCCCCCGATGATCAGCCGGGCCCAGACCCAGTAGTGTCCGTCCTCGAGGGCGAGGGGACCCGTATCGAGGGTGTGTCCGGTGCCCACGTTCCCTCGACCCTGGACCTCCCACGTGATGAAGGCGCCGGGAACGGGCTCCGACGTCCAGTCGAGGGAGAGGAGGAGGCGGTCGGCGGGGCCGCTCGCCGGCTCCCGGACGATCTCGTACTCCACCTCGTCCAGGAAATAGGCACCCGCCCGGTCCCCCGTGTTCAGCGAATCCCGCTGTCCCATGACCGCGCAGGTGACTCCCGCCTGGAGCGGCTGGAGGGGGTCGACCGTCGCCGATGCGTCTTTGAAGTCGGAACAGCCGTAGTGCATGATCGAGCCGTAGTCGTACGGTCCCAGGTCGAGCCCCGAGCTGCCGTACTGCTCGAAGTTGGACTCGCGACCCTCCCGGACGGCGTCGAGCGTGACCATCACGAAGTCGTTCCGGTCGGTCCTCGACTGCTCGTGCCAGAGCCCGATCGAGTGCCCGATCTCGTGAACGACCGCGCCGAAGCCGCACCCCGTCGAGATGTTGATGTAGTGCTTGTCGAGCCCGGTGAAGACGCGGCGGCCAACCGGGGACGAGCAGCCCATGCTGTTCCGGAAGACGATGTCCGGGTCCGAGAAGTCCTCGTCGAACTCGAAGCCGGTCTTCTCGCGCCAGTGGTTGATGGCCCGGACGACGCGTTGACGCATGATGGCGTTCGTCGACTCGGGGCCCCAGTCGTCCGCGTAGCTGAACCGGATCGTCCCGGTCCAGCGCGTGCAGCCCGTGCACGGCCCGGAGCGGGCGATCTCTTCGGACTCGGTGGTCCCGGTCAGCTCGTCCATGAATCCGAGGATCACGTCGCCGTTGAAGATCGCCAGCCCGTCGATCTCCACGACGTGCAGCTCCTCACCCTGGAACGACACGGTCCGGGGCTCCCCCATCGCACCCGGCGCGTACTCCTCCGGGTCCCCGGGCTGGACCACCTCGGTCGCCAGGGCCAGCCGGGTGGCGTGCCGAAGGTTGTAGGCGTCCCGATCCGAGATGCCTCCCTGCCCCGCCAGGTCCTCGAGCTGCTCGCGAAAGGCGGCGAGCTGATCCCGCGCCGCGCAGAACTCGTCCCGCTCCGTCTGGCGCTCGGCGTTCGTGAGGTGGCGCTTCAGGGCCTGGGCCTGGCCCCCGTTGATCGCCCCGGCGGCCTCGAGCGCCTCGACCTCGGCCTGCAGTCCCTCGACCAGCACCCCCAGGCTCTCGTCGCTCGCCAGGGGCTCGCAGGTCGCCTCCGCCACGCCCGTCGGGGCTCCCGGCCCCAGAGGAGAATCCGGTGCGTCGGCACATGCAACCGCGATCGTGACCGACAAGAAGAGGGATGCGCTCCAACGAGCGATCGGACGCATGGCGGACCTCCACGAGGGATGACACGGCATCGAGCGGTCGAGCATGCCGCCATCCATGGGATTCCGGCCATCGCATATTCATGCGATCCCCCGTCAGACCAGGCCCTCCTTCAGCGCCCGTCCCACCGCTTCGGCCACGTTGTTGACCTGCAGCTTCCGGTACACGGCCCGGATGTGGGAGCGGACCGTGTCGATGCTGATGTCCAGGCCTCGGGCCACCGCCTTGTAGCTCATCCCCTGGACCAGACAGGAAAGCACCTCACGTTCCCGGGGCGTGAGATCCACCTTCGCCGGCTCGTCGCCCTCGGGCCCGATCTGCCGGATGATCTCGAGGACCGTCCGGGCGACACCGGCGGAGAGAGGAGAGCCCCCGGCCATCACCGATCGGAGCTGCTCGAGCAGGAGCATGGCCGGCGTACGCTTGAGCAGATAGCCGTCGGCTCCGGCGGTGATCGCCTCGACCAGCCCCGCCCGGTCCTCGAAGACGGTGAGCATGACGACGGCGACGTCGGGGAAGAGCGCCTTGATGCGGCGGGTGCATTCGATCCCGTTCATCCCCGGCAGCTCGAGGTCCATGAGAACCAGGTCCGGGGCCTCGTCCCACCCTCCCAGCCGCTCGAGCGCCTCCGCCGGCGAGCCGAACGAACCGGCGAGCTCGAACTCCGCTGAATGGCGCACCAGCGTCTCGAGGCTCGCCCGGTATCGAGGGTCGTCTTCGATGGTGACGATGCGGATGGGCTCTGCGGACACGGCGACCATGACTCGGATGATGGGACCTCAGGGACTGCTGTGCCCTCGCATGATCATGCGACGGAAGGACCGCATCGACTCGGCGAGACGGTCGCCGACACCGGCGACGGCACCCTCCTGGGGGTGGAAACTGAGGGTCACGGTGGTCCCCCGCGATGGTTTGGAGTCGATGGCCAACCTCGCCCCGATGGCCTCCGCCCGGGACGCCATGCTGGCGAGGCCGCGCCCGGACCCGCCGTTTCGCCGTGTGCCGTCCCGGGGTGCCATCCCCGACCCGTCGTCCTGGACCGCGAGATCCCACCAGCCACGACCTCGGGGCTGGATCCGGAGCGTCACCCGCCGCGCCTGCGCATGGCGGGCCGCGTTGTGCAGGGCCTCGAGCCCGATGAGCAGAACACTCCTGCGCACGGCCATCGACGAGGTGACGGGAGGCCATCGCTCCGGAAGACGAGCTTCGAAACGGATTCCGTCGTCGGGGAAGAGGCGCTCGCCGTGCTCCCTCAGACGGGCGCTCAGCTCCTCCAGGCTCGCGGTCTGGGGGTCGAGGGCCCAGACGATGTCCGAGAGCGAGTGCCCGAGCTCCTCGGCCACATCGGCGATCTCGCGGGCCGTCCACAGGCGCTCCTCGGCGTCGAGGCCGTCGGACGCGATCACGCCCGAGAGGATGCCGACGCTGGCGAGCCCCGACCCCACCTGGTCGTGCAGATCCATGGCGATCCGGGTGCGCTGACGCTCGAGCTCGACGAGGTAGCCGACCCGTGCCCGGTAGAGCAGAGCCACGAAGCCGAGGGC
>DATHRY010000079.1:0-34541 GCA_035464715.1 Longimicrobiales bacterium
GGAGCCCCCGTGTGACGCCCGGGCTCAGGGCCGGCGACTCGCCCTTCGTGCCTCGAAGGCCTCCCGGGACAGCGTGAGCTCCCCGGGCGCCCACCACGCCTCGAGCTCCACACCGAGACCGTCGGCCAACCGGTTCGCGTACGCGTAGTACGCGGTGACCTGGGTGACGTCTAGGATGGCGGTCTCCCCGAAACCCGCGTCCCGGAGCGCGGCGGCGTCCGCGGCGGTCATCTCGCCAGGTGTCCGGGTGAGCTTCACGGCGAACGCGAGCATGGCCCGGTCCGGATCGGTGAGGGGGGCCGTCCGCCAGTCCTGGGCCAGGGCCCGGGGCAGCGTGTCGTCGTCCAGCAGCGTACGGAGTCCCGCTCCGTGATGGTTGATTCAGTAGAAGCAGTCGTTCTCCGCAGACACCGTCACCGCGATCATCTCCCGCTGCACGCGCGTGAGGGGGGACCGGCCCCGCATGAGGTGGGCGTAGAGCCGGTGGTGGTCCTCCATGGACCTGGGATTGAGCGAGTGGATGCGGATGATGTTGTCCACGCCTCCCCGGGGATCCCGGTACTTCTCGTAGAGGCCGGCGAGGAGACCGGATGCGTCGTCGTACGGGACGTAGGGGATGTGGGCCATGGGCAGGGCTCGGTGGGAGGAACGGGACCGGGACGATGGGCGGGGGAAAGGGTGGCGTGTGGGCGTCGCGCGGTCAGGGGGAAGGTTGGACTCGATCGGGTTGACGCTCGTCGAGCTCCTCGTCCTCCCGGGACTCGTTCGCCGACTCCTCGACGCGATCGAAGCGCTGGGGCCCGACGTCCGTCACGTCCACGGCCTCGACCCGGCCGGCCTCCCCCCGGACGAACCGATACGTGCTCCGTAGGCCACCCGCCTCCACGAACTCGTCCTCTCCCTGCCACAGGAGCGGGACGACCTCTCCCGCCGCCTCGTCCCACACGGCGCGGAGGGTGTCGGCGACAAGGCGGATCTCGAAGGTCTGGCCCCATCTGGAATGGTGATAGCGACCCGGGTACGCCCCGGCGCGTCCGGGCTCCAGCGGGCGGCCGGTCGGAGGCTCCAGCGGCACGTTCACGTGCCCGAGGCCATGCATCTGGCCGCAGGTCTCGCACCGGGTCGGAGGGACCCGGTTCCCCACCACGTGCCGGACCGGGTCCATGAGGAAGAGGGTCTCGTAGATGGCGTCCAGCTCCTCGTCGGTGAGCCGGGCAAAGGAGGTCCACCGCATCGAGGGATGCAGGTCCCCGCCCTTGCCCGTGCGCATGGCCCACCGGAAGTCCTCCTTCGACCACCCCCCGATCCCCGTAGGGTCGGGGGTGATGTTGCGGCTGAAGACGGGCAGCCCGTCCTCGTCCTCCCGGGCGATGCGGTTGCCACCCCCCCCGAGACCCGGGCCCGGGTCGGACGACCACGAGGTGTGGCATCCCATGCAGTCCCCGACTTCGATGAGGTACTGCCCCAGCTGCCACGGTGCCTCGAAGGAGCGTTCCGGGACCGGCCCGGACAGGGGTCTGGCGCCCGCTGCCCGCTGCGCCTCGGCCTCGGCCGTCAGGCGGCGATCCGGCAGCGGATTCCGGACCGGTGCCAGGCTCCGGAGGTAGACGACGACCGACGCCAGGTCCTCGTCGGAGAGGTTCGCGAAGCTGGCCCAGTACATCGGGAGTCCGAGCCCGCGACCGTCGTGCCCCACGCCCTCGCGGATCGCCCGGGCCAGCACGTCGTCGGTCCACAGCCCCGCGCCGGTCTCCTCGTCCGGGGTGAGGTTCGGGGCAACCAGTCGTCCCGTCGCGTTGTCCCTGAACACACGACCGCTGAACTCCCGGCCGGCGATGGGCGGCCACCCGGGCGCAGCGCTGTCGATGGGGGAATGGCAGTCGACGCACTGGAGGATCCCCAGGGCGAGGTGCTCCCCCCGGGCCAGCCGCTCGGCGGTGGCCTCGAAGGTCCGATCCGTGAGAGGACGCTGCCTCTCGGCCTGGAGGATCGGCGACCAGGCGGGGGCGCCGGACGGGTCCGGTTCTCCGCAGGCGCCGAGGAGCGCGACGGCCGTGAGCACCACCGCCGTTGCGAGCCGTACGCCGACGGCCCGCGGGAGGGATCCGGCCCGGGGGTCGGACCCGCGTCGATGGTCGGCTGGTCGCATGGTCGGCTGGGGAAGGGGAGGGAGGGGGCGACAAGGGAGGCGGTCGCCTGCCGGGCACAAGTACGGGCGCCCGGCGAGGAACGCCAACCTTGACCCCGTACGGAGGTCGGTCTACCCTTCCCCTTAGAACTCACGGGTAACAGTCTGGGGGAGGGGGGATGGACGGGAAGCTGCCGCTGCTGAAGGGGACGCTGGACCTGCTGATCCTGAAGGCCCTGAGCTGCGAGCCGCTGCACGGCTACGGCCTGGCGACCTGGCTCGAGCGGCATTCCGGGGGCGACCTCATCGCGGACGACAGCGCCCTGTATCAGGCGCTCCACCGCATGGAGGGCCGGGGGCTGGTCGAGGCCGAGTGGGGCATGACCGAGAACTCCCGTCGCGCCCGCTACTACCGGCTGACCTCGAAGGGCACCGAGCATCTTCGGGACGAGACCACCACGTGGCGAAGGTACGCCGCATCGGTGGCCGCGATCCTGTCTTTGGAGCCCACTTCGGTCGCCTGAGCCCGGGAGGCCGCCATGTTCGACCATCGCCGCATCTTCCGTCTGCGCCGCACCCGCAGGGACGACCTCCGCGACGAGCTCGATGAGGAGATCCGCACCCACCTGGAGCTCCGGGAGGAGGAGTACCGGGCCCGGGGAATGTGTCCTGAGGAGGCCAGGGCAGAGGCCGAGCGTCGCTTCGGCGACCTGGAGGCGGCCCGCCGGGCCCTCTACGCCTCCGCCCGCCGCAGGGAGGCCCGCCTGGAGGTCCGCCGCTGGCTGGACGCCCTGGTCCGGGACGTGCGCCTGAGCCTTCGGAAGATGGCCCGGGCCCCGGGGTACGCCGCCGTTTCCGTCGCGATTCTCGCCCTGGGGATCTCCCTCACCACGGTCATGTTCGCCCTGGTGGACCAGGTCCTCCTCCGGCCGCTCCCGTTCCCCGAGCCGGACCGCCTCGTCTCGCTCCAGTCGGTGGGCGAGGGGGGGGAGCCGTACCCGCAGGTCTCCATGGCCAACTGGTTCGACTGGCGGGAGACGTCCACGACCTTGGCGGCCACCGGGATCGTGCGGGAGGACCGGGTGACGGTCGGACTGGGCGGCGATGCGTTCCGGGCGACCGTCGCTGGGGTGGGGGGCGACTTCTTCCAGGTCTTCCGGCCTCGGATGCTGACGGGGCGCGCCCTGAGCTTCGACGACGGGCAGGAGATCCGACTGGTGACGGTCCTGTCGTCCACCTTCGCTGCGGCCCGGTTCGGCTCGGCGGAGCAGGCCATGGGACGCACGGTCACGATCTCCGGGCGGACCTACGAGGTGGTGGGGGTGGTGGACCGGTACGAGGCCTTCCCGGAGCGCAGCGACCTCTGGGTGGCTTTCTTCGTGAACCCCGGGAGCGGCACCCTCCGGAACAACGTCAACTTCCAGGCCTTCGGCCGCCTGGAGCCCGACGCCGACCTGGAGCGCACCCGACTGGGGCTCGATGCCGTCGCCCGGGGGATCCGCGAGACCGACCCCGAGGGGGCCTTCCACTCGCACGGGGTCGGGGTGCTCCCCCTGCGCGAGGTGGTTGTGGCCGACGCCGCCGACACCCTCTGGCTCCTCATGACCGCGGTGCTGGCCGTCCTCGTGCTGGCCTGCGCGAACCTGGCGGGGCTGGGCCTGGCCCGGGCCCGTAGTCGGGCCTCCGAGGTCTCGCTCCGCCGGGCCCTGGGGTCGGGACGGGGCGCCATCGTCCGGCAGCTCCTCATCGAGCACCTCGGGATGGCTGCCGTGGGAGGCCTCCTCGGGCTCGCCGTGGCGTGGCTGGTGGGGGGCGCGGTGTTCGACCTCCTGGCCGCCGAGCTGCCCAGGGCCGCGGAGCTCGGGCTGGACCTGCGGGTGGCCCTGTTCGCCGGGGCCCTCACCGTCGGCGCCGGGCTGCTGGCCGGGATCGGGCCGGCTCTCCGGACCTCGAAGCTGACGGGTGGTGCACGGGGCGCCGTGCGGGGCGGGCGCGGACTCCCCGGAGGCATGCTGGTGGCCACCGAGGTGGGGCTGGCCCTGGCCATCCTGATCGGCGGCGGGCTCCTGCTTCGGAGCCTTCGGGCCGTGACCGACCGGGACCTGGGATACGACCCGGCGGGGGTGGCGGTCGCCGACGTCGACCTGAACGGCGAGGAGTACCGGTCCGGCCTCCTGGCCGCGGAATACTGGCGCGCCCTCCTGGGCGACCTGAATGGGCGTCCGGGTGTGGAGTCCGCGGCGGTGGCGAACTGGATTCCCACCGGGAACGGTGGCACCGCGTTCCTCTCCTTCCCGGAGAATCCGGAGCCCGACTTCGGGGGAGGCTACCGGGTGGTGAGCGACCGGTACTTCGAGACCCTGGGCATCTCGCTCCGGGCAGGCCGGACCTTCGACGCCAGGGACGACCTCGGCACCGAGCGGGTCGTGGTGGTGAACCGGGCCCTGGCCGAGCGGGCCTGGCCCGACGAGGATCCCCTGGGCCGCAGCATCGCCGCGCCCAGCATGGAGGACTGGCTCTACGAGGATGGTCCGGCGCCGTGGCTGACGGTGATCGGGGTCGTGGACGACATCCGCCACGGTGGCCACGAGGCCGACGTGCGTCCCGAGCTCTACGTGCTGTATCGCCAGGTGCCTCGGTGGACCCGGGGGATGAACGTGGTGATCCGCAGCGCGGACGCCTCCCGGGCGGAGGTGCCGGCGTTGCTGCGGAACCTCATCCGGTCTCCGGACCCGTCCCTGGCCGTGGAGGTCGGCTGGCTCGAGGAACGGGTCGCGGACCGGCTCAGGGAGCGGGTCTGGACCCAGCGCATCCTGGGCGGGTTCGGGCTCGCGGCCCTCGCCCTGGCCTGCCTCGGGATCTACGGCCTCGTGGCTCACGGGGCCGCCCAGCGGACCCGGGAGATCGCGGTGCGGGCGGCCCTGGGCGCGCCCCGCACGGGACTGCTGCGCCTGATGCTGATGGGGGCGGGGAAGGTCATCGCCATCGGGACCGCCGCGGGGCTGGTGGCCGCCTACGGGATCACGGGGCTGCTGGAGTCACTGCTCGTGGACGTGCCCGCCACGGACCCGCTGACCTTCGCCGCCGCGGTGGTCCTCCTGGGCGGCGTCGGGATGCTCGCCGCTCTCCTGCCGTCCCTGCGGGCGGCCCGGTTGGATCCCACCACGGCCCTGCGGGGCGACTAGGCCGGGGCGTTCCGGCCTCCGGCGATTCCGGGGGGCGGGAACGACGAACCGCCGGGGGGCCCTGGAGGGCCACACCCGGCGGTCGCTGTCCTGATGGGTGCCCGCCGGCCAGGGGATTCCCCCCACCCGGAGCGGCGAGTCGGTCAGCCCCTGGCGTGAACCCGGCCCGTCAGCCTCCCGGTGGGAAGTCCGAGAGGATCTGCTCCACCGCGTCGTTGATCCGCTCCTGCATCTCCTCGGGGGAGCGCGGCGAGTCGGACAGGGTCCTGGAACCGGTGGAGGTGTAGACCATGGCCCGGGCCTCGGTGTCGAAGACCGCGATCAGGAGCGAGCCGACGTCGTACCGGGTCTCGGTGGTCCGGGAGGTGGTCATGCTGGGCCCCATGCTGGGCCCGTAGTAGGGGTGCCAGCGACCGTATCCGCCGTACCCGTATCCGCCCCATCCGGTGTTCACGGTCTGGTAGGAGCTCCGCTGCTCGGTGGTGAACTGATACCCCACGGCGATGTCGGCCTGCGACGTGTCCGCCACCTGCTCGAAACCCTTCTCCTGCATCACGCGGGAGATGGCATCCTTCACCCTCCGATCGTTCAGCTGGTCGAGGGTGGCTCCGCCGGCCTCGTCCAGGACCGTGAAGGTCGTCGGGGCCCGGAAGTCGAAGGACGGGTCGTAGTCGGTGTTGACGCTCAGGCCGCCGCACGCCGCGGCGACCAGAACGAGAGGCAGGATCGGACGTCGAAGGTGTTCCATGGCGGGAAGCATGATCGGTTCGGGAGGATCGAAGGGATCGAGCCGCAGGATACCACGAACGCGGGTGCGAGCCAACACCTGGTCGTCGGATCGCCCCCGCACTTGCCCGCCCCGAGGTCCGGCCCTCACCATCTCCCGTGCCCGGCCACTCCCGGCCCGGCCCGCCCCCCGGTCCCGGAGGTCCTCGTGCGGATCCCCCTCGTCTGCCTCGGTATTCTCGCCCTGCTCGTCGCCCCGCCCGCGTCGGCGCAGGATGAAGGAGAGTATCTCTACAACGTCCGGATGGTCCGGGCCGCGCCGGGCCAGTGGCTCGAGCTCATGGACCTCATCGAGGCCGCCGACGCCCTCCACCGGGAAGCCGGCGACGTGCCCCCGTTCCGGATGCGGCACTCCCAGGGCGACCAGTGGGACTTCATGCTCATCCATCCCATGGGAGACCACTCCACGTGGTACGCGCCGGAGCGGGTGGCCCGGCGGGCACGGGTGTGGGAGAGCGGGGAGGGGCGCGACCTCGCGGCACGCCTCGAGGCCGCCACGGCCTGGACCGAGGAGTGGTTCGCCCGTTCGGTCCCCCTGGACGAGCTGCAGCGGCGCTTCGAAGGGATGGGGTTCTACCACATCGAGATGTTCGCCGGCCTGCCGGGGCGTCGGGCGGAGCTGGTGGAGCAGCGGCGCAAGGAGAACCGTTTCTTCGCCCGGCTGGACCGTCAGCTCAACCTCATCTTCGTCCGGGATTCGGGGCCCAACTGGGACGCCATGACCATCGGCTTCTACGAGAGCCTTCAGGCCTATGCGGCGGCGACCGCCGCGTCCGCGGCCAGGGACCGGGACTCCGCGGCCCGGGCCGCAGGCTTCGAGGGCGTCGATGCGATCAGCCCCCTGCTGCGGTCCCTCCTGAGCTACCACCACGACACCCTGGCGGTGTCGGTGCGGTGAGGGGTGAGGCCCCGGGGGGTGGGCCCGGGACGGCTCCCGGACCTCGGACGCCGGGGTGCCGGCCCGGCACCACCGCGCCCCGCACGCCGGACGTGGCGTGGGGCGCGGTGGGCCGAAGCGGGATCAGCGCACGGTGAACTCCGTGAAGATGCCCCCGGTCTCCTCGGCGCCCTCCGACATGAAGGCGTAGCGGCCCGGGAGGAGCTCCACGGTGAAATAGAGGACGTTGCCCTCCGGTCGTTCGTGCGAGCCTCCCACGAAGGGCGCCGGCGCCGGGTGCGTGAGTCCCTGGAGGTTGAACGCGTCCATCCAGGACACGAGATCCTCCGGGGTCATGCCCTCCTCCAGATGGACGACGTGGACGTCGTTGCCGAAGCCTGCCTCGGGCTGCTGCGCGAAGTCCAGGAGGACGGTGTTGGTTCCGGGCTGCGGCGCACCGTCCACCTGGATGCCCTCGGGGGTGAGGGTGAGCCGGACCTGTGCCTCCGGAGCCGAGGCCGTGGAGCGTTCGGCCAGCACGGTCAGGGGCCGGAGCATCCCCTCCGACCAGTGGAACTCGCCCTCGGCGGTCTTCATGAAGCACTCCAGGACGTATTCCCCCGGGGGGAGGTCCACCGTGACCTGGGAGACGCCGCCCGGGATGACCATCCCCGGGCCGCCGAAGGTCTCCGCACCGGTCCAGTACCAGCCGGGGATCATCGCTCCGACCTCCTCGAAGGCCGCGGTCTTGCCGAGCCCCTCGTCCCGCATCCGATACCACACGTCGTTGATCGGCGCGCTTACCTGGGACTCGTAGTCGTCGGCGGTGTGGCCCTGGGGCAGGCGGGTGAGGAGGAGGAAATGGGTCTCCTCGCCTTCGTTGTGGAGTCGGAAGGTGGTCCACCCCGAGAGGATCGAATCCGGGGCGTCGAAGGCGTAGTCCTCGGCGACCACGTCCACCACGTGCGCCGAGGGGCTCACGTCGGGGTTCGGGGGCGCGTACGTCCAGGCGGGCTCGGCAACGGCCGGGGCTTCGGTGGAGGCCTCGGCGGGGGCGTCGTCATCCTGTGCGGTACCGCACCCGGCCAGGCCCACGAGGCCCACGAGCGCGGCGATCCGGAAGAGATCGGCACGGTGCTGCATGCATCCTCCTTTCGCGAGAGGGCGAGCGGGGTCCCCTGTCAGGGCACGGGGTCCGGCTCGGCGGGAGCGACCTCGAGGACGCCCATCATGCCCATGTCCTCGTGGTCGACGATATGGCAGTGGAACATCCACTTGCCGGGATAATCGGTGTAGCGGACGATGAACCGCACGGTCCCTCGTGCGGGCACGTTCACGGTGTCCTTCCAGCTCCGGAAGGGGACGGGCGAACCGTTACGGCTCAGGACCTGGAACCGGAACCCGTGCAGGTGGAAGGGATGATCCATCCCCACCAGGTTCCGGATCTCCCAGATCTCGGTGTCCCCGAGCCGGGCCCGGGCGTCGATCCGGTCCATGTCCATGAGCTGGCCGTTGATGCGTCCCTGGCTGAGCCGGAACACCCGCACCCGGGTGTCCCCGTCCGGCTCCAGGGGGGGCACCTCTCGAAGGCGGTCGGGGATGGCAGGGCCGCCTTCCAGGGGCGGGTCCGGCGCGTAGGCGAGGGTCAGGAGCGGGCGCGTCTCGTTCCAGTCCGCGGGTCGATAGAGAGGGCGGTACCGGTCGTAGGGGAGGTCCTCGAGCTGGACCTCCGTGCCCGGGGCCGACTCGCCGCGGACCAGGACCTCCACCCGCTCGGTGTTGGCCAGGAGGATGTCGTCCCGGGCCACGGGCCTCTCGAAGAGGCCCCCGTCGCTTCCGACGTGGAGGAGCGTGTGCCCGGGCAGCGACAGCCGGAAGACCCGAGCGCCCGACGCGTTCAGGATGCGCCAGCGCTGGACCTCACCGGCGCGGATGGCGAGGCGCGGCATGAGCTGGCCGTTCACGAAGAGGACCTCCCCCTCGCGTCCGTTCTCCTCGTCCACCTCGGCCTGCCTCGAGTCGGGCTCCGGGAACGACAGGGCGCCGTCATCGCTGAAACGGTTGTCCGACAGGATGAGAAGACGCTCGGGAACGCCCGACGGGATCGGGTCGTCGGGATCCCGGACGATGAACGCACCGAGCAGTCCCTTTCCCAGCTGCCACGTGGTGCGGTCCATGGGATGGGGGTGGTACCAGTAGGTTCCCGCCGTCCCCTCCGGGATGGTGAAGGCGTAGGTGAAGGACTCCCCGGGTCCCACGGGGTGGAACGGGCTGCCGTCCGCGTGATAGGGGAGGTGGAGGCCGTGCCAGTGGATCGTGGTGGATTCCGGCAGGTCGTTCCGGAGGCGGACCACCACCGAGTCTCCCTCCTGCACCTGGATGGTCGGTCCCGGGAAGGAGCCGTTGTAGGCGTAGACGTCGGTCTCCGTGCCCGGCACCAGCGAGAGCCTCTCCGGCGCGGCCACCAGCTCCACCTCCACGACACCCGGCCGGGGATCGAGGTCCTCCAGGACCGGCGGCTCCGACAGGGGCAGCCCCGCCACGGCCGGCTCCGGAGGCGGGTCGGCGGTACAGGCCGTGAGGCCTGCGGTGATCAGCAGCGGGAGGAATGACCTGGAGGGCACGTGGGCGCGTGGGCTTCGTGGAGGGGAACGGCTCGGGCTGACGAGTGGGCAGGTGGGCGTCACCCGAGTGGACGGTGGTGGCCGGCCAACGGGGCGGAGAACTGCTACGTGGCGGGCGCACTCGTGTCAAACGGGGATTTCCACTTCGAGCCGCCACTTGCCGCCGCCCCCGCAGGGGCCCGAAGATCCGCGGGTCGCGTTCCGACGCCCCGGATCGGAGGTCGCCCATGCCCCCCGACGTCTTCGAGTCCACCGAGCTGAGGTGGTTCAGGGACGGTGCGCCCCCCTTCGACGCGTCGAGGCTGTTCTCGCGGGATCGGAAGGCCGGCCGGAAGGTGGAGCTCCCCGGTGCCGCCCAGCCGCTCATGGACGCGCGGCCCGATCTCTACTTCGTCTCCGCGGATCCGGGGCTCGGCGTGAAGGTGCGGGGCGGCGGCGTCCGTCCCCGCCTGGAGCTCAAGGCCAGGGGGGCGAGCCGTCCATGGGCGTCGGGTCGCGGGGCCGGCGTCGTGGAGACCTGGCGGAAATGGAGCTGGGAGGGGCCGTCGGCACCCGAGGACGCCGCGGGCGGATCGTGGGCCAGGGTGGAGAAGCGTCGGTTGCTCTGGACCCTGGAGTGGGCGCGAGGCGCGCTCCGCTTCGTCCCTCCGGGGACCCGCGTGGCCCACGGCGCGGGCATCGAGGTCACCGCCCTGGACGCCCTCGGCCGGACCGCCTGGACATTCGGCGTCGAGGCCTTCGGGATCGGCCCGGAGCCGGACGCGCTGGTGGACCGGGCTGCGGAGCTCCTGGTGGCGGCGACCGGCGTCCGACCCGACGCCAGGGAGTCGTTCGGCTACCCTGAGTGGCTCCTGGGTCTGACCCGGGGTTGAGGTTGGCCTCGGGACGGGGCCCTACCAGCCGCCGCCTCCTCCCCCCCCGCCTCCTCCCCCCGAGGACCCGCCTCCGCCCCCACCGCTGCTCCCGCCGGACGACGCCGGTGCGGCCGACGACGCCGACAAGGACGACGAGAAGCTGCTTCCCAGCGAGCTGCTCATGCCGGACAGGGAGCCGTCGGAGCCCCCGCCGTACCAGCTGGGTCCTATCCGGCCGCCGGCGGCCGAAGAGGCGGGCTGGGCAGCCAACACCTCCTCGAACCGCTCGGCCCACTCGCTCTCCACCCCCAGGGCGATGGCCCAGGGCAGGTAGCGCTCGAAGAGCTCCAGCGGGGCGTCCACGGGCTGGAGGCGCCGGATGCGATCCTCCTCGGTGGAAGTCAGGAAGCGGCGAAGCCCCTCGGCCTGGTCCAGCACCCCCCGGCCCCGGAGCGTGGGCCGCTCCAGCAGGTGGTAGAAGAGGACGTTCAGCCCCCCCAGCCCCACCGCCGCCGCCAACAGGTGGCCCGGCACCGCCTGCCACAGGATGAAGGCCACTACGACCCATGCCACGACGAAGGGGGTGGCGAAGAGGCTGAGGCCCGCGGCGCCGACGAAGTACGTCAGTCGGCCGGAGAGGGCCATGCGCCAGGCGGCCAGGACCCGCCACACCAGGGTCCCGGTGCCCATGGTCCAGAAGGTGAGCCAGATCCCCAGGAACCACCCGTGGGGCGCGATGGAGAACCGGGCCCGCCAGGCCAGGACCGCGAAGCCCAGCACCGTCACGAGCAGTCCGGCGGCGAACCAGCCCCGGTTCAAGCGGAAGTAGTCCGCCTCGAGCCGCCGTCCCATGTCGGCCCGGAAGGCGTTCACCGCGCTCCGGACCTCGGGCATGTGCGAGCCTTCGAGGGTCACCTCCTCGCCGGCGTGGCCGGTATCGCCCTTGGCCACGCCTCCGAAGAGCCCCCTCAGGAGGAGGTCCTCCTCGTGGGGCGCCGGCTCGTCGGGGGTCTCGTCGGTCCTGCGGAGGGTCCACTTCGAGCCGTCCCGGTCGATCTCCAGCCATCCCCGCACCGCCAGGTCCACCACCGCGGCCGTCAGGTGGCGGTTGGCGTGACCCCGCTCCACCACGTATCCCAGGCCGGCTGGGGTGAACCCGGCCGGGGGCTCGTACCGGACCATCACGGGGCCCTCGGCCGGATCCCGCCCGACCCGGAGCCAGAGCAGCAGGTACACGCACAGGACGAGGGCCACCACCGTGCCGGCCTCGACCCACCGGCCCCAGTCCATCCGGAACCACTCCGCCGCCTGGGCCTCGGTGGGCGGCGCGACGACACCCTTGGGGAAGGCGAGACGGATCGTGAGGCCCTCCCGGGGGCCCAGGAGGTCGGTCGTGCGGAACAGCCACGCCCCTGCCGGCCCCACGTCGGGATCGAAGGAGGAGGTCAGCCGGGAGTCGGTGGAGCCTTCCGGCCCGGTCCAGCCCTCGAGCGTCACCGCGTCCGGATCCACCGGCTCCGGCAGGGACACCTCGGCGGACGCCGACAGAATCGGGAAGTCCCAGCCGTTCCCCGTGACGTTCCAGTACAGCTCGTCCGCGGACTCGCCGAAGCGGATCCAGCGGATGGTCCGGTAGGTGATGGCGTACGTGTGCTCCCCGCGTTCGAGGAGGACGTCGGGGTCACCGATCCGCACCCGGATCCCGCCACGGCCGCTGGGCCCCCCGACGCTCTGGATGATCCAGGGCTCCGGCGCCCCGTCCCGGAGGACCCGCACCACCTCGAAGGGGGCCTCGATCCGACCGAACCCTCCGGTCCGGGGGAAGGACGTCGGGAAGTCCCGATAGATGCCCCGGCGGATCTCGCGCCCCAGGGCCCGGACCCGGATCTCCTCGGTGACCTCCATCCAACCATCCGCTTCGACCTGGATGGCAACGTCGTAGTCGAGGATCTCCTCCCGGGGCACCTCCTGGGCGGCCAGCTGGGCGCGTCCGGACCCGATGGAGGCCGCCAGGAGGAAGGCCGCGAGGAGAGGCCGCCGACCCGGTCGCGGGCGGCGGGGAGGAGGAGGGAGTGTGGGAGGTCGGGCCGGCGGGTCGAGGGAGCTCATGGGCGCCAACATAGGGACCTGCGGCGCCCGCCGCTCCCGACGCCCGAGCCGGGCACCTCCACCTCCCGAAGTCTTTTCCGGAGCCGCCGTCTTCGCCCGGTCCCGAACTCCGCCACGCTGCTGCGGAAGCACGGCAGCCGGGTCGGATTCCGCCTGCCCGGCGGGATTCCGGAATGGTCCGCTTGCGGCGCCGGTGATGCACGGGGTCCACGGCAAACAGTGCCGGGGCACGGAACCGGATGTTCCGGAAACGGGGGGCCTCGGGGGGGGGGGCCGAAACGCCCATCAGGCCAGCGTTTACGGGACGGTTCGGGGTTCCCGGTCCCATTGGCATACCCGTTGCGCCGAAGAGAGGCCCAGAAGGCAACGGCAGGTTCACGAGCGACGGCCAGAAGGAGGTCAGTTGCGAGCACAACCATCCGAAGCCGTCCCCCGTTTCCCCACGCGGCCCGTCGGGCCGGAGGAGCATCCCATGAAGGCAGTGTTAGCGCAGTTCTGGAACGACGAGTCCGGGCAGGGACTCACGGAGTACGCTCTCATCCTCGCCCTGGTCTCGATCGGCTTGATCGCGGTCATGATCGTCTTCCGCGACGCCATCGGCGGCATTTTCTCCGCCATCGCAGATACGCTCGAAGGGGCGCCGAACTCTGGCTACACGCCGTAAACGGCTCCCTGGTCTCGATCCAGTCCCCGGGGCGTTGGCGCTGTCCGCTGAGGCGGGCGGCCGCCGACGCCCCGGGTGGTCGAGGCCCCACACTTCCACCCGATCCGGACTCACCCATGAGCCTCCGCGACCACATGAACGGCCGGCCTCGCGCCGGTCGCACGACCCGCGGGAGCGCCGTTCGCAGCTGGCGCTCGGAGCGGGGACAGGCGGTGGTGGAGTTCGCCCTGGTGGCGCCCGTCGTCCTGCTCCTGATTCTGGGGCTGGTCGAGTTCGCCAGGGCCTGGAACACCCAGCAGGTGCTGACCGACACCGCACGGGAATCGCTGCGGAACTCCGTGGTGGCGAACACCGGCTTCACCTACGGAGCCATGGTGGATCTCGTGCACGACAACCTCCGGCGTGCGGCCCTCGATCCGGATCGGGCCGACATCTACGTCGAGGGCTGGAAGGCGGGCACCGGGACGCCCGCCCGGCTCGAGATCGACTACGAGTACGACTTCGGCTTCTTCGCCCCCCTGATCGGCTGGGCCACCGGGGATCGCACCCTGGTCCTGTCGACCTCCTTTGTCATGCGCAACGAGTGAGAGGCCACGTCCGATGAGACTCTCCCGCTTCTGGCTGATGTTGATCGGCGCCACTTTCTCCGGCATCCTGGCCGGCTACGTGGCGCTGGTCTACGTGAATTCGGAGCCGACGCCCCTCGAGGCAGCCGCTCCGGGCCGGACCATCGTGGTGGCCGCCCGGGACCTCCCGGCCGGCACCATCGTCCGCCGGGAGGACCTCGAGACCCTGGATTGGCCCGGCTCGGCCGTGCCCGACGGGTTCAGCAACCAGATCGGCGAGGTCGTCGGCCGTGGGCTGGTGGTCGAGGTCCGGCGCAACGAGCCCATGGTGGAATGGAAGCTCGCCGACAAGGAGGCCGGCGGCGGTCTGCCCATCACCATCCCCGAGGGGATGCGGGCGGTCTCGGTCGAGGTCGACGAGGTCATCGGCGTGGCGGGCTTCGTCCTCCCGGGTACCCGGGTCGACGTACTCGCCACCGTGATGCCCACCAACGACCGCCGGCAGATCACGACCCGGATCATTCTCCAGAACGTCCGGGCCGTGGCGGCGGACCAGGCCTATCAGCAGGACATCAACGGCGAGCCCACACCCGTCACCGTGGTCACCCTGCTGGTGACGCCGGAGGACGCCGAGGCCCTGACGCTCGCGGCGACCGAAGGACGGATCCAGCTCGCCCTGCGCAACACGTTGGACGGCGCTCCGGTGGAGACCTCGGGCCGGCAGATCGCCACGCTCGTCGGCGCCGGGGGAAGCCCGGCTCCGCGTGCCCCGCGGCCCGCCGCCGCCGCGCCGCCGCCCGATCCCGGGCGCGTGGTGGAGAGCTACGAGGGCGGCCAGAGGACCCTGCTGACATTCGGACGAGGAGGCGGAAATTGAGGCACCCCGCGAGCGCACCGATCGGGCCCACGCTGCCCATCCTTCCCTGGCTGGCTGCGATCCTCCTGGGGTTGCTCCTCGTCGTCGGAAGCCCCGTGGCAGGCCAGCAGTTCGGCCAGCCGCGGTTCATCACCCAGACGGAGGGCTCCGTCAGCCTGGCCCGGGGGACCTCGGCCGTCCTGGTGAGCCCGGTGGATTTCAGCCGGGTCTCCATCTCGGACCCCGAGATCGCCGAGGCCGTCGTGATGGGACCCAACGAGGTCCTGATCAACGGTCGCAACCTGGGCACCACGACCTTCGTGGTCTGGGACGCCGCCGGCGCGCGGCACATCTACGGGGTCGAGGTGACCGCTGACGCCACGGCGATCCAACGGTCCCTCGAGACCCTCTTCCCCGACGAGGGCATCGAAGTCACGGCCCGGGGGAACACCGTCGTCTTCTCGGGGCCGGTGAGCTCTGCCTTCGTGGCCCGGCGGGCCCTGGAGCTCGCCGAGGGCTCGGGCGCGCAGGTGATCGACAACCTGCAGGCCCCCGCTCCCAGCCAGATCCGCCTCCAGGTCCGGTTCGCCGAGGTGAGCCGCACGGCCCTCAAGTCGCTGGGGAACCAGGTGATCGACATCCTGAACCCCCACGAGCTGGCCACCGACGGGGACTGGCGGACCCGGACGGACTCGGAAGGACAGATCGACTTCTCGCTGATCAACACCGATGCCCACCTCCAGGTGATCCTCCGGGCCCTGAACGAGTCCGGCGACTTCACCAGCCTGGCCGAGCCGACGCTCCTGGCCCTCGACGGGCAGGAGGCCTCGTTCCTGGCCGGGGGTGAGTTCCCCTTCCCCTCGGTCCAGGGATCGACGGCCAGCAACGCGGTGAGCATCGAATGGAGGGAATTCGGGGTGCGCCTGAACTTCACCCCCACCATCACGAACATCGGCAACATCCGCCTGGCGATCGCGCCGGAGGTCTCGGCGCTGGACTTCGCAGGAGGGTTGGCGATCTCCGGATTCCAGCTCCCCAGCATTCTCTCCCGCCGGGCGGAGACCCAGGTCGAGCTCCGGGAGGGCCAGCACCTGGCCATCGCCGGGCTCCTGGACCGGTCGATCCAGGAGAACATCCAGAAGCTTCCGTTCCTCGGGGACATCCCGATCCTGGGCAAGCTCTTCCAGAACAAGGACGAGCGGCAGGAGGTGACCGAGCTCCTGGTGATCGTGAGCCCCACCATCGTCGAGCCCTCCAACCAGCTCCCCGAGCTCCCCACGGGAGATCCGGCGGACTGGGAGTGGGACGGGCGACTTCGGCCGGCAGCGACGGACACGACCGGCGTCGGTGGCAGCCTCTGACCCCGAGAACGAGGACGTGCCCATGAACGCATATTCCAAGGATTCCACTCCCGCCGAGTTAAGTCGCCGCCCCCGCCGCCTGCTCGGGGACGAGCGCGGCTCGGTGGCGGTGATGGTCGCGGTCACCATGACCGCGATGCTGGCGGTGTTGGCCCTGGGGATCGACCTCGGGGGCCTGTTCAACGCCCGCTCCGAAGCGCAGAGGGCCGCCGATGCGGCGGCCCTGGCGGGGGCGAGCGCCTTCCTGGAGGTCTCGCAGAGCGCCGTCCGGACGGAGGCGACCCGGCGGGCCATCGATTACGCGACGAGCAACGAGATCCGGCACGAGCCGGTCCGGGCCGAGGACGTCTCGGTCTGGGTGGACACCGACAGCGCCACGGTCACGGCCGCGGTCCGTCGGGACGGGATCTCCACCTGGTTCGCCCGCATCTTCGGCGTCGACGAGGTCAACGTCAGCGCCCAGGCCACCGCCTGGGCGGGGACCTCCGGTGCCGCGCAGTGCGTGAAGCCCTTCGCGGTCCCGGATCTCTGGGAGGAGACCACCGACGACCAGAACGGGAACCGTCTGTGGGACGAGGGCGAGCACTGGAGCTACGACCCCGAAAGCGGCGATCGGTACGAGCGCTACAGCGGGGCCGGCAGCGACTGGGACGAGACCGGATACGGGAGCCACTGGCGGGACGGCGAGGTGGACGACAACGGCCGGCGGCACAACCGCGACTACGGCCGGCGCATCACCGTGAAGGTCACCGATCCCCACGACGCGTACGTGCCCTCCTTCTTCCTTCCCTGGGTGCTCCCCGAGGACCCGGACCAGCTGGAATGCGGGGAGAATCCCGGCGGCGGCAACGGTGGCGGTCTGGGTGGCGGCGACGGCGACGTGGACGACGATCTCCCGCCAGGGCAGGGGAACGGCTTGCTGAAGTGGCGCGAGAAGCGCGACGAGCTCGGCGTCGGCGGCGGCGGTGGCCCTCCGGACGATCCCGGGAACGGGGGCGGTGGCGGACGGGACGACGGTGGCGGCCGTGGCGCGGCCCAGTACCGCCAGAACATCTGCTCCTGCAACAACTCCGTCATCGACCTGGACACCGAGTACATGGTGGAGCCGGGCAACATGGTGGGGCCCACCTTCCAGGGCGTGCAGAAGCTCATCGAGATGGATCCCGGCGCCTACTGGGACGACCGGACCAACTCGGTGGTGAGCGAGTGGGGCATGGACAGCCCGCGGGTCGTCACCGTGGCCCTCTTCGATCCCGGCGAGATCAACAAGCCGGGCCGGCAGTATCTGCGGTTCAACAACTTCGCCCGGGTCTTCATCGAGGAGCAGGCGGACCGGCGCGACCCGGTCACCGGCCGGTTCCTGTACTACGTCCGCGGAGTCGGCGGGCGGACCGGTGAGACCAAGGGCTCCCTCGTACGTGTGCTCCAGCTGATCCGGTGAGGCCTTGATGACCAAGAACGTACTGCGCATCGGCCTCGTCTCCGGAGACAACGGCCTCAAGAACGTCGTGCTGGACGCCGTCGAGGGGGCGAAGCGGCCCGTTCGCATCGACTTCCAGATCCCCCGCCCGGCGGCGGAGCTGGAGGTGGACGAGCTGGATCGCATCCGCTCCGCGGAGCCCCAGATCGTCTTCCTGGACCTCTCCGAGGACCCCCGCGGTGCCATGCGGGTGGTGGGGGCCCTGGGGGCGAAGTGTCCCCGCACGGCCCTGGTGGGCGTCGGCCCCGAGCTGGACGCCGCCCTCCTCATGGAGGCGATGCGGGCCGGCGTGGTGGAGTACCTGCCGCTGCCTGTGGAGGCCAAGGCCGTCTACGAGGCCGTGGGCCGTGTGCTGCAGAAGCGCGGCTGGACGGGATCGTCGGAGCCGGAGGAGGCTCACCACGGACAGGTGCTGGCCTTCTTCTCCGCCAAGGGCGGGGCCGGTGCCACCACCGTGGCCACCAACGTCGGGATCGAGCTCCACCGGACGACGGGGAAGAAGACCCTCCTGGTGGACCTGGACCTGGAGATGGGGGAGATCGCGTCCCTCCTGGGAGTGCAGCCCCGCTTCCACCTGGTGGACCTGGTCCGGAACTTCCATCGCATGGATGCCGACCTGCTGGCCTCGTACATCGAGAGCCACGACTGCGGCGTCCACGTCCTCTCGGCACCCTTCGAGCCGGAGATCGGCGAGGAGGTCACGGGGGAGCAGATCGGCGGGATCCTCGCCTTCCTGCGGAGCCACTACGACTTCGTGGTGGTGGACACCTCGAAGTCGCTGGCGCCGCCGGCCCTGACCACGTTGAAGGCGGCCGACCGGATCTTCCTGGTCACCAACGTGGACGTGCCGTCGATCCGGAACCTCAAGCGGGCGCTGCCGGCCCTGGACGGGGTGACCGGCGGCGACGTCGACCGGCTGCGGCTGGTGGTGAACCGCTACAACCCCAAGGGCCTCGTCGGGCTCAAGGATCTGGAAGACACCCTGGGGCTCGAGGCCTACGCGACGCTGGGCAACGACTACAAGACGGTGATCCAGGCCATCAGCACCGGCCGGCCACTGGTCCTGAATGGCAGCTCCCGGTACGCGGGGCAGATCCGTGACCTGGCGCAGGACATCGTCCAGGGCGACGACGCAGCCCCGGCGCGGAAGCCGGGCCTCGTGGGTCGCATCCTGTCCCCGTTCCGGTCCTCCAGCTCGAACGAGGAGCGCACGGCGCCGGACCCCAGGGGCGCGGAGGTACCTGCCCATGGGTGAGGGCGTGGTCGTCGCGGCCGGTGCCGCGATCAGCGTGTTCGTAGCCGCCCTGGTCGGATTCCAGGCGGTGGTCGCGATCCGGGAATGGCGCCTTCGGCGGCAGGCCCTGGGGGCGCTGCAGGGGGGCACCATGACGGTGGCCGGTCCCGACGGCGCGTCCCTCGTCCGGGTCGGTGGGGGCGAAGGTGGCCTGTTGCGGAGCCTGGCCCGGCGCATCCCCCAGGTCTGGGACCTCCAGCACCTGCTGGTGCAGTCGGGCCTGGACTGGACGCTCGAGCAGTTCGCGGCCCGGGTCGTGGCGTTCGCCACGGTCTTCGGGGTCGTGGCGGTGGTGGCCTCGGACAGCGCTCCGGTCATCTTCTTCGCGGTCCTCTTCGGCGCCCTGGCGCCCTACCTGCACGTGCGCCGCAAGAAGAAGAAGAGGATGATGCGCCTGGAGGCGCTCCTGCCCGACGCCATCGACTCGCTGGCGCGGGCCGTCCGGGCCGGGCACCCCCTGTCCGAGAGCCTCCGGATGGTCTCCGAGGAGACGCCTGAGCCCCTGGCCCGCGAGCTCCAGGTCCTGGTGGAGGAGCAGCGCTTCGGGCCGCCCTTCGAAGATGCGCTCATGAGCTTCGGGGACCGGGTCGCCATCTTGGACGTCCGCATCCTGATCACCGCGATCATGGTCCAGAAGGAGGTCGGCGGGAACCTGACCGAGATCCTGGAGCAGATCGCCGAGACGATGCGGGCCCGCTTCAACCTCCGCCGCCAGGTGCGCATCTACACGGCCCAGGGCCGCATGAGCGGCTACACCCTGGCCATCCTCCCGGTGCTGGTGGGGGCCATCATCAGCCTCATCAATCCGGGCTACCTGAACACGCTCTTCTTCGATCCCATCGGTCAGGCCCTGCTCGCCGGAGGCATCTTCCTCCAGTGCATCGGCCTCCTGTGGATCCGGCAGATCGTGAGCATCCGGTTCTAGGGGAGCGACGATGATGCCCTATCTGGTCGGACTTCTGGCTGCCGGGTGCGTGACCCTCCTGGTCGTGGCGCTCTACGAGCTGTCCTCGAGCCCGCAGCGGGCCGTGGCCAAGGAGCTTCACGAGCTCAAGCACAACAGCCCCAACCCCTTCGATTCGGTCGCCCGGCGTCGCCGGCAGTCCAAGAAGGAGCAGCTCCGGGCCGTGGTGAAGATCCTCGGCGAGCGGGTGGAGAGTGGCGGGGTGGACCTGGACGGGTGGAGCAAGAAGCTCGTCCAGGCCGGCTTCTGGGGTCCCGAGGCGGTCCGGGTCTTCCTCGGCGTCCGGGTGATGACGGCGGCGGGCTTCGTGGCGGCCACGATGGGTGTGGGCGCCCTGCTCGAAGCGCGCCTTCTGGCCATCCTCCTGGCCGCGGCATGGCTGGGCATCATGGGATGGCTGCTCCCTGCGTGGTACATCGGCCTGCGCCGTCGCGCCCGGAGCATGGAAATCCAGATGGTCCTCGCCGACGCCCTGGACCTCCTGGTGGCCTGCGTGGAGGCGGGGATGGGGCTGAACCAGGCCCTGGTCCGGGTCTCCGACGAGATCCGGAACGTGAGCCAGGCGCTGGCCGAGGAGTTCACCATGGTGAACCTCGAGATCCGTGCCGGAACCGCACGGGGGGAAGCGCTGCGCAATCTCGCCAAGCGGACCGGGAGCGACGACGTCGAGGCACTGGTCACGAGCATGATCCAGACGGAACGCTTCGGGACCTCGATCGGGCGCGCGCTTCGGGTCCAGGCGGACACCCTGCGGACCAAGCGGCGGCAGCGAGCCGAGGAGGCCGCGGCCAAGACCACCATCAAGCTCCTGTTCCCCCTGGTGCTCTTCATCTTCCCGGCCCTGTTCGTGGTCGTCCTGGGGCCGGCCGTGATCGAGGTGGTGGGAGCCCTGCTCGAGATTCTCTGACGGAGGTGGACCATGAACGACCGACGACCCGATCCGGACGAAGACACCACCATGGGCGACTACCCCGTCCGGGAGCTGGAAGCCCGCATGGAACGGCGCATCGCGATCCTCGAGGCCCGGACCGCACGGGCCCGCGGAGCGGCCCTGGTGTCCGCGGTGGGCTTCGTCATGGCCGTGGCCGCCCTCGCGGTGGTCCTCCAGGGCAAGCTCATGGACGACGGCACCCGCCGGCTCACCAGCCTCGCCGCCGAGCAGATCACCCTGGTGGACGGGGACGGGGGGCAGCGGGGCCTGCTGGCCACCGATGACGAAGGCCGCGCCGTCCTGTCCCTTTCGGACCGGGACGGTCGGGAGCGCGTCCGGATGACGGTGCTCGGCGACGGCTCACCGGGAATCACGATCAACGACCCCGATGCGAACCCCCGTGCGGTGCTGGGCTACCTCCCGGACGGGACCACCAATCTGGTGTTCACGGACCGACTCGGCTCGATCCGGACCCTCGTGGGCGTGGGGCCGAACGGGGAGCCGTCCATGACCGTCTTCGAGAACGCGACCGACGACGCGGGGACGCAGCAGCAGTAGGCCGGGCCGAGGACCGGGCTCTTCCGCCCGGACCCGCCGTCCCGGACTGCCGTTCCGTCGCCCGAGATCACGCAGGAGAGGACCATGACCCTCACACGACGACACGCCGGGCTCACCCTGATCCTGGCCCTGGCCCTCGGGGCCTGCGACAGCGCGAGTCCCACCGCTCCCGACGGGGATCCCTGGAACGACACCGAGTTCGACTTCTCGGGTCAGCTGATCGCGTTCGAGACCGATCGCGACGGGAACCGGGAGATCTACCTGATGACGCCGGACGGCCTCGACGGGGTCAACGTCACCAACCATCCGGCCGCCGACGGCGACGTCTCCTGGTCGCCCGACGGCGCGCGCATCGCCTTCGCGTCGAACCGGGAAGGCAACACCGAGATCTACGTCATGAACGTGGACGGATCGAACCTCACGCGGCTGACGGACAACCCGTTCACCGACCGCTTCCCGAGCTGGTCTCCGGACGGCTCCCGCATCGCCTTCGCCTCCGACCGGGACGGTGGGAAGTTCGAGATCTACGTCATGAACGCCGACGGAAGCGACCCGCTCCGGCTCACCACCGACCCCGAATTCCAGGATTCGGAGCCCGCATGGCTGGTAGACGGCTCGGGGATCGTGTTCTTCTCCGACCGATCGGGGAACGGCGACATCTGGCGCATGGCGACCGACGGTTCGAACCCGGTGAATCTCACGAACGATCCCGGCTTCGACGGAGCTCCGGATACGACGGCCCGGGGCGGCGCTTCCGGGATGATCTCCTTCGTGAGCAACCGGGCCGGCGGAAATCACGACATCTACACGATGTCCGCCGATGGGACCGACGTGTACCGGGTCACCACGGACGATGCCCTGGAGTTCGACTCCTCCTGGATGGGGGACGACGACCGCCTGGTGTTCGACTCGTTCCGCAGCGGCAACTGGGACATCTTCCTGATCGAGTCCACCGGCGCGAACACGGTTCAGCTCACCCGGAACGGGGCCTCGGACGAGTCCCCGGCCTGGCGGCCCTGAACGGAGACCCGATCCACCGAAGGAGTCGGTACATGCGGGCGATGACGTGACCCGGGACGAATTCGCGGCCACCGTCCGGCGGGCCGAGGAGCACGCCCGCACGAGTGCGTCGGGATACCGGGGCCGGGTCGCGGCCCTCGGCGTCCTGGGATACCTCTATGTCGGGGGCCTCGTGGTCCTGGCGCTGGGGCTCGTCGTCGGCCTGGCCATGGCGGTCGTGGGGCTCGGGTCCGGGTACGTGGGTGCACGCCTGCTCCGCGAGCTCGCCCTGCCGCTCCTGATCTTCGTCTGGGTCCTCCTCAAGGCCCTGTGGATCACCATCGACCCGCCCGGGGGTCGTCGCCTGACCCGGGACGAGTTCCCGGAGCTCTTCCGGATGCTGGACGAGATCCGGGCGGAGCTCCGGGGCCCCGCGATCCACGGGGTGCGCCTGAACCGGGACTTCAACGCCTCGATCATGCAGGTCCCTCGGCTCGGGATCCTGGGCTTCCACCGCAACTACCTGGTCATCGGGCTCCCGCTCCTCCAGGCGCTGAGCCCCGAGGAGTTCCGGGCGGTGATGGCCCACGAGTACGGACACCTCTCCGGGGCCCACGGGAAGATCGGAACCTGGACCTATCGCATCCGGGCGACCTGGCAGCGCCTGCGCATCGCCTTCCACGAGAAGAAGGGGATGGGCACCGCGCTCATCCAGCGGTTCTTCGACTGGTACGCCCCGACGTTCGCGGCCTACTCCTTCGTCCTGGCCCGGGAGAACGAGTTCGAGGCCGACGCGTGTGCCGCCCGGATCGCCGGCGCCGACCATCAGGCCGACGCCCTGATCCGGATCACCACGCTGGCGTGGTACCTGGACCGGGATTTCTGGCCGGGCGTGCTCGAAGGCGCGGACGATGCGCCGGAGCCCGACGCGGACCCCTTCCACCAGCTCGCCATCACCCCGGGGTTGGGGCTGACGTCCGGCGGGGCCGAGACCTACCTGGCCCAGGCACTGGAGGTCCCGACGGATCTCGCCGACACACATCCGTCCCTCGCCGACCGGCTCGCCGCCATCGGCCGGGAGCCCCGGACCCCGCCCCCGGTGGAGCGGAGCGCGGCAGCGGCGCTTCTCGGCGATCGCCTGTCCGCCCTCCTCGACACCTTCGACGATGAATGGAAGGCGGATGCCGGGGGCTGGTGGCGGGCTCGCCACGACCACGTCGCCCAGGGGCGCCGGCGACTGCGGGAGCTGGAGGAGGTGGGCGACGAAGCCGATGGGGCGACGCTCCTGGAGAAGGCCCGGCTCCTGGACCAGCTCGCGAGCCGGGAGGAGGCGCTCCCGGTCTACCGGGCCGCCCTGGACCGTGACCCCGACCTCGCCCTGGCCCGGTGCGTCGTGGGGTTCGAGCAGCTCGCGGCGGGAGACGAGGAGGGCGGGCTGGAGATGATGGAACGCGCGATGGAGGCGGACGAGGGGCTCGTCGTCGACGGGTGCGCCGCCCTGCGGGACCACTACGCGGCCCGGGGCCGGATGGAGGACGCGCACCGGTATCACGACCGGCTGGTGGAGCACCAGGCGCGGACGGAAGCCCTCGTTCAGGAGCGCTACCGCATCCCCTTCGAGAAGGTCTACCGGTCCCACGACCTCTCCGAGGAGACGGTCGAAGCCGTGCGGGCCGCGGTGGAGGCCGACGCCGTGGCCGACAGGGCCTGGCTGGTCCTCAAGCCGCGCCCCGAGCCCGAAGCTCCCCTGTACGTGCTGGTGGTGAAGGGGGGGCTCCGACTCGCGCTGCCCAAGGACCGGGCCGGGATGGCCCAGCGGGTGTTCGAACGGCTCGACGTGGCCCCGGACATCACCGTGGTCAATGCCGAGGGCGACAACCGCAAGCTGCTCCGCTACGTGCGCAAGGTGCCCGCCGCCCGGATCGTCTAGCGCGGACGGTCAGGCCCTTCGCTTCGACCCGCGATCCATCGAAGGGATGCGGCCGGCGCCCCGTACGCCCGTCCGGGCTCCGGGCGGAACGCGGAGCGGGCGGCGGACCGACCGGCCCACCCCCCGCTCACCTGCCCGAAACCATCGGACCGGGGCGGTCGAGCACCCCGGCGTTCGTGGTCTCGTCCGTCAGCCCACCGTGAAGGTGGACGAGGTCAGGACCTCGCCCCCGTGCCGGATCTGTACCGTCCAGCTTCCGGTGGCGTCCTGCGGGATCTCGAGAGCGGTCCACTCCTGTCCCGGATCGCTATTGATCATGAGCTGCTCCACGGACTCGTTCTCGCCGTGGGTCCAGACGACCTCGAGGACTTCACCCTCGGCGCCCTCGACGTCGAGCCACGCGAACACCTGGCCGACGTCCGCCGGGAAGTGGTCCGACTCCCCGACCGGCTCGCCGGCTTCCACGCCGGTGGCCAGCACGAGATCCACGGTGGGGTCCTTCTCCTCTTCCTGCTGCGCCGAGGCGGGTGTCACTGCGGGTCCGAAGGCGAACAGCCCGGCCAGGGCGATGACTCCGAGTCCAGCTTGAATGCGATGCATGGGTCCTCCTGAATCGCGAAGGGTGGGTCCTGGTGTTGCGGGTAAGCAACGTGGCAATCTCCGTGCCGCGACGACCGGCCCGCGGACGCCGGAGGCGGAAATGCCGCAGGGAATCAGCGGAATCGGTGACCCACCCCTGCTCCGGCGGGGGCAAGGGGGCACGCGGGGGGGAGTCTCGATCTGGCCCGTTCCGTGTCGACCCCGGCGCGGAACGGGTCAGGGGGAACGAGCCGCAGCGGACTCCGAGAGGTAGCGGACGGTCCCCTCGACCAACCCTGCCGTCGCCGTAGTCCGGGGGTTACGGATGGACGTCGGGGGCCGCACTACGTAGGCCGGTGGTACGGGCTACGTGTGCGTACGCAGGGATGTCGAGCGGGCGCGTCCCGATCCTTGTGGCACGTCGCCGGGAGATTCCGGCGCCGCCCTCTGAACCCGCTGGAGGTCCCCCATGTCTCGGCAGAATGTCCGGGGTCGCCGTCTTCGTGCAGCCCCCTCCTTCGCCCTGTTCCTCCTCCTGGCATCCCCCCCGTCCGCCGACGCCCAGACGACGCCGAGCGTCGTCACGGGGACGGTGTCCGGCTCGGACGGACGGAGGGTTCCCACCGCCCAGGTGGTCGTCATGGCCGCCGGGCGGTCCGTCGGGACGGATCTCACCGACGGTGCCGGCCGGTTCCACATCCAGGTGCCGGCGGGCGATGTGACCATCACCGTGCCCGCCCAGTTCGGACTCCGCCCCGCCGAAGGCCCCAGCCTCCGGGTCGAGCCCGGGGACACCGTCGAGGTGGAGCTGATCGTCGAGCGGCAGGTACATGTGATGGACGGCCTCGTGGTGAGCGCCCGCGGCCTTCCCGGAGGTCAGGCGCAGAGTGCGTCCATCGGGTTCGTGGGCGTGGTGGACCGCCGGGAGATCGAGCGGCGCGTGACCGCCGATCCCACCGACGCCCTCCGCCTGGAGCCCGGCGTCGACATGGCCGACACGGGGCTGAACAGCCGGATCATCACGTTCCGGTCCTTCAACAACATCTTCACCGGCTCGGTCCGGTACCTCAGCGACTTCCGGCCGGCGAACCTGCCCTCGCTCCGGGCGAACTTCGTCCACTTCTCCCCGACGGCGACGCCCGACGTGGAGCGGATGGAGATCATTCTGGGGCCGTCCTCGGCCATCTACGGGCCGAACTCGGCAAGCGGCGTCCTGAACGTCATCACCCGGTCGCCTCTGGCGGATCTCCCCGAGTCGTCCTTCGCGGTTTCCGGCGGCAACCAGTCGGTCTTCCAGTCCGAGGTCCGGACGTCCATGCGCCTTGGGCGTCGGGTGGGGTTCAAGGCCTCGGCCCGCTGGTTCCAGGGCGAGGAGTACTTCTTCCTGGATCCGGCGGAAGCCGCGGCCCGGGAGCTCATCGACACCGACCCCGACGCCTACGCGGCCTACCTCCGCGACCTCGGCGTCCCCGACGACGAGATCCCGCTGCGGATGTCCCGTGTCGGGATCCGTGACCTGGACATCCGGCGCTGGGGCGCCGACGGTCGCCTGGACTGGGCCCCGACGGAGGGCGACACCCTCATCTTCCAGGGGGGGATCACCTCGGCCAGCGGCATCGAGAACACCCCTCTGGGCGCGGCCCAGGCGTCGGACTGGCTGTACCAGTACGTGCAGGCGCGCTACCACGCCGGCAACCTCTTCGCCCAGGCGTTCCTCAACGGCAGCGACGCCGGAGACACCTACCTCCTGCGGGACGGGGCACCCCTCTTCGATCGCTCCCGGGTCTACGGCGTCCAGCTGCGACACGGCTTCGAGCTCTTCGACGGGGTCGAGGAGGTCACCTACGGGGCCGACTGGACCCGGACCGATCCACGGACCGGGGGGACGATCCACGGGCAGTTCGAGGACGAGGACGAGATCACCGAATGGGGCGGCTACATCCAGTCCCGTACCCGGGTCGTCGACGGATTCCACGTGCTCGGGACCCTCAGGCTCGACCAGTCCAACGTGATCGACGATCCGGTCCTCTCGCCGCGCGTCGGCGTCGTGTGGGAGCCGTCGGAGCGACACACCTTCTCCGCCTCCTGGTCGGAAGGGTTCTCCACGCCGACCCCCACGAACTACTTCCTCGACCTTTCCGGGGGGACGGCGGCCCCTCCCCTGGGCATGCTCGGCTACCGCACCCGCGCCCGGGGCACCGGTCCCGACGGGATCCGGTTCTCGAACGACGCCGGCGGCTATCAGGGCATGCGTTCGCCCTGCACGCCGGCCGAGGCCGGGGGCCCGTCGGCCCTGATCCCGGCCAGCTCGGGCGCCGTCTGGCAGTGTGTGGTCGGCGTCCTCCAGGCCCAGGGGGCGATCGACGCCCCCACGGCCGCGTACCTGGCCAGCCTCGATCCCGAGGGCTCCGTGTCGCTGAACGCCCTCGACCCCGTGACCCTCAGCCTCGTCCCCCTCGAGCCCGGGGCCGTGGAGGACGTCGCCCCCCTGCGGGAGAACACCACCACGACCTTCGAGGTGGGCTACCGCGGGCTGATCGGGGAGCGGGTCTTCCTGCAGACGGCCCTCTGGCACACGACCCGCCAGCAGCTGTCGTCCCCGCTGACCCTGGTGACGCCCCTCCTGACGCTGAACGGGGAAGAGCTCGCGGTCTTCCTGGCGGGGCAGGGACTCCCGGTCGAGCAGGCCCAGGCCATCGCCGCGGGGGCTGCCTCCGTTCCCGGGGGCGTCCTCTCCTCCAGCGACATCCAGGGCCAGGGCCCGGAGCTGGTGGCCACCTACCGCAACTTCGGCGAGATCCGCTACTGGGGGATCGATCTGGGGGCCCAGGCGGAGCTGACCCCCAACCTCACGCTCCGAGCGACCGGTTCCTGGGTGAGCGACGACAACTTCCAGGTGGGCGACCGTCGGGTACCGCTCAACGCGCCGGCCCTCAAGGGCTCCCTGGGTCTGATCGTCGACCGCCTCTCGGTCCCCGTGAGCGGTGAGGTCGGGGTGCGGTACCAGAGCGAATTCCCGGTGGAGTCCGGGGAGTACGTGGGCAAGGCGTGCCTCGGAGCCGACTTCGCCGCGACCGCCGACTGCGTGCCCGACGCCGTGCTGGTGGACGCCGCAGTGGGGTGGGAGCGGATCGGCGGCTCCGACGCCTCCCTCCGCCTGGCGATCCGGAACCTCTTCGACACCGATTTCCAGCCCTTCCTGGGCGTGCCTCAGCAGGGACGTCAGATCAGCCTGCGGCTGGAGTACCTCCTCCGCTGAGGGGCACGCCCCGCGTCGTTCCCCCGGGATCGTTCATTCCCGACGGGCGCGCACGGTGGATCCGGTGGCCGAAAGGGGCCCCCGCCGGTCGGAAGCGGCCGCGGGGGCCCCTCGTGGCGCCCGTAGGGCGGGAAGCGGCGCGTATCCTGCGGCAGTTGCCCGGCGCTGGCATGGCTCATGCGACCACGACTCCCAGCCGGCCCGGCCGGTCCCGTAGTCATTTCGAATGGGAGAACCACATGGAGCACCACATCCGCGAGCCGCATTCCTCGACGAGGATCACCACCTTCCCATCCGGCGAGAGCCGCTTCGTCTCGGCGTCCTTCTATGATCTGGACGACGCCCTGGACGCCGCCCGCGACCTGGAGTCCAGGGGCTATCCCCGGGAGCGGGTGAGCGTCTTCATGGCCACCGAGACGCGGGAGCACCACATCGACACCCACGACCGCTACGACGAGCTCGAGAAGAACGCGATCGTGGTCGAGGAGGTGGCTCTCGAGAAGCATCGCAAGACCGCCGAGGGGGCCGGGGCCGGCGGCGCCGTCGGCGGCGCCCTGGGTGCGGCGGGAGCCGCGGTGGCGGCCGCCGGCACCACCCTCGTCTTCCCGCCGCTGGGGATCGCCATCGCCGGGCCCCTGGCCGCCATGCTCGCCGGCCTCGGGGTCGGGGCCGCCGCCGGCGGGACGGTCGGTGCGCTGGTCGGCGCCGGCATGTCCGAGTACCGGGCGACCCGCTTCGCCGAGCTGGTGAAGGAAGGGCGGATCCTGGTCGGCGTCCTGGCCGAAACGGAGCCCGAGCGGCTCACCATCATCGAGGTCCTGCGCGACAACGGCGGGACCCTCGTCGGCGAAAACGACGACTGACCTCTGCGCGTCGCCGGACCCCGTCGGGGACCGGTGACGGAACCGGGCTCGTCGAGCGCGTGACGCCTCGGCGAGCCCCGGGCCCTGCCCCCGATCCGTGGGGGTGGGGCGGCAGGCCGGGGGTCCGGCTCCCGCACCTCGCGTGGGCTCGCGACCCCCGTGCTGCCGGCCCGTGTGCCGGTACCCGGCGGGGTGGGGCGGCATCCCGGCGACGGGACGCTTCCGAGGGAGAACGCCCGCCGTTCACGCTCTAGAGGGTGAGCGCCCCTCCGCACGCCGCGGAGGCCCACGACACGTTGCCTGGAGCACGAGGTGCCCAAGGGTCCAGCCCGTCGGACGGCCCGGGTCCGCACGCATCCCGTGCCTCTGGCTCGCGTCGTGGATGGCCGACCACCCTCCGGACCTCCCCTTAATCCTGCCCGGCTCGGCGCCCCGCTGGACGCCACGGCCCGTTCCGTGAGAGGTCGCGATTCCGCACCCTTTCGACCTCTGGGCTCTGACGACGAAGGGGTGTTCCTCCCCCAGCAGTGATCCAGGAGTGGGTCCTGGAGCGCCGGCGGGCCGAGGCCGACGGCCCCGACGGGCACGTGACGAGCGCCCTGAAGAACATCGCGAACCTCTACGGCAACCTGGGACGCTTCCCGGAGGCCGAGGCCGCCTTCTAGGAGGCTCTCGCCATGAACCGGGAGCTCTTCGGGGAAGAGCACCCCGAGAACGCCACCATCCTCAACAACATGGCCACCCTCGCATGGCGGCAGCGGGAGTTCGAACGCGCCGCGGCGCTCCAGAGGCAGGTACGGGAGATGGACCGACGGCTGCTCGGGCCCCGGCACGAGTACGTGGGGACGGACCTCGTCAACCTGGGCAACCACCTCATGCTCGCCGGGCGCGTCGCCGAGGCCGAACCCCACCTCCGTGAAGGCCTGGACCTCCTCATGGAGATCCGGGGTCCCGACAACCTCGGGACCGCGAACGCCATGGCGGCCTGGGCCGATTGGCTGGTGGCGGTGGGGCGGGGCGAGGAGGCCGTCGAGCCGGCACGGAACGCCCTCGACGCCCGCCTGGCCCGGCTCGACGAGGGCACGCCGTCCGTGGGATACAGCCGATCCACCCTGGGGGCCGCGCTGGCCTCCGTGGCCGCCTGGGGGCGAGCGCCCTCCGGGGGAGGCCTCTAGTTCCGCTCGGTGCCCAGTCGACTGATCCCGACCGTGACGGCGAATCCCGCACCGATCAGGAGGAGGGCCAGGCCGACCTGGAAGGGCGTCGGGGTGAAGACCGCCGTGGGCAGATCCTCGGGATCGACCATCTCTCCGCTCTCCACGTAGCGGACGGCTGGTGTGGCGCCGATCGCGACGGGCCCCTGGGACACCACCTCCACCGTCTGTCCCTTGATCAGCTCTCCTTCCGCCGGGAGGCGGCTCCCCTGGAAGGGCCAGAGACCCACCACGGCTCCCACCAGGAGACCCAGGAGCACCCCCAGGGTTGCCATGCGGTGGTGCCGGAAGAACCACCGGAGTGCGTGGCTGACCACGGCGATCCCGGTGACGACTCCGAGGCCTACGGGGAGGATGGCCGAGGTGCCGACCGACAGCATCGCTCCGGTGTCCCCGGCGGAGAGGGCGGCCCGGAACGCGTCCACCGAGGCCAGGATGGGAACGTACGCCCCCATGACCAGGAGGAGGTAGCCGCCCGAGACGCCGGGGAGGATCATGGCCGCGGCCCCGGCGAGACCGCCCAGGAAGAAGATGGGCCAGCCGTCGGTGGATCCGCCCCCGGCACCACGCATCTGGAACCACGCCAGCAACGCCATGACCAGGAAGCCGGCCACGGCGCCCAGCTTCACGCTGCCCGCCCGGTCCCGCTCCGGGCCGAAGCGGGCTTCCCGGATGAGGCTCAGGATGACGGGCACCCCCCCGAGGGTCAGGCCGATGAAAAGGGCGTACATGATCCACCGCTGGTGGACCACCAGGTCCTTCACCGGACCGGCGAGGAGGAAGATGGACGCCAGGGCGGCGGGCACCACCGTCCCCAGCGTGACCAGTGTGGACCGATCCAGCCTCAGCGTCGTGACCCGGGCGACCGCCTCGATGAAGCGGGGATAGATCCCCACCGCCAGGAGCATGGTCCCGCCCGAGATCCCCGGCACCAGGTTGGCGATCCCCATGAGCGCCCCGCCCAGGATGCCCCGCGGCGCGATGCGGCCTATGCTCGCCGGGCCCAGGGCGTCGGCGGGTTCGGACCCGTCGGGATCGAGGTCGGCGGGTTCGGACGTGGGGGGCACGGGCGGGCGGGGAAGGGGAAGTCCGGGCGGATCCGGGAGAATAGCAGGAAGCGCCGCCCGGTTCGACCCCGCCCCGCCGTCCGGCGGCTCTCCTAGCTCTCGTCGGCGGAGGGCCCGTAGGTGGCCGGCACCGGGACGTCCAGAAGACGGAGATACACCCCGAGCTGGGCCCGGTGATGGATGGTGCGGCTCAGGATGAAGCCCCGGACCACGGCGACCCTGGGCATGCTGAACGTCACTTCACCGCCCTGCTTCATGACCGTCAGCTGATGGGCCTCGGCGACACCCGCATGATGAACAACCCCTCCCGGACGCTGGTGAAGATCACCAGCCCGTCCTCGAAGAAGGGGTAGTTGCTCCAGGCCCCGCTCTGTCCGGCGCTGTGCCCGGGGGCGTCGTCGTTGTAGGGGGCGCTGTCGAAGAAGGCGATCTCCCGGGGGTTCTCCCGGTCGCTGATGTCCAGGACCCGGAGCCCACTTCCGTAGTTCGACTCGTAGACCCGGTCACCGACCACGAAGAGGTTGTGGTCCGACGCCCGCACAGGCCCGATGTACTCGTTCACCAGGATGGGGTCGTCCAGGTCCGTCAGGTCCCAGACCAGCGTCCGGGTGCCCTCGACGGTCCCCACCAGCTCGTCCCCTTCGTCGTTCATGTAGAAATAGCGTCGCTCGTCGTCGAACCAGCCCTGGTGGGCGTAGGCGACGTTTGGGTAGCCCGCCCGGGCCACGGTGACGGGGTTCGACTTGTCGGTGACGTCGGCGATGTTGAGCTCCATGGCGTTGGAGCCGACGCAGATCTCCCGCCCCCGGTAGTCCTCGTCCGGACCGTCGTAGACCAGGCACTGGGCATCGTGCGTGTAGCCCTGGCTCCCGGCGCTGGTGGGGTCGTGGTAGCAGCCGGCGAAGGTCGGCCGCAGCGGATCCCGGGCGTCTACCATGTGGAGGCCGCCGCCGCACGTCTGGCCGCCGCTGTTGGCGCCCACGATGTAGAGAAAGCCGGACGCGGTGTCCGCCACGACGTTGTGGGCGCTGGCCATGTCGTGATAGGTGGTGTCCGGCTCGAAGTCCGTGGCCGCGGTCACGCCCCGCAGGCGGGTGAGGTCGAACACCTGCATGCCGTGCTGTCCCGCGCCGTCGGCCACGATGTAGGCCGTGTTACCGATGACCTTGATGTCGCGCCACACCGAGGGGCGGGACCCCTCCGTGCGGGGCAGATTGCCCACCAGGACGGGCGTGGCGGCCTCGGTGACGTCCACGAAGGAGGCGCCGTCGCGCCGGGCCACCAGGGCGTACCGGCGTCCGGTGTCCGGATCCTCCCAGCCCCAGACGTCGTTCACCCAGACGCCGCGCTCTCCCCCGAGGTCGCTGATGGGGACGTGGCTCACCAGCTGCATGTCGGTGCAGGGGAACTCGCCCATGCGTCCCTCCTCGCAGCGATCGCCAGAGGTCAGGCCGCTCCCGATCCGGTAGATGTGCCCCTCCAGCAGCTGGCCGGGGCGCCACGCGTCCCCGGCCCGGGACAGGGCCATGACCCGGCCCTCGCCGAAGTCCCGGGAGGGCATGGCGACCACGGCCCGATCGTCTCCGACGGCGATCGTGTAGCCGAAGCCCAGGGGCCAGGAGGCGCCGTCCGTCACGTCCGGATCCACGCGGGTGGCGCTCTCCCATCCGCCGGCCTCCCCGGCGACGAAGCGATAGACCCGCCCGTTGCCGCCGTCGGCGCCCGGGGCACCGACCCAGAGCTCGCCGCCGGAAGCGGCGAGGGCCCGCCCGAACTCGGCCCGGGCCGGAACGTCGAAGGGCCGGAGGACGCCGACGGCGCCGTCCTCGCCACCGAGGGCTACGTCGAGGACCGCCGAGGCGCCGGGGGCTCCCAGAAGGGCCCGGTCCTCGTGGAGTAGGACCGCGGCCCCCAGGCCGGCCCGCTCCGGGAGTCCCTCCCCCGTCTCCAGACGGCGGGGGGCGCTCCACCCGCCGTCGGCGCCTCGCTCCGAGACGTACGCTCGTCCCCGCCCCTCGTCCGCGGCGGGCGCCCCCACCAGGAGCCGCTCACCCGCGACGCTGAGGCTGGAGCCGAAGCCCGGGGCGCCCTCCGCCGGTGCGATCACTTCGGCCGGCGTCCAGTCGTCCCCCACCCGTCGGAAGAGGTGCACCGCGCCCGCCGCCGGCGCCCCGATCCAGAGCTCGTCGGCGCCCAGGGCGACCGCCGCACCGTACTCTCGCGGATCGACGCCCGCCGCCGGTTCGAACGTGGTGGAGAGGGTCCAGTCTTCGTCCGCGTCGGCACGATCGAAGACGTAGACCACGCCCCCGCCGTCCCGCTTCCGGGGGGCGCCCACCACCAGGGTGTTCCCCTCCAGGGCCAGGGCCCGACCGAAGTCGTCCATCCGGGAGGAGTCGGGTGCGGTGAGGGTCCCGGTGGGCGCCCACTCGCCGCCCGGTCCCCTCTGGTAGGCGTACACCACGCCGGGTCCGTACCAGTTCACGGGCTGGCCCACCACGAGGTCGTCGCCGCCCACCACCAGGGCCCGGCCGAAGTTCGGTTCCTGGGCCAAGGCGGGTGCGGTCACGGCTGCCGTCAGCGCGGCGATCAGGAGGGTGCGGATCTTCATGCGGGTCGTGTCCCGGATCGGAGGAGGGCGGTCTCGGCGTCGGACCCTCGGACCTCGTCCACGCCGGGAAGTTCCGCGCCGGAGCGGGCGGCGCCATGGCCGGAGGGGTACCGGCACGGAGGCGCTGGCCGCCGCGGCGAGATCCCGCGTCCGCGGGAGACGATCTCACGTGCTCGCGTGAGGCGTGGCGCAGGCCGCCCGGAAAGATTCGAATGGGGTTCTCGGCGAGGGCCCGACACACGCGGTTCAGATCGTGGAGGGAGAGATGGAGACGAACGGAGGACACGGACACGACGCGGGCTCCAGGTGCCTGGTGTGTGCCTCCATCGTGGCGGCGGCACGGCGGGCCCGGCGGCTCCGGGGCGAACGCAACACCCCCGCGCGCTGGCGCAGGACGGTCGGCCGTCGGCCGGATCGGGTCTGGGAAGCCGTGCTCCTCGGGCACCTCTGGCTGGTGCCCGGCGTGTCGGAAGAGGACGACCCGGAGTCGGCGAGATCGCGGTTCGCCAGCTGAGAGAGGCCTCGGGGCCGACCTACCCCGTGCTCTGCATGGCCGCTGCGATCCCGTTGATGCTGAGGAGGAGGGCCCGGGCCGGATCCTCACCGTCCCCGGGCCCCCGTCCGCGATCCCTGCGGAGCAGCTCGATCTGAATGAGATTCAGCACGTCCGTGTAGGGGTTCCGCAACTCGATCGATCGCTCGATCACCGGATCCGAATCCAGGAGCCGGGCCCCGCCCGTGATCCGGAGCAGGGCGGCGCGTCCTCGCTCGAAGTCCTCGAG
>DATHRY010000080.1:0-3535 GCA_035464715.1 Longimicrobiales bacterium
CAGTGGAGCCCGGATGGGCGCTCGATCGCCCTGTCTTCGGAGGTCGGGGAGGACGCGGGCGAGCTCGGTCCCGCGGCGGCGTGGATCCCCGAGCTGGGCGGTCCGACCGAGCAACTCGTCTTCAGTCCCGGGGCCGGGGCGTGGGACTTCCCGACCTCGTGGACCCCGGACGGGAGATCCATCGTGGTGACGATGCGGCGCGAGGGCGCCTCTGCGGACATCGCGCTCTTCGATCTCGAGGGAGACCGGGAGCTGGTCCCCCTCGTCGGTACGCCCGCCAACGAGTTCGGCGGGCGGGTGTCGCCAGACGGCCGGTGGCTCGCCTACGTGTCGGACCAGTCGGGCCGGCGCGAAGTCTGGGTCCGGCCCTTCACGGGGCGGGGCTCACCGGTCCAGATCTCCGGGAACGGTGGCACGGAGCCGGTGTGGGCGCGGGACTCGGAGGAGCTGTTCTTCCGATCGGCCTCGGAGATGATGGTGGTCCAGGTCCCGCAGGACCCCGCGTCCGACTTCGGAGTGCCCACGGCCCTGTTCCCCGATTCCTTCCAGCGGAACCTCTTCGGGGGGAATTCGGCGAACTTCGACGTGTCCGGCGACGGGGAGCGCTTTCTCGTGGTGCGACGGCGTGACCGCGTCCAGCCCACGGTGATCGACGTGATCCTGAACTGGGTGTCGGTCCTGGGTCCGCCGGACCCGACGGCCGACGGGCAGGTGCGGCGCTAGACCGGTATCTCCGACAGGCTTTGTCCACGCGAACGCCATCGGGCTCGACTTCGGTGACTCCGTCGGCGGAGAAGGCAACTCAAGGTCAAGATCTGCATGGAATCGTCGAACGGGGTGATCACCGTGGCCGTCCTCACCACCCCGGACTTCGACGCCACGACCATCGCTCACACCACACTGGTCTTCGAGGGCGCGTCGGAGACCCACGTGGACCGGCGTTCGGGGTAAGCCTCGTCGACACGTGGAGGACGTCGAAACGATCCCATTGCACCCGGGACGAGCCCCGGCCCGCGTACGGCCTCAGCCGCCGCTTCCGACCCGGTCCGCCTCGGCCTCGCTCTCCACCAACTCCCCGGTGTCGATCTCCAGCACGATCCGGTCGGCGTCGTAGACCACGTCCAGGGTGTGCCGGATGGCCCGGGTGTCCACCATGATGTTCCGGCCCCGCTCCGGGAGATAGATGAAGTCCCGGCTGAGCCCCTCGATGTTGCGGTCGAAGTTCAGACCGACGATCCGCAGTTCCCGGGTCAGGGCCGGCGAGCCCGAGTTGCCGCCGTATGAATCGGCGGTGGAGATGAAGTTCAAGGGGGTGGTCAGGTCCAGGCCCTCGGGCACGGGGACCCACCGGTCCGGCAGGACCCACTCCTGACTATCGCCCAGGTGGGAGAAGTAGCGGTCGTAGATGCCGAAGAGCGTGGTGTGGGTCGGGGCTTCGGTCCCGTTGTATTCGTACCCCCGGACCACACCGTCGGTAATGCGAGGGGAGGACGAGGCATCCGGCGCGATGCGAGTGCCGTAGGCATGGAAGCGGATCCGACCCAGTTCGGCGTTCAGCGTGGCCACCTCCCGGTCCAACTCTGCACTGGCCTCACGGTACGCAGAGACATTCGGTAGAACGGCCCGGACGAGCTCCAGAACGGGGTCGCCGGCCAGGGCCGCGGCGATGCCGCCGTCCGCCCGTGCGGTCAGGGCTTCACGCGTGGTGGCCTGGCTCCCAAGGACCGAAGCCGCCAGGAGGGCGGTGGCGGCACCCTCGGGCGAGCGGCCCCCGAGGGCATCGTCAACCACCGGATGTTCGTCACCCAGGTAGCGCCTCAGGTCGGACAGGCGGAGGGCCAGGACGTCCTCCTCCAGGTCGCCGGGGTGATCCGTGATGGTGGCGAGCGACTCGATCCCGGCCGCGACCGAGTCCGCGGACGCCCCGGCCGCGGCTATGGCCTGAACCTGAAGGGCCAGCGCGGCCCGCAGGAGGGCCCGAGATCCGAAGCGCTCGTTGGCCAGGAGGTACCAGGCGTTCATCTCGTCACCCAGCTCACGCCGACGCAGGTGCAGTTCCTCCAGCGAGGCCAGGGTCGCCCGGGCCCGCTCCTGAAGCGCCGGATCGCTGGCCAGGTCCTCAATGAGCCTTGCCTCGCCGGCCCGTTTCCGAGCCATGATGTCCGCATCCTGCAGGGCCTCTAGTCGGCCCGTGTACGCCTTGAGGGAATTGGAGAGGGAGAAGGCCTGGTTTCGGAGCCCCAGTCGCTCCCCCGCCTCGGGGTCGGCCTCGTAGGCGTCGCGCAACGCCTGCAGGCGGGTCTGAAAGAAGGCCTTCCGGCCCGGGACCAGGTGGTCGCGCTGGTACTCGAGTTCCGTCACCGAGAGGAGGCGGTTGGTGGGACCGGGATTCCCCACCAGGAAGATGGGCTCGCCCGGTGCCGCCCCGTCCCCCCACTCGAACCAATGCTCGGTCTCGAAGGGCTCACCGTCCTCGTCGTAGATCCTGTAGAAGGCCCAGTCCAGAGCGTAGCGCGGGTAGGTGAAGTTGTCCGGGTCACCTCCGAAGAAGCCCAGATTCAACTCCACGGCCGCCACCAGACGTACGTCCGTGAAGCGGCGGACAACGTAGGCCGATGTCCGGGCTCCGTTGTAGAGGCGAACGAACTGGACCAACCGGTCGGCGCCGTACTCCCCTCGAAGCCGGGTCCGGATGGCCTCCTCGGCCGTCTCCCGGTCGGGGGCCGCCTCGATCTCCTCCGTCACGTCCAGAGCCGCCACGAGCTGGTCGGCGAAGGTGCCCGGGATCGGCCGCTCCTGCCCCAGAGTCGTAGCGTAGAAGCCGTCGTCGAGCAGATTCTCGCCCTCCCGGGTCACCGAGGCGATCGCCCCCCGCGCGCAGTGGTGGTTGGTGACCACCAGACCGTGGGGCGAGACGAAGGAGGCCGAGCACCCGGGAATCCGCAGTGCAGCCATGCGGGCCCGCTCGAACCACTCCGGCGAGGCATCGAAGTCATACGTGGAGGAGAAGTGCTCGGCCGGCGGGTTCTCGAAGGTCCACATCTTGCCGAAATCGAACTCGCCGACCTCGGGCAGTGTGTCGGTTGCCGCTGCTGCGGGGGCCATGCTGGCCTGGGCCGACAGGGGGCCCGGCGCCGAGGGCAGGGAGAGGACGAGCACGGCGAGTGCCGCACCGCGAAGGGGGAACCGGAGACCGTCTGCTGGGGGCTTCATGACACACGCGAGGGAGAGGCGACCAGTGGGGGCCGGTGGGGGCTCGGCAGGGAGTGACGGGGACCCTGCGCGAGTATAGGCCGTAAATGCCCCGCAACGCGAGCACCCGCCGGACGGAGGCACGCCGCCTCCGTATCAGCGGCGCACGGAGCTGGGGGTGGAGCGGCTCTGGCCCGATGCACCCGCCGGGGCGAGGCCGAAGGTAGGGCCGAGAGAGACGGTGCGGCCGGTCCCGGTCAACGCCGCGACGCCAGGTGGGAGAGATACAGGGCGAGGGCCATGGCCACTTCCCAGAGGATGACGACCAGGGCCACTACGACGA
>DATHRY010000081.1:0-6629 GCA_035464715.1 Longimicrobiales bacterium
GGCGTCCGGATCCGTCGTCTGCATCCGGAGCCAGGCCTGGCCGCCGTCGGAGTCGAAGGCCAGCATCCCCTGCTCTTCCAGCTGCTGCGGGAGCGTGGTCGGGATGGAGTCCCGGAGCCCCACCGTGGTGCCCTCCCGGTAGTTGGCGCTCCCGGACACGGAGAGGTTCCCCAGGTTCAGCGACGTGCTCACACCGCCCCGTAGATTGGCCCGATCGAGTTGAGAGCGATCGTAGACGGGCTGCTCGGCGAGGTCGACGGTGGACCGGGACAGGTTGGCGCTCCCGCTCCAGGTGAGGTTGTTGAAGACGCCGGCCCGGGCGACCGGCGCCGGGAACAGCGTGATGCTCCGGAGGGAGAGGCTCGCCGAGGGGAAGGTGGTCTCCACCCGGTCGTCGGTCAGGAACTGGCGCCGATTCCCGTTCACGGCCAGGGTCCCCCAGTCGAACCGATGCGTCACGCCGCCGTCGGAATCGATGGACTGCGTGATCTCCTGGGGATTGAACGAGTTCTCGGTGACGAAGGAGCTGCTCGAGGCGTAGCTGGCCGACACCCTGAAGTTCGTCCGCTCGGACAGGTCCCAGTTGCTCCGGGTGTTCAGAGTGAGCTCCGCCCCGCCCTCCGCCCGCCAGAACCGTCGGAAGTTGAGGCTTCCCTGGAGGAACTGACGGCTCCACAGGTATCGGTAGCTTCCGGTGACGGCGGTGTAGTTCGAGTCCCACCAGTCCAGGGCGACGCTCCCGTCCATGTAGTCGTTGATCGCCCAGTAGAAGCCCACGTTGCTGATGCGCCGCTGGTAACCGCCACTGGTGCGGACGATGTCGTTGACGCTGAACGTCGGCGTGAGGAGGCCGGACGCCCGTCCGTCTCCCAGGCTCTGGGCGATGAAGGGCAGCCACGCGACCGGGACGTCCGCGAAGTAGAGCCGCACCGGCTTCGCGACCATGATGTTCCCATTCACGATCTTGATCTGGTCGGTCTCGAAGTGGTAATGGGGCACCTCGAGCTCACAGGACGTGAAGGACGCCCCGTGGGCGTAGCTCACATCGCTCCGGATCTCGGGCAGGTCACCCGTGACGATCCAGTCGCCGCCCTGGGTGAACTGGGTCCGCGCACGGGCGGCCCTGCAACTGTCGTCCGCGATGTCGCAGGCCAGATAGCGGCTCTGGATCTCGTCCCCCTCGACGGGGATGCTGATCACGTCCCCCCACATCTCCAGCTGTCCCGTCTCCTCGTCGTAGGCCACCAACGAGTCGGTGCTGCTCTCGTAGCCCTGCCCCCGGAACAGCGCCCGGACGGTCGAGTCGCCGTACAGGTAGAGCATCCCTTCGTCCGCCCGATACTCGGCCGAGGCGCCGAGGTACTCGGTGGGGCTGTAGCCGGCCAGGGTCAGAAGCTCGGCCATGATGCTGTCCGAGGCCGAGCGGGGGGCCCGGCCACCCTCGAAGGATCGATCCGGACCCGCCAACCGCGCGGAATCCTCGGCCAGGCGCGCGGAGTCCGCCCCGGGCGCACGGCTCAGGTCCCGGAGCAGCTGGAGCTGCCGGATCCGGGTGGAGTCCACCGGGGGCTCCTCCTGCTGGCCGGCGACGCCCGCCGGGCCCAGGAGCGCGGCGAGAAGGCACGCGCCGGCGAGCTGGAAGCCGCGCCGTCCGAGCCTGGCCCCCCGTCGAGCTCCACCCATCGGCACCATGCCTCCTACGCCTCGCGGTCCACGGAGCCCTCGGGGGGTTCCGACGATGCCTCGGTCCGGGCCTTCTCCCGCCTGCGGTACACCATGGTCGAGAGAAGGATGCTGAACTCGTAGAGGAAGATCAGCGGGATCATCATGATCGCGGTCACCATGATGAGATCGCCGGGGCTGAGCAAGCTGGCCACCACGGTGATGATCACGATGGCGTGGCGGCGCTTCGAGCGGAGGAAGGCCGGCGTGATCAGCCCCAGCACCGAGAGGATCAGGACCACGACCGGCAGCTCGAAGATGATCCCGAACCCCATCATCAGCCGCACGACGAAGGAAAGGTAGTCGTCCGCCGTCAACATGGGCTGCAGGATGTCCTCCTGGATCCCCAGCAGGAACTGCAGGCTGACCGGGAGGGCGATCTCGTACGCCAGGGCCGCCCCGGCGGCGAACAACACCAGCCCCATGTAGAGCGCGGGGATGATGACCCGCTTCTCCTCCTTCTCCAACGCGGGAGAGAGGAAGGCCCAGATCTGATACAGGACGATCGGGAAGGCCAGGATCAGCCCCGTCAGGAGACTGGTCTTCAGCAGGAAGAAGAAGGGGGTGACCGGACTCAGGTAGTTGAGTCGACCATTCTCCGGCAGGTACGGCTGCACGGGAGCGATGAGCAGCTCCAGCACCTCGAAGCGGTGGATGAGGTAGAAGCCCACCAGGGTGCCGAGGATGAGGGCACCGCCGGCCTTGAAGATCCGCCAGCGGAGCTCCTCGAGGTGATCCAGGAAGGGCATCTCCCCCCGGGGGTTCCTCCCCGCCCGGGCCAGGAGGCCGTCACGGTAGAGGGAGCTCAACCTGATTCAGGGCCTGGAGTTCCTGTCGATGCCGCACCTCGAGCGCGTCGACGAATTCCTGGAATTCGCCGATGTCCTGGAAGTTCCGGTAGACCGAGGCGTACCGGACGTAGGCGACGCGATCCATGGGCCGCAGGGCATCCATCACCAGCTCGCCGATCCGCTCGCTGGGGATCTCCACGCCGGCCTGCCGGGAGAGCGCTTCCTCGATCTGCTCCACCAGGCTCTCCATCGTGGCCGCGGAGATGGGACGCTTGGCGCACGCGACCTTCAGGCTGTGAAGCACCTTCTCCCGGTCGAATTCCTGGGCGCTGCCGTCCCGCTTCAAGACCTGGACGGGACGCTCCTCCACGTACTCGTAGGTGGTGAAGCGGGTCTCGCAGACCAGACATTCCCGACGCCGGCGGACGGCGCGTCCACCGCGGCTGGTCCGGGTGTCCACCACCCGGTTCTCGGTCGCGTCGCATTCGGGGCACCGCATGACTCAATCTCCCGGTGGGCGGGGGATCTTCAGGGTGCCGGACTGCCGATCTCGCCGAGGCGGGCCCGGGCGAACTCGGCCACCCGGGAGTCGGGGTAGGTGTTCACGACCCGCTCGAAGAACGCCTGGGCCTCCTCCTCGTTCCCCAGCTCCATGTGCAGCAGGCCGACCCGATAGAGGGCGTCCGGGACCGCGGAGGCGGAGGGAAAGAGCTCGAAGACCTTGGAGAACTCTTCGATGGCCCCGTCCAGATCCTCTTCCTGCACCATCACGTCGGCCAGGTAGTAGTGGGCCTGGGGCGCGAGATCGCTGGACGGATGGGCGGCGAGGAACTGCTGGAACGCGGCGCGGGCCGCCGTCAGGGAACCCCGGTTGTACTGGCGAACGGCCGCGTTGTAACTCGCGTCCGCCGCCCCGGTTCCCTCGGACATGCTCCCGCCCGAGACCCCGAAGTCGCCCTCGCCCCCCCCACCCGCAGCCGGGCTCGAACGCCCGACGGTCTGCATCTGGTCACGCAGAGACGCGATGGCGAGGGAATTCTGACCCGCGAGCTCCCCGAGCTGGTCCAACTGTCTCGAGATCCGGGTGAGCTGGTTCAGGACGTCGCCCCGAATGTCCCCAAGCTCCCGGCTGGCGTTGCGGAGGGTGTCCTGCGTCTGGAGGGACTGCTGGACGATGATGACCCGGAGGGAATCCTGGGCCGCGGCGATCCGACGAAGCTCGGTGGCGAGCTCCGTCTGGAGGTCCCGGACATCCCGCTTCGTGGCGCAGGATGACACCGAGAGAACGGCGGCGAGGAGGACCGTGGCCCTTCCCGCCGTGGATGGGATGAGTCGGCGCATAATTGGATGTACTGTCCCTCCCCCGGGGAAGGTCCCGGGGGAGGGACAGCCGGATTACATCCCCGGGTCGATGGAGCCCGCCGTGATCACGAACTCCGCTCGACGGTTCTGAGCCCACGCGGACTCGGTGCTTCCCATGGCAGCCGGCCGCTCCTCTCCGAACGAGGTGATGGCGAACCGATCTGCCCCGAGCCCGAATCCGGCGAGGAATTGCCGCACCGCCTCGGCACGGCGCGTGCCCAGCGCGAGGTTGTACTCCGTGGAACCGCGCTCGTCGGCGTGCCCCTGGATGCTGATCCGGAGGGAGGGGTTCGACCGGAGGATCTCCACCTTCGACCGGAGGATCCGCTCGGCGGCAGGAGTGATGTCCGACTCGTCGAAGTCGAAGTAGACAGTCTCCTCCAGGGTCGCACGGGCCTCGCGGATCGCTTCGGCCCGCTGCGCCTCGAGCTGCCGCTGCCGCTCGGCCTCCGCGGCCTCGGCGGCGCGACGGGCGGCCTCCTCGGCCTCCCGGGCAGCCCGGATCGAATCCTGCCGGCGCTGCTCGAGTTCCTCGGGGGTCGGGCCGGTGGGCTCCGGCGGTGGCGGCGGGTCCTGTCCACAAGCGACGGCCAGCACGATAACGGCTGCCAGCGCCGGGAAGAGGCGGCGGTTTTTCATTCCTGCTCCGGGTGGTTGAAGTGGGTTCGTGGGGGTCCGACAGATATATAGGAGATACCCCAAAATGTGTTGTCGCGCAACGGTCTTCACCCCTATATGAGGGGGTGTCGGGGGGATCTCACCGGTCGAGGGTGGGCGACCAGTCGGGCGTCCTCACGTCGACGCCCCTGAGGATGGTCCGGATGGCCCCCGTCGCCGTGTCCACCACCATCAATCCGTAGCCCCAGTCCCGCCGTCCCACGAAGACGATGTGACGCCCGTCCGGCGCCCAGGACGGATCCTCGTTGTTCCCCTCGGCGGTGAGCTGCAGGAGGCTGGAACGGTCGCCTCGGCGACCCACGAGGATGTGGAACCGGCCCGCCCGTCCGACCCGTCCGGTGAAGGCGACCCGATCCCCGAACGGCGCCCAGTCCGGCGCCGTATAGTAGCCCGAGCGCCCGTACTCGTACGGGGAGAACAGCTCCGCAGCCCCGCCCTCCGCCGACATGACGTAGATCTGCGGAACCGCGGATCCGAGCCGGTTGGAGTTGAAGGCCAACCAGCGACCGTCCGGTGAGTAGGTGGGGCTCAGGTCCTCGGCACGTCCCTCCGTGAGGTTCGTGAGGCAGCAGTTCCTTGAGAGGTCGTAGGTGAAGAGCCCGGTCCGACTGCCCGTGTGGACCTGGAACGCGATCCGGTTCCCGTCCGGGAGGTAGGTGGGCGTGTAGTAGTTCCCTTCCCTCAAGGGCTGGATGAGGGTCGAGCTCCCGGTGGCCACGTCCGCCTCGAAGATCCGCCACTGCTGCGTCTCGGGCTCCATCGCACCGTACAGCAGGCGGGTCCCGTCCGGGGACCACGCGGGAGACAGGGCGAGGTCCTCGTGGCTCGTGATCCTCCGGACGTTCTCGCCGTCCGAATCGACGACGTAGACCTCCCGGGTCTGCCCGTTGTCCCGGCTCATGGAGAAGGCGATCCGCGTGGCCGCCATGCCGGGCTCCTGGAAGATCCACTCCACGACCGCGTCCGAGGCCCGGTGCACCGCCATCCGGAAGCCCGGGTCCATGGGATCCGGAAGGGTGAAGCGACCTCGCTCCTTGAGCGTGCCGTAGACCACGTCGTGGGCCTCGAGGACGAGCACGTAGCCGTCGCCGCTCCCCTCTACCTGACCGGTCAGGAGCCACACCGCGCCCATCCGTTCCCACAGGGAGTACTCGACACCCTCCCGGGCCATGCTCCGGGGAAGCTCGTCCATCACCGTGAAGCGGTCCGAGTTCCGGAGGTCCCGGCTGATGATGGCCTCCACCTGGGGCGCCGCGGCCTGCCCGCCGAAGCGGCCGGTGAAGGGCTTCACCGCCAGCTCCGGGATGTAGCTGTCCTCGAAGACCAGACCGAGACGAACTCCGGGAAGGGAGTCCTGCTGGGCCCGGGCGGCATCGGGTAGGAAGGCGCCCGCGAGGGCGAGGCCTAAAAGGAACGCGATTCGGCGCATGGACAGGCGTGGGGTCAGCGGGAGGGAAGCAGGATCTCCGGGTCGTCCCCGGAGGGTCGGAACGAGAACTGGATCGGGAGTCGCTCGTACGGCAGGTCCTCGGGAAGCGGCCCGAAGCGGCCTTCTCGTCCCGCGCAGTCCCCGACGGCACCCAGCGCCTCGAAGTCGAGATCGGGGTTGCCGGACTGTTGTACAAAGCGGAGGTCCGTAACGGTCCCGTTCGGCCGGATCACGAAATAGAGGATCGTTTCGAGCCCCGACGGCACGCCCTGAGGAGGTCGGAAACACCTTCGGATCTGGCGGACGATGTTTTCGTAGTACTCGGGGAAATCCCGCCGCAGCCCCTCCATCCGCACCTCGATGTCCTCCCCCGAGAGATCGCTCTCCTCCTCGAGGTCGGTGGCCGCCGGCGTCTCCTCCGGCTCGGGCCGGGGCTGAGGCTCCGGCGGCGTCTCCTCCGGCTCCGGATCCGGCGGCGTCTCCTCCGGCTCCGCGTCGGGCAGCGGGACGGCCTCCTCGGCGGCTTCCGGCTCCGGTGCCTCGTCGGGCCGGTCGATCTGGAGCTCCTCGGGGGCCGGGGCCGGCGTGTCCTCCTCCTCCGCCTGCTGCGGGGGAGGCGAGACGATCTCGATCTCGTAGGTGATGAA
>DATHRY010000082.1:0-20355 GCA_035464715.1 Longimicrobiales bacterium
TCCCGCTGCTCGAGGACCCCCCGGGAGTACTGGATCTTCTGGATGAGCTTGGCCTCGTCGATCTCGTTCACGGCCTCCCGCAGCTCCCGGGCGGTGGCCTCGTCCCGTTGCCGGGCCTCCTGGGAGAGCCGGTTCAGATCCCGCTCGAGCGCCCCTACCTCCCGGGCCATGTCGCTCTTCTCGTCACTCATGGAGCGGATCTCCTGCTGGCGCTCCACCGGATCCGTCGGCAGGTCGTCCAGGCGATCCTGCAGCTCCTGCTGCCGCTCCTGAAGGCCCCGCACCCGGTCCAGGACATCCTGGGTGTCCTGGTCCAGCCGGGACTCCCGGTCCTGCTGAAGGCGCCGCTGGGCCTCTTCGATCCGGTCCAGGGCCCGCCCGGCCTCCGCGGCCCCGGAGTTGCCGGCGTTCGCCGCGGCCCGACGCATGGCGTCGGCGGCCTGCTGCAGCTCCTGGGCGGTCTCGGCGAGCTCCTGGTCGCCGGTCTCCCGGGCCAGGCGCTGGAGCTGCCGGGCCGTCTCCTCGGCCTCGTCGGCGAGCTCCCGCTGGGACCGGGCCGACGATCCTCCGCCGGCCGAGGCGCTGCCCTGCTGCCCCCGGGCCCGCTGCCGCTCGGCCTCCTGCTGCTGTCGCCGGGCCAGCTCGTTCAGCTTCTCCAGGAGCTGGTCCACCTGCTCGTTGGCCTGCTCCCGCTCGCCCCGTTGGACGGTCTCGTACTGGTTCTGGAGCTGGTCCAGCTCGAGCTCGAAGAGGTCCGCCAGGTCGTCGGCGTTCGCGCCGGCGCCCCCACCTCCTCCACCGCCCCCCTGCTGCTGACCGACGTACGCCTCGTAGCTCTCCTCCGCCCGCTGGATGACCCGCAGCGCCTCCTGCTCGGGCCCCAGGGCCTCGCGGGGCGTCCCGGCACCCAGGCGGGCCTGGGCCGAGTCCATGGCCTCCAGGGCCCGGGGCAGCATCTCGGCGATCTCCCGGAAGCGCTCCTCGGCGCTGGCGAGCCCCCGATTCGTCATGCGCTGGGCCAGTGTCGCCACCTGCTCCCGGACCCGTCCCTGGGCCAGGGCCACCGCGGCGACGCTCTCGTCGAAGGAGTCCTCGTCGTAGCGCTCCCGGTCCCGGACCAGATTGAAGGTGGCGGCGATGACCTGCTTCTGGAGCTCGGACAGGGCCGGTTCCTCGGCGCCGCCTCCGCCCCCACCTCCGCCGCCCCCGCCCATCTGCTCGGCCTGGCGGAAATCCCGGCGGAAGGGCTGGACGTTCACGAAGTAGATGTCGCTCACCACCTCCTCACCGGGGCCCTGCCGCACGTCCCGGGTGACGGCGTAGTAGCTGACCACGTCCCCCGGCTCGACCTCGAAGTCCTCCAGGTAGAGGGTGTGGCCCGCCGTGACCTGGTTGAGGGGACGGCCGGTGCCGGAGTAGATCGCCACCGTGTCCTCGGGCTGCCCGTTCACCGAGTAGACCAGCAACAGCTCGTCGATGCCGTAGTCGTCGTCGGCCTCGGCCTCCAGGTAGAGCTCCTCGATGGGCGACGCCGGGGTGTCCCGCCCGGGCCGGGTGATGGAGAGGCTCGGGGGCTGGTCGGCCAGGAGGTCGATGGTGTACTCGGGCGAGGCCGACACCATGCGGCCGTCGGCCAGGGCCAGCTCGATGGAGTAGAAGCCCCGGGCGCGCACCGTGAAGGAGCCGGTGAGGGTGCCGTCGGCCTGGACCTCGAGATCCACGGGCTCCTCGCCGTCCACCAGGAGGCGGCCCGCCGGCGTGCCCAGGGTCGGGTGGACCGTCAGCACCACCCGGGTCCCCCGCAGCGCCGCCACGTCGCCGGCGCCCTCGATGCTCCGCACCGGCAGCCCGGTGTAGGACGGGAAGCGGTACTCGTGGTCCATGCGGTCCACGTAGGGGAGCTCCACCACCTCGATGCGGTGGGTCGACGAGCGGATGCCGTCGGACTCGACGTAGTACTCCATCGACGCCTCCAGCCCCACCAGGAGGACCTCGTAGCCCGGCTCTCCCTCCACCGCCGTGGGCACCATGGTGATGCGCTGGAAGATCTCCTCGCCCTCGGACCGGGTCATGAGGGCGACCTCCTCGGTGGCGAAGCCCACGAGCTCGGCCTGGATGTACTGGTCCGAGCCCTTGGCCACGGTGAGGTCGCCGGGGGTCACCACGATGGAGTAGGGGTTCACCGCCGCCGCGTTCTCGGTGGGCAGGAGCGCCCGGGCGCCCTGCCGGAAGCCCAGGGGGCCGAAGAGGAGCAGCCCCACCGCCGCCACCGCCAGCACGGTGAACGCGCCGGAAGCCCGATAGATCCCGGGCTGATCGATGCGCCGTCCGTCCTCGACGCTCCGGGCCTCGTCCACGGCGCGCATGACGACGCGGTGGAGGAGGCGGGGGTCGAGGTCGGAGCTCCGGCCCGCCTCGATGGCGCCCAGGACCGAGGCCTTGAGGGTGGGCTCGTGCTCCTCCAGGTAGAGGGCGACCTGCTCGTCGGAGACCCGGCGGATCAAGGGGCGGACGACGAACCAGGCGAAGAGCGCCAGCACCACGCCCCAGCTCAGGACGCGGAAGGTCAGGACGGCGTTGGGGGAGAAGCGGGTCGCTTCGAGCCCCCACACCGAGAGCGCCACCGCCGCCAGGCCCGCGGCCAGGACGATGCTGCCGCCCCGGAGGAGGATCCGGGTGCGCCACCGCCTCCGGACGCTCCGGATCAACGCCGTGAGCCGCTCCCGTGCCGTCCTCTCATCCCGTCGCCCGCGCATGACCTCCTCCTTGTCGGGCCCGCCGACCCAGCCGGTTCGAGAGCAGGGTCTCCAGAAGCAGAAGGCCCAGCGCCCCTATCAACAGGTAACGCCACAATGACTGTCTTCGTTCCAAATCCTCACGGCGCAAGCGGTCTCCCTCCGGCCCCGCGGGGGCCGCGGTGGGTTGCCCGTCCACCGCGCCGCCCACCGCCGCCACAACCTCCCGGGCGTCCATGGTGGCGAGCTCGGCCTCACGCCGGTCCACGTTCACTGCGATGGCCACGGGGCGCACGTCGTCCTGGCCCGGCGGACGGATCTGGTAGAAGCCCGCCTGGTCCAGATCCAGGAAGTGGCGGCCCTCGTCGAGGGGGACCGACGCGCCGTCGGGGGTGAGGGCGACCCGCTCCTCCGCGGAGGCCAGCGCCTCGACCACGTCCCCGAGCCCCGCCGATTCCATGGCCGAGGCGTCCGTAACGTCCAGGACCTGGCCGGTGGTGAACGCCTCCACGGCCGGGTTCCGCCCCGACGCGTAGCGGACCAGCTGGTGCACGAAGGGGAGGTAGACCGGCTTCAGCGCCAGGTCCGTCCAGAAGGCGTCCAGGGTGGAGCTCCACACCAGGACCCGGCCCTCGCCCACCCGGCGCTCAGCCAGGGCCACGGAGCCGTCGTCGAAGCGGGCCAGCACCCGGACGGAATCCGTCTCCTCCACCTGGAAGCTGCGGGCCCGGTAGAAGCGCGCCGACGAGAAATCCCCCTGGCGCGGGCCCCGGAAGACCTCGAAGACCGGGTGGTCGTAGTCGAGCCCCACGAGCCGCTCGCCCCGGGATCCGTCCCGGTCCACGATCCCGCCCAGGGTGCCGGGGAAGAGGTCGGCGAACTCGGCGGACCACCCGCCCCGCTCCCCCGCCACGAGGACGATGCCGCCGCCGGCCCCGACCCAGTCCCGGATCCGGGCGCCCTCGGCGCCCGAGGGGAAGGGCCGGTCGTTCAGGACCATCACGTGCCGCTGAGCCAGCGTCTCGGGACCCGGTACGCCGCCCCCCAGCACCTGGAAGGCCTGCTCCTCGGAGATCTCCAGGGCGTTCTGCAGGTAGAGGGCCCCTGCGTTCGTGCCCCGGGAACTCGACGAGAGGACCTGCACCGCCGTCGCCCGGCCCGGGCTCAGCACCATGTTGTACCGGTCGTCCTGGGGCAGCGCGTCGCCGGACAGGGACACCGTGAGGAGCGTGTGGCGCCGGGTCACCGTCACGGGATCGAAGGCGACGCCGCCGGCGCCGGACTCCGGCAGGGTGACGGTGCGTGTCTGCACCACCCGGCCGTCCAGCTCGAGGCGCACCTCGACCTCCGCCTCTCCCGACCCGCCGGTCCGGACGACCCGGGCCGCCGGCGAGATCCGCTCCCTGCCCTCCACCCGCTCCCGGTTCAGGACCACCTGGGTCACGGCGTGGTTGTCCACCGACTCGCCGCCCAGCTCCACGGTGCGCACCGCCGTCCCCGCCGGGAACGCCACGCCCTCGTCGCCGGTCCAGGCGTTGGCCTGGAAGTCCGAGACGATCACCACCTCTCCCGCCGGCAGGTCCGAATCGTCCAGGATGGTCTGGGCCAGCTTGAGGCCCGGCCCCAGGGCGGTGGCCCGGGCGCCGGGGGCCAGGGTGTCCACCGCCTGCCGGATCGCCGCTCCGTCCGTGGAGCCCCGGACGACGGTCTCGGCGCCCTGGTCGAACGCCACCAGGCTGACCCGGTCCAGGGGCCCCAGGCCCGACACCGCCTCCCGGACGGCGTCCGTCGCCCGTTCCCAGCGGTCCCCGGCGGCCATGGACCAGGACAGGTCCAGGAGCACCACCCGCTCGGTGGGCCCGGTGCCGGTGGCGGCCAGGCTGGTGGGATCGGTGAAGAAGGGCCGGGCGAAGGCGACGGCCAGGATGACGATGGCCAGGGCCCGGAGCGCCAGGAGGAACCAGTGGTGGATCCGACGCTTCTGCTCGGACTTGATGGGCACCTTCTCCAGGAACATCAGGGAGGGGAAGGGGACCACCTTGGATCGGGGGCGCCGCCGCAGGTGGACCACGATGGGGATGACGATCGCCGCCGCGCCCGCCAGGAACGCCGGAACCAGGAGCCAGAGGGGCATGTCAGCGACCTCTCGCCTTCCGCTCCCGGATCGTCAGATACCGGAAGAGGGCGTGGTCCAGGGGAGCCGACGTGTCCAGGAGCACGTGGTCGATCCGGTTCGCGGTGAGGCGCTCCCGGAGCGTCTCGACGTGGGCGTCCACCACCTGCCGGTACCGCTCCCGGAGCTGCTCCGGCACCACCGGGGTGATCTCGGCGGTCTCCATGTCCTCGAAGGTGGTGGAGCCCTCGCCCGGGAGTTCCCGCTCCGCCGGGTCCAGGATGTGGAAGGCCACCACGTCGTGCCCGCGGCCCTTGAGGAGGCCCACCGCCTCCACCACCCGGTCCGGCTCCTCGTAGAAGTCCGAGATGAGGATCACCAGACCGCGGCGGACCAGGCGCTCGGCGGCCTGCAGGAGGGCGGGGCGGAGGTCCCCCGCCCGGCCCGGGTCCGCCCGGTCCAGGGTCAGGAGGGACAGCTCCAGGTTCCGGGCCGAGGCCGGCACGTAGTCCACGACCTCGCTGTCGAAGGTCACCAGCCCCACCCGGTCCCGCTGCTTGCGGGAGAAGTGCAGGAGGCAGGCGGCCAGGAAGCGGGCGTAGTCCAGCTTGGAGACCGCGTGGGAGCCGTACCGCATGGAGGCCGAGACGTCGAGGAGCGCCACGACGTTCGCGTTGGTCTCCGCTTCGTACTGCTTGAGGTAGTGGCGGTCCGTGCGGGCGTAGAGCTTCCAGTCCAGGTGCCGGATGTCGTCACCGGGCACGTAGGGCCGGTGCTCGGCGAAGTCCATGGAGAGCCCCAGGTGGGGCGCCCGGTGGAGCCCGTTCAAGAACCCGTGCACCACGGTCCGCGCCAGGAGCTCGAGGTTGTCGATCCTGGCGAGGACGTCGGGATCCAGGAACTGCGCACCTGGAGCCGAAGAGCGGGCACGGGCGTGGGTCACGGTCTACATCCCCGACGACGGCTGCGGCACCGCGTCCAGGAGGAGGTCCACCATCTCCGACGACGAGCGTCCCTCGGACTCGGCGTGGAAGTTGGTCAACACCCGGTGCCGGAGGACCGGATGGGCCAGCGCCCGCACGTCCTCGAAGGAGGGTGTGTACCGCCCCAGGGTCAGGGCCCGGGCCTTGGCGCCGAGGATCAGGTACTGGGCCGCCCGGACGCTGGCCCCGTAGGCGATCCACTTCTTCACGAAGTCCGGCGCCCGATCCCCCTCGGGCCGACTGGAGCGGACCAGGTTCACGGCGTAGCGCAGCACGGAGTCCGGAGCCGGGATGCGGCGGACCAGCTTCTGGAACGCCATCAGGTCCGCGCCGGTGACGGCGTGGCTGAAGGTCGGATCCTGGATCCCCGTCGTGGTCCGGACGACCTCGAGCTCCTCCTCCTCGGAGAGATGGCGGATCTCGATCTCGAACATGAAGCGGTCGAGCTGCGCCTCGGGGAGCGGGTAGGTCCCCTCGAGCTCGATGGGGTTCTGGGTGGCGAAGACGTAGAAGGGCTCGTCCAGGACGTAGGTGGTGCCCTGCACGGTCACCCGGTGCTCCTGCATCGCCTCCAGAAGGGCCGCCTGGGTCTTGGGCGGCGTCCGGTTGATCTCGTCGGCCAGGACGATGTTCGCGAAGATCGGCCCCCGCTCGAAGATCATGTGCCGGCGGCCCGTCTGGGCGTCCTCCTGGATGATGTCGGTCCCGGTGATGTCCGACGGCATCAGGTCCGGCGTGAACTGGATCCGGGCGAAGGTCAGGTCCAGGACGTCGGCCACGGTGCGGATCAGGAGCGTCTTCGCCAGGCCCGGCACCCCCACCAGCAGGGAGTTGCCGCCGACGAAGAGCGAGAGGAGGACCTGCTCCACCACCTCCTCCTGCCCGATGATCTGCTTGCGGATCTCGGTGAGGATGGCTTCCCGCCCCGCCTTCATGCGGTCGGCGAGGGCCACCTGGTCCTCGGTCTCGAGCCGCACCGGCTCCGTCGCGTGCTCCGTCAAACGAATCTCCCTTGTGGCTTGGTTTCGACCCCGGCCCCCGGGTGGTCCCGGGCGGTCCACGGCCTCAGTGGGTCATGGCGTAGACGATGTAGTTGACACCGAACTTGAAGGCGTCGTTGTTCAGGTCGATGGGGTAGTAGCCCCGGTCCGAGAACTCCCAGTACTCGGCGATGTCGTTGTTGTAGTTGAGGATCGCCATGAGGCGTCCGCGAGGGTCGTTGTTCTCGAACAGCCCCAGGTAGAGGGGGCGGGACCGGCCGTAGGGTGGGATCAGGGCGTAGGGGTCCTCGATGCGGAAGAAGGCGTCGAAGATCTCGTGGTCGGTGGGCATCTCCAGCGGCTGGATCCCGGGCAGCGCCTGCTGGATCACGTCCACGAAGGAATAGATCTGCCGGTCCCTGAAGTCGTCGACGATCAGGAACCCCCCTTTGGAGAGATAGTCCCCCAGGGCCTGGATCTCGGCCTCCGAGGGCCGCCAGTACCCCACCTCCACCATGTAGATGACCGGGTACTTGAAGATCTCCGGATCGTCCATGGCCAGGACCCGGCTCCCGTCCATGTACGGCGTCATCATGGTGGTCTCGGCCAGGATCTTCGCGAAGTTCGCCTCGGCCCGGGGGTAGTCGTGGGCCCAGGGCGGCTCACCCCGCCCGCCCCGCCCGCCGCCGAACCCGTCGAATCCCCGGCTCCCACTCTCGAAGTAGACCCGCAGGAAGGTGAAGCGCCCGTCGTAGGGGATCTCCTCGAACTGCTGGGGCGGGGCGGGGGCGGCAAGGAGCGCGCGGGTCGCAGGCGCCCGGGCCTCGCGCGGAGCACTCACGGCGGAGGTCGGCGGCTCATGCGGTGCCGTCGGGGTGGACGTCAGGGCGCCTGGCACACCAGCCCGGTGCTCGCCGTCGTCGTCTCCTCCGGACAAGAGCGTGACCCCGCCCGCGGCCAGGCCGATGCCCCCCACCACCGCCGCCGCCCGGACCATCCCGGCCCGGGTTCTCACGTCCCACCTCCCCGGAGCTCGAGCAGCAGCTCCAGCGCGGGCTCGAAGGAGGGCGCGATCTCGAGGCAGCGCAGCACCTGCCGGCGGGCTTCCTCGGGGCGCCCGTCGGCCAGGAGGGCCCGGGCCAGGCGGTAGTGGGCGTCGGCCCGGTCCACCGGATCCAGGGCCAGCACCGCCTGTCGCTCCTGCACCGCCTGGGCCGTCTCCCCCGCCGCTTCCGCCAGCTCCGCCAGGCGGACGTGGTGCTCCGGCTCGTACGGGAACACCTCCACGGCCCGGGTGAGCGCCTCCCGCTCCCCGGCGGCGTCCCCCATGGCCCGCCGGATCCGGGCTTCGTCGAGGTGGACCGTGTAGAAGCTCTCGTTCAGCGTGCCCAGGCGCTCGAGGGCGTCGGCGGCGGCCTCGCTCTCCCCCCGGTCCTCGTAGATCCGGGCCAGGGACACGAGGGGCGCGTCGGGCCCGCCGTACTCGGGGAAGAGCTCCAGGGCGGCCTCCAGCGCGGGCTCGGCCTCGTCGGGCCGGTCGGCGGCCATCAGGGCCTGGCCCAGGGCCAGCTGGGCCTGGAAGCTCCGGGGCTGGCTCCGGGCCCGGGCCCGGAGGGTCTCGATGTCCCGGGTCCCGGGAGCGGCCGCCCCGGGCATCGCGCCCCCCGCGACCATGGAGGGCATGTCCGCGGTGGAGGCGAGCTCCGTGGCGAACCGGTCCTCCATGTAGGCCTCGAAGGCCGCGTCGAGGGCGTCGGCGTCGAGCCCCAGGATGGACTCGGTGAGCTCGGGCGTCGTGCGGCCGTCCCGATATCCCGTCAGGAAATCCCGGATCGCCTGGAAGCCGTAGTCCTCCTCGATCCAGTCGAAGGCCAGGGAGGCCTGGAGGTACGAGAAGGCCACCTGCCCCGGGAAGTCGGGGCGGACGAAGCCCTCGTTCATACGGCTCAGGGGCGGCATGCCACCGGTGCGCCAGGTCTGGAGGAAGGCCGGGCTCACCCGGAACCCCCAGCGCTCCTCGGCCACCCGCTGCTCCCGCACGGCCAATCCCTCGCTGAACCAGCGGGGCACCTGGTGGTCGGAGATCCCGAGGTGGAAGGCGTGGGCCGTCTCGTGCCACAGGGTGGAGGCCCAGTTGAACTCCCCGGCCTCCCGGGCCGAGGGCGAGTCCATGACCAGCGTGCTGCCGAAGCTCACCCCCAGGGCGCCCAGCCCCGCCATGCCCAGGGTGCGCACCGAGAAGTCGGCGCTGTTGGGGAAGATCTCCAGGCGGATGGGCGTGGGGGGCTCGGCGCCGTACCGGGCCCGGAGGTCGGCGTAGGCGGCCTCGGCCACCTCGGTCACGTACGCCTCCAGCAGGTCGACCTCCCGCTCGTGGATCCAGATGCTGAAGTGCTCCGTGCGCACCTCGCGGAAGTGCTCGAAGGTGTCCAGCAGCTCCAGGGTGTTGTAGAACCACGGATTGTGGGGATCGCCCTCGAAGGCCGCCTCCATGTTCGCCCGGCCCTCGTCGATCCGTCCGATCCGGAGCTGGTTCGTGGCCAGCACCCCGCGGGCGTCCCAGGCCTGGGGGTCCCGCTCCACGGCCCGGGCCGCGAAGTCCACCGCCCGGGCGTACTGCCGCTGATCCGCGGAGAGCTCGGCCAGGGTGGTGTAGAGCCCCGCGTACGTGGGGCTCAGGGCGTCGAGGCGGGCCACCGTCGCCTGATAGTCCTCCGTCTCGTCGCCGAGGTACTGGACCGTGGCCAGGACGGAGAGGCCCTCGAGGCTCCGGGGGTTCACCTCCAGGGCCCGGTCCACCGCCTGCCGGGCCGCCCGCAGGTCCTCGGCCTGCAGGTGGATGCGGGCCGCGAGGAGGTGGGCGCCAACGAGCTTCTCGTTGGTCTCGAGGGCCGCCCGCACGGTGGACAGCGCCTGGGGATCGTCGTCGAAGTGCTGGGCCCGGGCCCGACCGAGCAGGGCATCGGGGTGCCGGGGGTTCCGCTCCAGCACGGCGCCGTACTCGTCGTACGCGTCGGTGCTGACGTACTTAGACAGGAAGAGGTCGCCCACGGCGATCCGGGGCCGGGGGTCTCCCGGCAGCCGATCGGCCGCCTGGTCGTAGGCCCGCAGCGCGTCCTGGTAGAGGGCGGGGTTGGTGCGGCCCAGCCAGGTCACCGCCCGGGCCACCGCCAGGAGTTCCTCGCCGGAGAGCTGCCGGCTCCCGTTGTAGAGGTCGATGAAGCCGTCGAAGGTCGCCATGGCGGCGTCCCGGTTCCCTGCCACGAAGTCCATCTCCGCGAGCCGGAGCCGGGCCACCTCGGCGTCGGGTGCGCCGGCGTCGAGGCTCGCCTGGAAGGCCGCACGGGCCTCGTCCCACCGCCCCACCTCCAGGAGGATCTCCCCCCGGGTCCGGGCCACCGGGGCCTCGCCGGCGGGGACCGCCTCCAGGGCGTCGTCGAAGCGGCCGGTCTCCCGGAGCGTCCGGGCCAGGAGGATCCGGGCCTCCGCGTTGCCCTGGCGGGCCAGGGGCCGCAGGGCGCCCTCCGCGTCGTCGTAGCGACCCGCGAACAGGTGGGCCCGGGGCGTGTCCAGATCGGTCTGGGCGGTGAGGGCGGGGGGTGTCCCGAGGCCGGCAAGGACCGCCAGGAGCAGAACCGGACCGGTGGGGGCGGCCCCCCACCCGCGGACCGCCCCCGGTGCCGCGACGGTCCTCGTGGGCCGGGGCCGGCTCACGGCGCGCCCCCGCCGCCACCACGCCGGGCGTTGATCTCCCGGTTCTTGAGGGCCACCTCCAGGAGGAGGGCCTCCAGCTCGGCCTCGTACTCCGCCGGGTCCATCTGCTCCCGCAGCGCCCGGAGCTGCGCCACCCGGGCTTCCAGGTCGGCCTGCTCGCCCAGGAGCCGGACCAGGGTCGAGTCGCCGGCGGCCTCGGGCGGGATGGCCGTGCGGGCGGTGCTCGTCGCGAGGCGGAAGCGGGCGGCCACCGCCCCGTCGGCGCCGTCCAGCGAGGGCTCTTCGGAGCCCTGGCCGTCGCCGTCGTCCTCCAGGATCGCGTGCTCGGTGAGGAGGAGGTTCTCCTGCTCGTAGTGCCGGGCGACCTCGGCCTGGGTGAAGGTGAAGGCCTCCAGCAGGGAGAGCGTCCCGTCCTTGTCCAGATCCGACGCGTCGGTGGAGAGGGCCTCGGCGAAGTAGCGGGCGAACTGGGTCTCGTTCCGCTCGCCCCCGGTCTTGGTCGCGGTGATCACGGTCCGGTTGCCTCCGGCCAGCGCCGCGGTGAAGGGCCCGCTGGCCGAGGCGGTGTTCACCAGGGCCACCGGCCGGTCCCCGAGGCCGTCCAGGAGGAGGCTCCACTCGGTCGCGGTGAGGTCCGGGCCGGGGAGGTTGAACCGCGCTTCGTCCCCCCGGAAGGAGCCGTGTCCGATGAGGACCACCAGCACGGCGTCCAGGTCGTCGGCGGAGGTGGCGATGCGGTTCATCGCGGCCTCGACGCCCTCCCGGTCGGAGCGGCCGTCCACGGCCGGATCCGAGCCCGGCTCCTCGGCCAGGAGCGTGACGTGGTCCTCGGAGAAGCCGTACCGCTCCACCGCCGCGGTGCGGATCTGGAGCCCCCACTCGAGGAAGTCCGCCGTGTACTGGGGATCGCCCCCCAGCCCCACCACGGTGAGGAGGTGCGTGGACTGGGCCGTGAGGCCCGGAACCGGAACCAGGAGGGTCAGCAGCACGACCCCGACGGAAGTCCTCACACGAACCCCCGCATGCGGCGCACGCCCCACTCGGCGCCCAGGAGCCCGATCAGGAGCAGGAAGATGACGGGCATGTCCCACAGCTCCCGCGCCTCGGTGACGGTGACGCCCGCGCCGGTGAACCGGAGGTCCTCGGGCAGGCGGTCGACGTCGTCCCGGGTGTAGAACAGGCCGCCCGTCTCCTCGGCGACGCGCTGCAGGAGCGGCGTCCGGCGACCGGCGTCGAAGTACTCCTCGGGGCTGGGACCCACCTCCAGGACCGAGGTCCGGGTCCCCAGGAGGCCCTCGTCGGTCTCGGCCCGCACCGTCACCTGCCACGTCCCGTCCTCGGTGGGCACGAACGCACCGGCGTAGGACCCGTCCTGGTCCACGGCCCAGGCCATGGGACGCTCCAGGGTCGCGCCGGAGGGCGAGGTCACCGTGGCCACGACCCGGGCGTCGTTGACCCCGATGTAGGCGGAGTCGAACACGGTGGAGAGGAGCTCCACGCTCTCGCCGATCTCGGCCCGCTCGGGGTCCAGCGTCACGGAGACCGGCTCCGGCACGCCGTCCACCAGCCAGCGGAGGAGCTGCCGCCACAACGTCTCGTGGCGCATGTCCTCCACGGGGATGTCGGCGTGCATCTGCCACATCCAGGTGTCCTGGACCGGGAAGGCCAGCGCCTTGCCCCGCCCGTAGCGGTGGTGGGTGAGGACTGCCCGCTCGTCGCCGTCCTCGGTGTCTCCGGCCAGGAGGATGGTGGCCCCGGGCTTGGCCCGGACGATCCGGTTCAGGGAGGAGAGGGGCGGAAGGTCGTCCCATCCCTCGTCCCCCAGCCGGCCGATGGGGTGGTTCAGGCCCGCGGGCGTGGGCCGGACGAACACCTCCGTGAAGGCGGCCCGGGGGTCCGGCGCCGGCTCCTCCAGGTACACCGGGAGCACGTCCTCCACCGCGGTCCCCGTGAACCCGCCCTCGGCGAAAGAATTGCGGCCGCCCAGGAAGAGGAGGCCTCCACCCCGGTCGCCGACGAAGTCCGCCAGCATCTCCAGCTGGTCCCGGGTGAAGAAGGACGCCTCGACGCTGCCCAGGATCAGCCCCCGGTAGCGGAAGAGCTCCTCCCGGGTCCGGGGGAAGCCGCCCAGCAGCTCGTCGGGCCCGTCCACGTCCAGGCGCAGGAACTTGTCCGGGGCCGTGCGCTGCAGGACCACCACCTGGAGGTTGTCGTCGCCGTCGACGGCCCTGCGCAGGAAGCCCACCTCGTCCCGGGGCTCCCCTTCGAAGTACAGGACCTTCTCGGTGGCGTCGGTCACGTCCACCACCCGCTCCCGGGCGTTGTTCTCCGGAACGGCCTCGCCGTCCAGCACCGGCACCCGGAACCGCAGGATACGGGATCCGGCCTCGTCGAGCGTCAGGGGCACCCGGACCAGCGTCGGCTCGCCGTCGCCCTGGAGCTCGACCTCCTCCCGGGACAGGATCCGGCTGCCGTCTTCGACCAGGAGCTCCACCGTCCGGCCCCGGAGGCCCCGGTGATCCAGCACCACGTCCACGAGGGTGCCCGTCCCGTTCAGGACGGTGCGGGGCACCTCCACCCGGCTCACCTGCACGTCGGGAGAGAGGGCCTCGGCACCCACGCCCACGGTGTAGACCGGGGTCGCGGAGGCCTGGAGGGGCACCAGGGCCTCGGCCAACGCCGTGCCGCCGTTGTCGGCGCCGTCGCTCACCACCACGAGACCCGAGAGGGGAACGCTGGACAGCTCGCCCCGGGCCCGGTCCAGGGCTCCGGCCAGATCGGTGCGGGTGCCGTCGAAGCGCAGCTCGTCGGCGCTCTCGACCCGGCCCGTCTCGGAGGAGAAGCGGAAGAAGCGGAGGGCGAAGCGCTCACCGAGGGCTTCCACCAGCTCCGAGGACCGGCTGCCGAAGGTGGCGCGGACCCAGTCGCTCCTGGGGGCCCCGTCCTGGTCCGGGAGGTTCATGCTCCGGGAGTCGTCCAGCAGGATCCCCACGAAGTTCCGCTGCGGCACCACCGACTGCAGCAGGAGGGTCGGCTGCAGCAGGGCGAAGGCCAGCACCCCCAGGGCCGCCAGGCGGAGGGTGCCCAGGAGGGTCCGCTCACCCGGTGTCGCCTTCCCCTTCGCGCTCCCGTAGCTCACCACCGCAGCGATCCCAAGGGCCGCCGCGACCCCCACCACCAGCCCCAGCGGCCAGGAGGTCCCGAAGACCACGTCCCCCTCCCGGAAGAGGATGGGGCGGTATTTGAACAGGAACTGGAAAACGCCCTCCAACCGACCTCCTGGAGCCGTCTAGTGGCTCATGCCGTACACCACCATGTTCACACCCATTTCGTACGCGAACGTCGAATACTCGAGCGGATAGAACGGGTTCTCCGCCCACTCCCAGGCGTCCCCCAGATCCGTGTTGAAGTTGATGATGACCATCAGGCGGCCCCGGTCGTCGTGGATGCCGAAGACCTCGGGATAGCACCCCATGCACTCCCAGGTGGGGCCGCCCCGGGTGCCGTTGCCCACGTTGGGGACCTGCCGGATCTCCTCGATGTCGTAGACCATGTTGAAGATCGGGTGGTCCATGGGCAGCCGCTCGATCGTGCGGCCCGGCAGGACCCGGGAGATCTGGTACTCGAAGTTGCCCCACTCCCGGGGCCCCCAGAAGTCGTCGATGACCAGGAAGCCCCCGGCCTCCAGGTAGCCCCGCAGCCCCTGCACCTCCTCCTCGCTCATGTCCATGCGTCCGACCTCGAGGGCGTACAGGAAGGGGTAGCGGCGGACCCGGGGGTCATCGAGCCGGACCGCGTTGTCCCGGTCGTAGGCGTCGATGTCGATCAGGTTCTTCAGGACCGTCAGGAACTGGCGGTCGGCCTTGGGATAGTCGATGGCCCACGAGGGCTGACGCCGGCGCCAGAAGGAGTTGGACGCGTAGTCCCGGTACACCGCGCGCGTGAAGTAGAACTCCCGGTACTCGTCGGGCACGGGAAGCTCGTACTCCTGGGCCTGCATCTCCTGCGTGGCGAGCCGGGCGGCCACCTGGGCCATCAGGCCGTCGGCCGCCGCGGCGGGCACCCCGAAGACGTCCGGGGAGCGCGCCTCGTCGGCCCGCGCCCCCGGGGACGATGGAGACACGCGGGCCACGGTGAGGACGACGCACGTCACCCCGGCCAACGCGAGCGCCGAGGAGACGTGGATCCGCATGAAGATGAGCGGTTGTGAGGGGCCCGGGCCGGCTGCGCGGCAGTCGTTTAGTCCTGTACGGTGGCGTCCGGCAAAGGTTCCTGGCCTTGCCCCGTTCACGGGACCACAATCAGGATCGACGCCTGGGAGGCTCGTCCCCGACTTCGGCCGCCACCTATGAAGCTCACACTTCGCATCGCTCTTTTGCTGTGCCCCGCCCTGAGCGTGGCCGCCTGCGAGGGGGGTCCGGCATCGGAGTGGGCGGGCTCGGTGACCGACTCGGCCGGTGTGACCATCGTCCGGAGCCCCGTGGCTCCGCTCTGGACCGCCCGGGAGGGCTGGTGGGTCGACGAGGTCGTCCGCATCGAGGGCGACGAGGCGGTCCCGGAGACCCTCTTCGGCTACGTCGTCGACGCCGCCCTGGGCCCGGACGGGCGCATCTACGTCCTGGACCAGCAGGCTCGGGCGATCCGCGTCTTCGGCCCCGACGGTGCCTACCAGGGCACCCTCGCGGGCCCCGGGGCGGGGCCGGGGGAGCTGGGCACCGTCCCCACCTCGATGGACTTCGTGGGGGACACCCTGGTGGTGACGGACTGGACCCAGGGGCGGATGAACCGATACCTCGCCGACGGAACGGTCCTTCCGACCTCCCCCCTCCCGGAGCCCCTCCGGACCCGGAGCTGGCTTCGGACGGCCGAGGGGGCGCTCTGGGTCCGGGCCCTGGCCTACGCCGACGAGGGGGACGGCCGGGGCTGGCGGGCGCAGGACCGGCTCTACCACTGGGACGGCGACGTGCGCGAGGCGTACGCCTTCCCCTACACGCGCTCCGACGTGGGTGGACGTGGCGACCCGCGCCTGCCCCTGGTGGTGAACGCACCCATGTGGGCCGTCCTTCCCGGAGGCCGCATCGCCTGGTCCGACCTGGAATCGTCGGAGATCCGGGTGGTCGAGCCCGGCGACGGCGAGGCGCGCCTCACCTCGATCATCCGCAGCGAGGCATGGCGGACCCGGGCGCCCTCGGCCAGCGACGTGGAGGCCTTGCGGATGCTGGTGGGCGAGCGGCTGGAGATGCTAGGTGGGGACAGGGGCACCGTGGACCAGGTCCCGGTGGTGGAGCCCGCGGTGCTCCCGGTCCTGACCGACCTGGCCGCCGGGCCCGACGGAACGCTGTGGGTCCAGCGGGCCGGGGACCTGCGGGCGGCCCATCCCATGGCGACCAACACCCCGGATCCGCCCCGGGGATGGGGCGGCGCCACCTGGGACGTCCTGGACCGGGAGGGCCGCTACCTTGGGAGCGTGGAGCTGCCGCCCCGCTTCCGCCTGACCGCCCTGGGAGAGGACGTCGTCCTCGGGGTCCAGGCCGATCCCAGGAACGTGGACGCCGTGGTGCTGTTGACGCTGCACCGTGGACCTGCCAGTGACGATGGGTCCCCGTCGTGAAGCGGAGCCGCTCCAGGCCTCGTAGGGAGGAGCCATGAACAGACCTCAGCGCCGAACCCGTCGCCGGATCCAGGCACGCCGGAGCGTGGTGATCCGGGATTTCGCCATCTTCCAGCTCAAGCTCCTCCTGGACGCCGCCAAGGACGGCGTCCTGGCCGCCCTCTCCGTGGGGGCCCTCGTCCTGGACCTCCTGTCCGGCGGCGGGCGCAAGCCGCGGCTCTTCTATTCGGTGCTGGCCATGAGCGAGCGCTTCGACCTGTGGCTCAACCTCAGCGGCGCCGTGTCCCGCCTGGAGTCCGAGGAGCTGGACGACGACGGGCTCTTCGGGGCCAGCGAGGCGGGAAGCGACTCCCTGCTGGGTCGCATCGAGGAGCTGGTCCGGGGGGGCGACGAGCCGGGCTCCCGGAAGCGGAAGCCGGGGGACGAGCCCGGCGCCGGACGGAAGGAGCCGGGCGAGGAGCCGGGCGCCCAGAAGCACGCACGGCCCGAGGAGCCGCCCCCCCCCCGCGGCTGAGCCCGCACCTGATCGCACGCTTCAGCCGAGGTGTGCAAGATCCTCCACCTCGGACGTCATCCGGGTCGAACGCATGCGAATCGACCCCGCCGGGCACCCCCGGCACGGGGTCCGGACCGGGAGGCGAGGATGGACGGACGAGTCGAGGATCGGCGGGGACGGAGGGGTGCCGGCGAGCGGGTGCCGCGGTCGGGTCTGCGGCGGTGGATGCCGGCGTTGGGGATCGCCGCCGGCCTGACGGTGGCCGCGGCTTCGGCGCCGGCGGGCGCGGAGGCGCAGGGGTGGATCGAGCCCCCAGCCATCGTCAACGGCGCCGCGGTGGAGAAGATCCGGAGCCACGTGGAGGTCCGGATCGACGGCCGCGTGGCCCGGGTCGAGGTGACGGAGTGGTTCCGGAACGGGGGTGGCCGGGTGGCGGAGGGCCACTACCTGTATCCGCTGCCGGGAGAGGCGGTCTTCCAGGGCTTCTCCCTCTTCCAGGGGGAGACCGAGCTCCGGGGCGAGATGATGGACGCCGGCGAGGCCCGGGCCATCTACGAGGAGATCGTCCGGCGCCGGGCCGATCCCGCCCTTCTGGAGCTGGCGGGCCAGGGGCTGATCCGGGCCCGGGTCTTCCCCATCGAGCCGGGAGACGAGCGCAAGGTGACCCTGCGCTACACCCAGCTCCTGGGGCGGGCGGGGAACGCGCTCCAGCTCCGCTACGCGGCGGGGGCGCGCGGACGCGTCGATCGCACCATGGGCCCCACCGACGAGATCCGGCCCCGGCGGACCGGCGGCGGAGCCGTGGACACCCGGTTCCACATCGTGGTGGAGACCCCGGACGACTTCCTGGATCCCTTCTCACCGACCCACGCCCTGACCGTGGAGCGGGACGGGGGGCTCCTGGAGATCGAGGTGGAGGACCCCTTGGAGGATCGCTTCTCCCTCTTCCTGCCCCTGGCCGACCAGGACGTAGCCGTGTCCCTGGCCACCCACCGGCCCGCGGGAGAGGACGGATACTTCATGCTGACGCTGAGCCCGGGCCGCGCGACCGCACGCCCCCAGCCCCGTGACGTGACGGTGGTCCTGGACGTCTCGGGCTCCATGTCCGGGGACAAGATCGAGCAGGCCCGGGCGGCGCTGCACACCCTCCTGGGCACGCTTTCCCCCGGGGACCGCTTCCGCCTCCTGACCTTCTCGAACGCGGTGCGGCGGTTCCGGAGCGAGTGGAGCACCGCCGACCAGGCCACCCTGCGGGAGGCCGGGGACTGGGTGGACCGCATCGGCGCCGACGGGGGCACCAACATCGAGGCCGCCCTGGACGAGGCCTTCGGGCTCGAGTCCGAAGGGGAGCGGCTGCCCATGGTCCTCTTCCTCACGGACGGTCTTCCCTCGGTCGGTGAGCAGTCCCCCGAGCGACTGGCGGATCGGGCCGAAGCCCGTGCGGGGCGTGCCCGGGTCTTCGCCTTCGGCGTGGGGCCCGACGTGAACACCCACCTGCTGGACCGCCTGAGCGAGGCGGGGCGGGGCAGCACCGAATACGTGGAGCCGGGGGAGGACGTGGAACGGGCCGTGGGACTGCTGGCCGCACGCATCCGTCATCCGGTGCTGACGGATCTGGAGATCGACGGTGCCCCGGTGCGCTTCCGGGAGATCCATCCCGTGCAGCTCCCGGATCTGTTCGACGGCGAGGACCTCATCCTCTTCGGGCGGTACCGGGGGGACGGGGAGGGCGCGGTGCGGATCCGGGGGCGCCGGGCGGGCGAGACGGAGACCTTCCAGGCCGAGGGGAGCTTCCCCGAGATGACCGAGGCCAACGCCTTCATCCCCCGGCTGTGGGCGTCCCGCAAGCTCGGACACCTCACCCGGCAGATCTGGACCGAGGGCGAGACCGAGGGGCTGGTGGAGGAGATCCGGGCGGTGGCGTTGCGATACGGGCTGCCGAGCCGGTACACCTCGTACCTGGTGACCGAGCCGGAAGCGGTGGTGGCGGACCGGGACGGGGCCCGATCCCTCCCCCGGGATGTGATGCCCCTGGTGGCGCTGCAGAGCCAGGCGCTGTCGAGGACTCCGGGAGCCGCCACGGGCGCCGTGGCCGTCCGCGAGGCCGAGGAGGCCCAGCGGCTGCGCCAGGCGTCGTCGGCCGACATGCTGGACAAAGCCGAGTCCGACCTGGAGCGCTCGCTGGCCAGGAACATGGGAGGCCGGGAGGTCCGGGCGATGGCGGGACGGGTCCTGGCGCGGCTGGACGGGGTATGGATGGATCAGACCCCAGCGCGCACCGACCGGGAGGAGATCATCGAACCCTTCAGCGAAGCGTACTTCGCCGTGCTCCGGGAGATGCCGGAGCTGCGTTCCCTGGCGGGGCTCCAGGGGCCCGTGCTGCTCCACGGCCGGGCGCTCAACCTCCGTTTCGAGGCGGGGGGGACGAGCGACCTCCGTGACCGGCAGCTGCGCCGGCTGGTGACCCTGTTCCGGGAGGCCGTCTCGCCGTGAGCGTGGACTGGCCGGCGGTGTACCGCAGCACCTTCCCGGACCTGGTCCGGTTCCTCCACCGCAAGGTGTGGGATCCGGACCGGGCCCGGGACCTGGCCCAGGAGGCCTTCGTGCGGGGGTTGGGCCAGGAGCCGGACCAGCCCCGGGCGTGGCTCTTCCGGGTCGCCTCGAACCTGGCCCGGGACGAGGCCCGGACCGGGATCCGGCGGAAGAAGCATCTGACACTCCTCAAGGCCGAGGCCGAGGTGCGGCAGGAGGCCGTGGAGGATCCCTCGGAGCGGCTCGAGGCCCGGGAACGAGCGGATCGGCTCCGGGCCGCGCTGGACACGCTCACGGAACGGGACCGGGAGGCCCTCCTCCTCCACGAGGCGGGAATGGGGTATCCGGAGATCGCAGACCATCTGGGGCTCAAGGTCGGGGCGGTGGGAACCACCCTGTCCCGAGCCCGCAAGCGCCTGGCCGAGGCCTGGCGAGCAGGGGAGGACACCGATGTCGCACGTGGATGAAGGCGATCTGCACGCCTACCTGGACGGGGCGCTGGACCAGGTGCACCCGGCGGCGGACGCGGAGCGGATCCGGGTCCACCTCCGGGAATGCCCGCAGTGCGCGGAGCGCCTCGAGGCGGAGAAGACGGTGCGCGCCGAGGCCGACGCCATCCTGGCGGGGAGCCCGGTGGGCGGGGTGGACATGCCGCCCTTCGAGGACCTGAGGGCCCGGTCCGAGAAGGGATCTCGGGAGGGGTCGGGGAAGGGCCGGGGAGGGGCTTCCGCCCGTCGCCGGCTGGCCTGGGCGGCGTCGTTCGTGGTGGCCCTGGGGGCGGGATGGTGGGCGCGGCAGGCGACGTTGGACCGGCCGTCGATCCAGTACCAGATACAACTGCCCCGTACCGTGCCGGTGACCACCACCTCGCCCGTCACTTCCGAGGCCGACGCGGCGTCGAGCCTCGGGCGGGCGGAGGAGGACGAGACATCCGCCCTGGTGCCCCCGGTCTCGGACCGGGGCGTGGAGGGCTCCCAGGTGGTGCCCCAGGACGTGGCCCGGACGCTGGAGCGCGCCCGGCAGGTCACCGGCGGGGCGCAGGCGGAGCCAGCCTCGGTCGGAGACCGGGTCGCCGACCTCACGGTGGACCCCGCCGACACGGGGACCGCCGCGAGCCGCTTCGCGCGGCTACAGACGGGAGCAGTCGCTCTCGACACCGGCGGAGCCGCCATCCGGGTCGTGGACGGGCTG